>NZ_JADBQK010000006.1:0-146252 GCF_014895885.1 Enterobacter cloacae complex sp. P17RS
CCCTTTAAATATTATGTCAAACCGCTAAATCAATTTTTAGAATATTTTTCAAAAAGATATTGATATGAATTTTATATAATAATAATAAATATTGAACTCTAAAACATTTACCTAACAAATAACCGTTAAATGAAGCGCTGAATATTTAATTATATATTAATAACTAAGAATAAAATTAAAAAAAACGCCTCCGAAGGAGGCGCTTAGCAATCACAACAAAACTTATTTCTTCTTCGCTTTCGCGTTTGGCAGGTCGGTAATGCTACCTTCAAACACTTCAGCCGCCAGGCCCACGGACTCGTGCAGAGTCGGGTGCGCGTGGATGGTCAGCGCGATGTCTTCCGCGTCACAGCCCATTTCGATAGCCAGACCGATTTCACCCAGCAGCTCACCGCCGTTGGTACCGACAATCGCACCACCGATTACGCGGTGAGTCTCTTTGTCGAAGATCAGTTTGGTCATACCGTCTGCGCAGTCGGAAGCGATAGCACGGCCAGAAGCAGCCCACGGGAAGGTGGCGGTTTCGTAGCTGATGCCTTTCTCTTTCGCTTCTTTCTCGGTCAGACCGACCCATGCAACTTCTGGCTCGGTGTACGCGATAGATGGGATCACTTTCGGATCGAAGTAGTGCTTCATGCCGGCGATAACTTCAGCGGCAACGTGACCTTCGTGAACGCCTTTGTGCGCCAGCATTGGCTGACCGACGATGTCGCCGATAGCAAAGATGTGCGGCACGTTGGTGCGCAGCTGTTTGTCAACGCGGATGAAGCCACGGTCGTCCACTTCCACGCCAGCTTTGCCCGCGTCGAGATTTTTACCGTTCGGTACACGACCGATAGCCACCAGCACGGCGTCGTAACGCTGTGGTTCGGATGGGGCTTTTTTGCCTTCCATGGAAACGTAAATACCGTCTTCTTTCGCTTCAACGGCAGTCACTTTGGTTTCCAGCATCAGGTTAAACTTCTTGCTGATGCGCTTGGTGAAGACTTTAACGATGTCTTTGTCAGCAGCCGGGATAACCTGGTCGAACATTTCAACCACGTCAATGTCTGAACCCAGCGCATGGTACACGGTACCCATTTCCAGACCGATGATACCACCGCCCATAACCAGCAGACGCTTAGGAACGGTTTTCAGCTCCAGGGCATCAGTGGAATCCCACACGCGTGGATCTTCATGTGGAATGAATGGCAGTTCGATTGGGCGAGAGCCTGCCGCGATGATCGCGTTGTCGAAGTTGATAACGGTTTTGCCGTTTTCGCCTTCCACTTCCAGGGTGTTCGCACCGGTGAATTTACCCAGACCGTTAACCACTTTGACCTTACGGCCTTTCGCCATACCCGCCAGACCGCCGGTCAGCTGAGTGATAACTTTCTCTTTCCAGGTACGGATTTTGTCGATATCGGTTTTTGGCTCGCCGAAGACGATACCGTGTTCAGCCAGCGCTTTGGCTTCTTCGATAACTTTCGCTACGTGCAGCAGCGCTTTAGAAGGGATACAGCCGACGTTCAGACAAACACCGCCGAGGGTGCTGTAACGCTCTACGATGACGGTTTCCAGACCTAAATCCGCTGCACGAAATGCTGCGGAGTAACCTGCCGGGCCTGCCCCAAGTACTACGACCTGAGTTTTGATTTCTGTGCTCATCATGACCTCTTAGTTTATACCCGTCGTCCACCGGGTCGTTCTATCCGCCCGCAGTTTACAAAATTGTTAACAATTTTGAAACAACAAACGGCTCACGAATTGTCGCTTTCACCAATAACCTCATAAACACCATGAGATTATCAGAAAAAAGCCGGCCGACTGGCCGGCTTTTCGATTACATCACCAGGCGGCGAATGTCGCTCAGCATGTTGTTGATGATGGTGATGAAACGCGCACCATCAGCCCCGTCGATCACGCGGTGGTCGAAGGACAGAGAGATTGGCATCATCAGACGCGGCACGAACTCTTTGCCATTCCACACCGGCTCCATCGCGGACTTGGACACACCGAGGATAGCCACTTCCGGCGCGTTCACAATCGGCGCGAAGTGGGTGGTACCCAGGCCGCCGATGCTGGAGATCGTGAAGCAGCCGCCCTGCATTTCGCCGGCAGTCAGCTTACCATCACGCGCTTTCTTGGAGATGGTGGTCAGTTCACGGGACAGCTCGGTAATGCTCTTCTTGTTCACGTCTTTGAAGACCGGAACAACCAGACCATTTGGCGTATCAACCGCAACACCGATGTTGATGTATTTCTTCAGCGTCAGCTTCTGGCCGTCTTCGGACAGGGAGCTGTTGAAGCGTGGCATCTGTTCCAGAGCCGCAGCAACCGCCTTCATGATGAAGACCACTGGGGTGAATTTCACGTCCAGCTTACGCTTCTCGGCTTCGGCGTTCTGCTGTTTACGGAACGCTTCCAGATCGGTGATATCGGTCTTATCGAAGTGCGTAACGTGCGGGATCATCACCCAGTTACGGCTCAGGTTAGCACCCGAGATTTTCTGGATACGGCCCAGTTCAACTTCTTCGATCTCGCCGAACTTGCTGAAGTCCACTTTCGGCCATGGCAGCATGCCCGGGATACCGCCGCCAGCGGCTGCCGCAGGTGCAGCTTCGGCGCGTTTCACCGCGTCTTTCACGTAGGCCTGAACGTCTTCGCGCAGGATACGACCCTTACGGCCGGTACCTTTCACTTTCGCCAGGTTCACACCGAACTCGCGCGCCAGGCGACGAATCAGCGGAGTCGCGTGGACGTAAGCGTCGTTTTCAGCGAACTCTGATTTTTCTGCTTTTGCAGCAGGGGCAGCGGCAGGTTTAGCAGCCTGAGCCGGTGCAGCAGCCGGTGCTGGAGCAGCCGCGGCAGCCGGAGCTGCGGCAGGCGCAGCGCCTTCCACTTCGAAGACCATGATCAGGGAGCCGGTAGACACTTTGTCGCCAGTGCTGATTTTGATCTCTTTAACGGTACCGGCGAACGGCGCAGGCACTTCCATGGAAGCCTTGTCGCCTTCAACGGTGATCAGTGACTGTTCAGCGGCAACTTTGTCGCCCACTTTTACCATCACTTCGGTGACTTCAACTTCGTCACCGCCGATGTCCGGTACGTTAACGTCTTTCGCACCGCCAGCAGCGGCTGGTGCAGCGGCCGGAGCCGGAGCAGCGGCCTGTGCAGGCGCGGCAGCAGGTGCAGCACCCGCCACTTCGAAGATCATGATAAGCGACCCGGTAGACACTTTGTCGCCGGTGTTGATCTTGATCTCTTTTACTGTACCGGCGAATGGCGCTGGTACTTCCATAGAGGCTTTGTCGCCTTCTACGGTGATCAGTGACTGCTCGGCCGCAACGGTATCGCCCACTTTCACCAGGATTTCAGTGACTTCAACTTCGTCACCGCCGATGTCAGGCACGTTCACTTCTTTCGCTGCCGCGGCAGCTGCTGGAGCAGCGGCGGCCGGAGCGGCTTCTTTCTTCTCTTCCTGCGCAGGTGCAGCTGCTGCTGCACCGTCGGCGGAATCGAAAATCATGATCAGTTTGCCAGTCTCGGTTTTATCGCCAACGGAGACTTTGATCTCCTTAACGATGCCAGCCTGAGGAGACGGGACTTCCATAGAGGCTTTATCGCCTTCTACGGTGATCAGCGACTGTTCAGCTTCAACTTTGTCGCCCACTTTGACCAGGATCTCGGTGATTTCAACTTCATCAGCCCCGATGTCCGGCACTTTGATTTCGATAGCCATTATTCTTTTACCTCTTACGCCAGACGCGGGTTAACTTTTTCTGCATCGATGTTGAATTTGGTAATTGCGTCCGCAACCACTTTCTTATCGATTTCGCCACGTTTAGCCAGTTCGCCCAGTGCTGCTACAACCACGTAAGAAGCATCAACTTCGAAGTGGTGACGCAGGTTTTCGCGGCTGTCAGAACGACCGAAGCCATCAGTACCCAGAACGCGATAATCATCAGCTGGAACGTAAGTACGAACCTGCTCAGCGAACAGTTTCATATAGTCAGTGGACGCCACCGCTGGCGCGTCGTTCATCACCTGAGCGATGTACGGAACGCGTGGGGTTTCCAGTGGGTGCAGCATGTTCCAGCGCTCACAATCCTGGCCATCACGCGCCAGTTCGGTGAAGGAAGTCACAGAGTACACGTCGGAACCCACGCCGTAGTCTTTCGCCAGGATCTGCGCTGCTTCACGAACGTGACGCAGGATAGAACCGGAGCCCAGCAGCTGAACTTTACCTTTGCTACCTTCAATGGTTTCGAGTTTGTAGATACCTTTACGGATACCTTCCTCGGCACCTGCTGGCATTGCCGGCATGTGGTAGTTTTCGTTCAGGGTGGTGATGTAGTAGTAAATGTTCTCTTGCGCTTCACCGTACATGCGCTGCAGACCGTCATGCATGATGACAGCAACTTCGTACGCGTAAGACGGGTCGTAAGAGATACAGTTAGGAATAGTCAGAGACTGAATGTGGCTGTGGCCATCTTCGTGCTGCAGACCTTCACCGTTCAGGGTCGTACGACCTGAAGTACCACCGATCAGGAAGCCGCGAGCCTGCTGGTCGCCTGCCTGCCAGCACAGGTCACCGATACGCTGGAACCCGAACATGGAGTAGTAGATGTAGAACGGAATCATCGGCAGGTTGTTGGTGCTGTATGAAGTCGCAGCAGCCAGCCAGGATGCGCCTGCGCCCAGCTCGTTGATACCTTCCTGCAGAATCTGACCTTTCTCGTCTTCTTTGTAGTATGCAACCTGCTCACGGTCCTGCGGGGTGTACTGCTGGCCGTTCGGGCTGTAAATACCGATCTGACGGAACAGACCTTCCATACCGAAAGTACGCGCTTCGTCGGCGATGATTGGCACCAGACGATCTTTGATCGACTTGTTCTTCAGCATCACGTTCAGGGCACGAACGAAAGCGATAGTGGTAGAGATCTCTTTGTTCTGCTCTTCCAGCAGCTGAGAGAAGTCTTCCAGCGCTGGCAGTTCCAGCTTCTCGGTGAAGTTAGGCTGACGAGCTGGCAGGTAGCCTTTCAGCGCCTGACGACGTTCGTGCAGGTACTTGTGCTCTTCAGAGCCTTCCGGGAAGGTGATGTAAGACAGGTTTTCTACCTGCTCATCGGTCACTGGAACGTTGAAACGGTCGCGGATATAGCGCACGCCGTCCATGTTCATTTTCTTAACCTGGTGAGCGATGTTTTTACCTTCTGCGGTATCACCCATGCCGTAACCTTTGATGGTGTGGGCCAGGATTACAGTCGCTTTACCTTTGGTTTCACGCGCTTTTTTCAGTGCAGCGTAAATTTTCTTCGGATCGTGACCACCGCGGTTCAGGGCCCAGATCTGCTCGTCAGTCCAGTCGGCAACCAGCGCTGCGGTTTCTGGATATTTACCGAAGAAGTGCTCACGCACGTAGGCACCGTCTTTGGATTTGAAGGTCTGGTAGTCGCCGTCAACGGTTTCGTTCATCAGCTGGATCAGTTTACCGCTGGTGTCTTTACGCAGCAGTTCGTCCCAACGGGAACCCCACATGACTTTGATCACGTTCCAGCCAGCACCTGCGAAGATGCCTTCCAGTTCGTTGATGATCTTGCCGTTACCGGTTACCGGACCATCCAGACGCTGCAGGTTACAGTTGATGATGAAGCACAGGTTGTCCAGCTTCTCACGGGTTGCGATGGTGATCGCACCTTTAGATTCTGGCTCATCCATTTCGCCGTCGCCCAGGAAGGCGTAAACGGTCTGCTCAGAGGTGTCTTTCAGACCACGGTGTTCCAGATACTTCAGGAATTTAGCCTGGTAGATCGCACCGATTGGGCCCAGACCCATAGATACGGTCGGGAACTGCCAGAATTCAGGCATCAGTTTAGGGTGCGGATAAGAAGACAGACCTTTACCGTGAACTTCCTGACGGAAGTTGTTCATCTGCTCTTCAGTCAGACGACCTTCCAGGAATGCACGTGCATAGATGCCCGGAGAGATGTGGCCCTGGAAGTACACCAGATCGCCGCCGTCTTTCTCGTTCGCTGCACGGAAGAAGTGGTTGAAGCACACTTCGTAAACGGTCGCAGAAGACTGGAAGGACGCCATGTGGCCACCCAGTTCCAGGTCTTTCTTGGACGCGCGCAGAACGGTCATGATGGCGTTCCAGCGGATTGCAGAACGGATACGACGTTCCAGATCCAGATTGCCCGGGTATTCCGGTTCGTCTTCAACGGCAATCGTGTTTACGTAGTTGCTAGCCCCTGCACCTGAAGCAACCTTCACGCCGCCTTTGCGGGCTTCAGAAAGCAGCTGATCAATCAGATACTGAGCGCGCTCAACACCTTCTTCACGGATGACCGATTCGATCGCCTGTAGCCAGTCGCGAGTTTCGATCGGATCCACGTCATTTTGGAGACGTTCTGACATGGGGGTATTCCTTATCTATCTAATACGTTGATTTGTCTGGAACCTGTCCCATTGTGCTCTTGGGCAAGAACACAATAAGACAGGTTCTGCGTTTAGTTGCCGCGCTCTAAAAGTACCTGGCGCTTAATCCTTTCGTTGCTGTATGCGGCGTAATGAACGTTCGCGACGCGATTGTTCACGGCTGCGGTCCAGCAAGATTTCCTCAATGAAAGCCAGGTGACGGTGCGACGCTTCGCGCGCCTGCTCCGGCTCCCCGGCCATTATCGCCTCGAATACTCGGGTGCGATGGTTGCTTACCAGCGGGAGCATCTCCCGACGGGCATACAACAATTCAAAATTCTGACGAACGTTCTGGGCCAGCATCGGCTCCATGCAGCGTAGCAGATGGAGGAGCACCACGTTGTGTGCCGCTTCGGTGACGGCGATTTGATACTGGACAACGGCGCTGGACTCGGCGTCTAAATCGCCGGACTGCTGTGCCCGTTCAATGGCCTGATGCAGTTCGCGGATACGCACGCGATCTTCATCAGTGCTGCGAAGGGCGGCGTAATAGGCCGCAATACCTTCAAGCGCGTGACGGGTCTCAAGCAGGTCAAACTGGGATTCTGGGTGGTCAGAGAGAAGTTCTACCAGCGGATCGCTGAAGCTCTGCCACAGGCTGTTTTGCACAAAGGTTCCGCCGCCCTGGCGACGAAGCAGCAAGCCCTTTGCTTCGAGGCGTTGAATCGCCTCACGCAGAGAGGGACGTGAAACGTCGAACTGTTTTGCCAGCTCGCGTTCTGGCGGAAGTTTCTCACCCGGGCGCAGAGTCCCTTCGAGGATTAAAAACTCCAGCTGCTGCTCAATCACATCAGATAGTTTTGGTTGGCGAATTTTGCTGTAGGCCATATTCCCTGTCTTACGCCTTTTTGCCCGGAGTCAATTGGTCTTACCAATTTCTAGTTCGTATCGCTAAAGTAACAAAGTATTCACCTTCTGTCCATATTGGTTTTGATTGAAATCAGTAAACCCTGCACATTTTAACAACCTTACAGAAATAACGTTTCAGAAATGTAACTTTGCACAAATGAGTTGATTACTCCCAAAGAGGGAGTTTTAACCATAATGAAACGAGGGTTTTTGCAATCTGAAGCGATTCAACATGGCAAATAATGAAAATTCGCCCACTTAAGAAGCATTTCTATTCTATAGGTTGGATTAGGAAGAATAAGCGGGCCGATTTACAAATGCTTTCTTTTTATTCAAGTCGTCAGCATCCCTTCATAAAGCAGGTGCATTCGCAGGCGCTTACCACTATTCTGGCGCTTACGGAAGTCATCTCCGCTTTTTTCGGTTTGTTTAACCGTAAAGAAATAAATACAGAATATGGACTTTCATAATTACACACGCACAGCGTGAACATAACAACCACACACGAGGTTTCAAATGGAAGCTCAACAGCACGGCGATCAGCTAAAGCGCGGACTTAAAAACCGCCATATACAGCTCATCGCACTGGGCGGTGCGATTGGTACCGGCCTGTTTCTGGGCAGCGCATCCGTTATCCAGTCAGCCGGTCCGGGTATTATTTTGGGTTATGCGATTGCGGGTTTCATTGCTTTTCTGATCATGCGCCAGCTTGGCGAAATGGTCGTTGAAGAGCCGGTCGCAGGCTCGTTCAGCCACTTTGCCTATAAATACTGGGGCAGCTTTGCGGGCTTCGCCTCCGGCTGGAACTACTGGGTGCTGTACGTTCTGGTTGCTATGGCCGAGCTGACCGCCGTCGGGAAGTACATTCAGTTCTGGTATCCGGAGATCCCCACCTGGGCGTCTGCTGCAGCCTTCTTCGTGATTATCAACGCCATTAACCTGACCAACGTAAAAGTATTCGGCGAGATGGAGTTCTGGTTTGCCATTATCAAAGTCATTGCCGTTGTGGCGATGATCATCTTCGGTGGCTGGCTGCTGTTCAGCGGCAACGGCGGCCCGCAGGCTACCGTGCGTAACCTCTGGGAACAGGGCGGCTTCCTGCCTCACGGCATGACCGGTCTGGTGATGATGATGGCGATCATCATGTTCTCCTTCGGCGGCCTGGAGCTGGTGGGTATTACCGCCGCCGAAGCCGATAACCCGGAGCAAAGCATTCCGAAAGCCACAAATCAGGTTATCTACCGTATTCTGATCTTCTATGTGGGCTCACTGGCCGTGCTGCTCTCCCTGTTGCCGTGGACGCGCGTGACCGCTGACACCAGCCCGTTTGTTCTCATCTTCCACGAGCTGGGCGATACCTTTGTCGCCAACGCCCTGAACATCGTGGTGCTGACCGCAGCGCTCTCCGTTTACAACAGCTGCGTATACTGCAACAGCCGTATGCTGTTCGGCCTGGCCCAGCAGGGCAACGCGCCGAAGATGCTGCTCAACGTGGATAAACGCGGCGTGCCGGTGAATACCATCATTGTTTCAGCCATCGTGACCGCGCTGTGCGTGCTGATTAACTACATGGCACCGGAATCGGCGTTTGGCCTGCTGATGGCGCTGGTAGTCTCCGCTCTGGTTATCAACTGGGCGATGATCAGCCTGGCGCACATGAAGTTCCGCCGCGCGAAACAGCAGCAGGGCGTCACCACGCGCTTCCCTGCCCTGCTCTATCCGCTGGGTAACTGGATTTGCCTGCTGTTTATGGCGGCCGTGCTGGTGATCATGCTGATCACGCCGGGCATGGCGATTTCCGTCTACCTGATCCCGGTCTGGATTGCGATCCTTGGCGTTGGCTATCTCTTCAGCCAGAAAAGCCGTAATGCCATGAAGGCGCACTAAACCTCTCGCCGCGGCACCTGTTTTTGCGGGTGCCGCGCGTTGTTACCTCCTTCACACTTTCACGCCAACAGCACATTTATCCATATCACCGCCCTGATACTGCAACGCATATATTCCTTTGCCAGCGAATAATTCTCCCCATACCGTAAACCGGAGAGCTGTCGATGGATAACAACAAACTGTCAGTAAAAGAAAAGATCGGCTATGGGATGGGCGACGCGGGATGCAACATCATCTTCGGCGCCATCATGCTGTTTGTTAACTATTTCTATACGGATATTTTTGGCCTGGCGCCTGCGCTGGTCGGCGTGCTGCTGCTGTCCGTCCGCGTGATTGACGCCGTAACGGACCCGATCATGGGGGCGATTGCCGACCGTACCCGCAGTAAATATGGCCGGTTTCGTCCATGGCTGCTGTGGATTGCGTTCCCCTACGCGCTGTTCAGCATTCTGATGTTCACCACCCCGGAGTGGAGCTATAACAGCAAAGTTATCTATGCGTTTGTCACCTACTTCCTGCTCTCGTTAACCTATACGGCCATCAACATCCCTTACTGCTCGTTAGGTGGAGTGATCACCAACGATCCAAAAGAGCGCGTGGCCTGCCAGTCGTATCGCTTCGTGCTGGTCGGCATCGCCACGCTGCTGCTCTCCTTAACGCTGCTGCCGATGGCCGACTGGTTTGGCGGGGATAACAAAGCCAAAGGCTACCAGATGGCGATGACCGTCCTGGCACTGATTGGTACCTGTATGTTCCTGTTCTGCTTCGCCACCGTGCGCGAGCGCGTGCGTCCGGCAGTGCAAACCAACGACGAACTGAAAAACGACCTGAAAGACGTGTGGAAAAACGACCAGTGGGTGCGCATTTTGCTGCTGACGCTGTGCAACGTCTGCCCGGGCTTTATCCGCATGGCGGCGACCATGTATTACGTCACCTGGGTGATGGGCCAGAGCACCCACTTCGCCACGCTGTTTATCAGCCTGGGCGTTGTCGGCATGATGCTTGGCAGCGTGCTGGCAAAAGTGCTGACCGACCGCTGGTGTAAGCTGAAGGTCTTCTTCTGGACCAATATCGTGCTGGCGATTTTCTCCTGCGCCTTTTATTTCTTCGACCCGAAAGCCACCGTTACCATCGTGGTGCTCTACTTCCTGCTGAACATCCTGCACCAGATCCCGTCTCCGCTGCACTGGTCGCTGATGGCCGATGTGGACGACTACGGCGAGTGGAAAACCGGGAAACGCATCACCGGGATCAGTTTCTCGGGTAACATCTTCTTCCTGAAGCTGGGCCTGGCGATTGCCGGTGCAATGGTCGGCTTCCTGCTCTCCTGGTACGGTTATGACGCGGGCGCAAAAGCGCAAAGCGCGGACGCCATCAACGGGATCGTGCTGCTCTTTACCGTCATTCCGGGCATTGGATACTTAATTACCGCTGGGGTGGTACGTCTGCTGAAGGTGGACCGCGAAACCATGAAGCAGATCCAGGCCGATCTGGAAAAGCGCCGTACCAACTACCGCGAACTGAACGACTATCAGGAACTCAAAGCCGCTGAGACTAAATAAGGAAAGCCGCATGCATAACTGGCCAAACCCGTTTATCGAACAACGCGCCGACCCGTACATTTTACGCCATGAGGGACAGTACTATTTTATTGCCTCCGTGCCGCAGTACGACAGGCTGGCGATCCGCCGCGCGGACTCGCTGGAAGGACTACGCGACGCTGAAGAGGTGGTGGTCTGGCGCAAACCCGAGACCGGCCCGATGAGCCAGCTAATCTGGGCGCCAGAACTGCACCACATTGACGGAAAGTGGTACATCTATTTTGCCGCGACGCACACCCAGGCGCTCGACGCGCTCGGGATGTTCCAGCACCGCATGTTTGCGATTGAGTGTGCGGACCGCGATCCGCTCAGCGGTACCTGGATCGAGAAAGGGCAAATCAACACCCCGTTCGACACCTTCGCCCTGGACGCCACCACCTTTGTTCATCAGGGCAAACGCTGGTACCTGTGGGCGCAAAAAGCCCCGGATATTTCCGGCAACTCTAACCTCTATCTGTGTGAAATGGAGAACCCGTGGACGCTGAAAGGCGAGCCGGTGATGCTCAGCAAGCCAGAATACGACTGGGAATGCCGTGGTTTCTGGGTCAACGAAGGTCCGGCGGTGCTGGTTCACGGCGATAAGCTGTTTATCAGCTACTCCGCCAGCGCCACCGATGAGAACTACTGCATGGGATTACTGTGGATAGACCTGAACGCCGATCCGCAAAACCCGGCAAACTGGCACAAATCCCCTCGCCCGGTTTTCGTCACCAGCTACGAGAACCGCCAGTACGGGCCAGGCCACAACAGCTTTACGCAAACGCCGGAAGGGGAAGATGTATTGGTATACCACGCAAGAAATTACACCGAAATTGAAGGCGATCCGCTTTACGATCCGAACCGTCATACTCGCCTGAAGCTTGTCCGCTGGGACGAAAACGGGATGCCTGATTTCGGCATCCCGCCTGCGGATACGTTATAGCGTCTGCGGCGCGCTGGGTTACACCAGCGTGCCGTAAATCGTCAGCAGCGCCACAATCACCACCACCACAAACGAGGTTTTCTTCGCCATGGAGACGGCGGCTTTTGGCGTTTCGATCTTGTCGGTATGCGGTTCGCGCGCCAGCGAGAACTGCGCCAGGCGCGTCAACACCTGGTACTGGGACGTATGGCGGTCCCCAAGAGAAGCGAACCATGCGGGCAGCGCTTTTTCACCGTGGCCAATTAAGGCGTACACCACGCCCACCAGACGCACCGGAAGCCAGTCGAGCACGTGCAGGATGGCATCAATGCCGGACAGCAAACGCTCATGCGGCGTCAGATAACGGGCAAGCCAGGTCTGCCAGGCGCGCAGGAACGAATAGCCCATCAGCAGTACCGGCCCCCAGGGGCCGCCCACCACAAACCAGAACAGCGGAGCAAGGTAGTAGCGGAAGTTAATCCACAGCAGCGCGTTTTGCAGCTCGCGCAGGAACTCGCGCTCGTCGCAGTCCGGCGGCACGCCGTGGATCATCGTCAGCTCGCTCGCCATCGCGCCGCGCGCGTGGGCATCGTCACGGGAGGCGGCTTTCAGGTAGGCGTGATAGTGCAAACGCACCTTGCCCGCACCAATGCACAGCACGCCGAGCAGGATCCACACCACCAGCAGCGGCACGTTGAAAAAGAGTCCGTACAGCGAGCGCAGCAGCAGGAAGGTAATCAGCATGACGCCCGCCATCATCAGCAGCGTGCGCAGCATGGAAAAGTGCTTGATGCGGCGGAATAACACCTCCAGCCGGTGATCCAGTTGCCAGTGCTCGCCGAGCTTGAACAGGCGTTCAGCGATGATAACCAGCAGCATGGTAAACAACGTCATGGTATCTCCTTATTCTGACGACGCGGCAAGCATGGCGCGAAACCGCGGCCAGTCAAATGCCGGGCCGGGATCGGTTTTTCTCGCCGGAGCGATATCGCTGTGCCCGGTAATATTGTCGGCGATTGCCGGGTAGAGTCCGATAAGCGTGTGGGTAATAGCAACCAGCTGCTGATACTGGGCATCGGTGTAGGGGGTAGTATCCGTGCCTTCCAGCTCAATCCCAATCGAGAAATCGTTGCACCGGTCGCGCCCGTCATACATCGATACCCCGGCATGCCAGGCGCGCTTATCAAAAGGAACATACTGAACCACCTCACCATCACGGCGAATCAGGCAGTGAGCCGACACGCGCAGATGCGCAATCTCAGCGAAGAAGGGATGAGCATTGGGATCTATCGTTCCCGTGAATAACGCATCGATCCACGGGCCGCCAAACTCACCCGGCGGGAGGCTAATATTATGAACCACCAGCAGTGTGGGCTTTTCATCCTCCGGGCGGCAGTCGTGGTGCGGCGAGGGCACATGCCGCACATCCACCAGCCATCCGTTTTCTAACAACATGCTGGAACTCCTTCTGTATGGTGCAATGACTCGGTTCAGAGTAGCATGTTTCAATATTATGATTCGTTACCAATTTGGAGTTTTATCATGCCGCCTCGCCGCTACAACCCCGACCACCGACGTGAAGCGCTTCTGGAACGTATTAATATGGATATTCCGGCAAGCGTCGCCCATGCGTTGAAAGAAGACCTGGGGGGTGACGTTAACGCCGATAAAGATATTACCGCACAATTGTTGCCAAAAGAGACACGCTCGCACGCGGTCATTATCACCCGTGAGGAGGGCGTTTTCTGCGGCAAGCGTTGGGTTGAAGAGATCTTTACTCAGCTGGCGGGTGACGATGTACAGGTGACATGGCACGTTGATGATGGTGATGCGGTGACCGCCAATCAGCCGCTGTTCGAGCTGGACGGTCCTTCCCGCGTATTACTGACCGGCGAGCGTACCGCGCTCAATTTTGTCCAAACGCTCTCTGGCGTCGCCAGTGAAGTGCGCCGCTACGTTGACCTGCTGGCCGGCACCCGTACCCAACTGCTGGATACCCGCAAAACGCTGCCGGGCCTGCGCACTGCGCTGAAGTACGCGGTGCTCTGCGGCGGCGGCGCAAACCATCGTCTGGGCCTGTCCGATGCTTTCCTGATTAAAGAGAACCACATTATTGCTTCTGGCTCCGTGCGTCAGGCGGTGGAAAAGGCCTTCTGGCTGCATCCGGATGTGCCGGTTGAGGTGGAAGTTGAAAGCCTGGAAGAGCTGGAGCAGGCGATCAAGGCCGGGGCCGATATCATCATGCTCGATAACTTCGAGACGGAGCAGATGCGCGAGGCGGTGAAACTGACCAACGGCCGGGCCCAGCTTGAAGTGTCCGGAAACGTCACTTTCGAGACGATCCGTGAGTTTGCCGAAACCGGCGTGGATTACATCTCCGTTGGCGCGCTGACCAAGCACGTTCGCGCCCTCGATCTCTCAATGCGCTTCAAATAACGCACGCTCCCCTCTCTGCCCGGAGAGGGGAATTTCAGCCTCGCTCGCAAATCCATTATCCTTCTCTGCAACACGGAATGAATTCTCTGAAGCTCCTTTCTCGTTCTCTTTTTTGCCCCTCGTTTCTGCCCTGTCCCGCTGACAAAGTAGCGCCACTTTGCATAAGGAGCAGATATGGACAGACAACAAGGATTCACACTCATTGAGCTGATGGTGGTCATTGGCATCATTGCGATTCTGAGCGCCATCGGCGTTCCCGCCTATCAGAACTACCTGCGTAAAGCAGCCCTCACCGATATGCTGCAAACTTTCGTTCCCTATCGCACTGCCATTGAGCTTTGCGCGCTCGATCGCGGCGGCGTGGAGAGCTGCGATGCCGGCAGTAACGGTATTCCCTCTCCTGCCACGACGCGTTACGTTTCAGAAATGAGCGTGGCGAAAGGGATCGTGACCTTAACAGGCCAGGAGAGCCTGAACGGGCTGACGGTAACCATGACGCCGCAGTGGAGCAACGGCAACGGTATGACGGGCTGGACGCGTGACTGCAATATCAGTACTGACAGCGCGCTTAAGCAGGCCTGCGAAGACGTCTTCCGCTTCGACACTAACTAAGGAGCGGATAATGAACACCGATCAACTCGTGGCGCTTTGTTTTCGCCACCATGCCCTGCTGCTCACCAGCGACAGCGACATGATTAGCATCGCCGTCGTGGGAACCCCCGCGCCTGAACTGATGGAGGCCCTGCGCTTCGCGACCCAGAAGCGGATTGATATCGAATGCTGGAGCGCTGAACGCATGGAAAAGCACCGGCAGTTAACCGCGCAATCGCATCTGCCCGTCGTTTCGCAACCCCACTCCGCGGTGGACATCCTCAACCACACGCTGCAGCAGGCAGTAAACCAGCGCGCGTCTGACATCCATATCGAACCAATGGAGCACGCGTGCCAAATCCGCTTACGTATCGACGGGGTACTTTATCCGCAGCCTCTCCTTTCCGCCGCGCTGGCGACGATGCTCAGCGCTCGGTTAAAAGTGCTGGGTAATCTGGATATTGCGGAACGGCGCTTGCCGCAGGACGGTCAGTTTACGATTGAGCTGACAAACGAGCCGGTCTCGTTTCGTATCGCCACGCTTCCCTGCAACGGCGGTGAGAAAATTGTGCTGCGTTTGCTACATCAGGTTCAGCAGGCGCTGGAGCCGAACGCGCTTGGCATGAGCGCTAAACAGCTGGCCTGTTTTAATGAGGTACTCCACCAGCCTCAGGGGCTAATTCTGGTCACCGGCCCGACGGGCAGCGGCAAAACCGTAACGCTCTACAGCGCGCTGCAGGCGCGTAACACCCCTGACGTCAACATCTGCAGCGTGGAGGATCCCATCGAGATCCCGCTTGCGGGGTTAAATCAGACGCAGGTTAACCCCCGCGCGGGCTTAACATTCCAGAGCGTACTGAGAGCGCTGCTCCGTCAGGATCCGGACATCATTATGGTAGGGGAAATTCGCGATGGTGAAACGGCAGAAATCGCCATTAAAGCCGCGCAGACCGGGCATCTGGTATTGTCGACGCTGCACACCAACTCGACGACGGAAACCCTCATTCGTCTGGAGCAGATGGGCGTGGCGCGCTGGATGATCTCTTCAGCTCTTTCGATGGTGATTGCCCAGCGGCTGGTTCGGCGCCTTTGCCCGCACTGCCGACAGAAAACAGGGGAGCATACGGACCTGCCGCGCTCGGTTTGGCCGCGGCAACTTCCTCGCTGGCAGCCTGCAGGCTGCGATCGTTGTTATCATGGTTTTTACGGGCGCGTGGCCATTTTTGAAGTACTTGCGATCGATAATCCCCTGCGCCTGGCTATTGCCAGCGGGGCAGGCACCGAGGTGATTGAAGCCAGCGCCCGACAGGCTGGACTCATCTCGCTGTTTGAACACGGCTGCATGGCCGTTGAACAAGGGATGACCACGCTTGAAGAGTTAGTGCGTGTTCTGGGTATGCCCGATGACTGCTAATCAACTCTGGCGCTGGCGAGCAATCTCCGCTGAAGGAGAACCCCGAAACGGGGTACTCTGGGCCACCGACCGCAACGCAGCCTTCACCAGGCTGATGCGTAACGACCTCCATCCTCTGGCCCTGACCCGATGCGCTCAAAGGCACCGCTGGCGTCCACATCACTGCTACGAGATGTTTCGTCAGCTCGCAACGCTTCTGCAGGCCGGGCTGCCGCTCGCGCATAGTCTGCAAATGCTGGCAGACCAACATCCAGTAGAACCGTGGCGGGGGCTACTGCAAAACGTTGCCGATGAACTCAGTGAAGGCTGTCCTTTTTCTGAGGCGCTCAAACGGTGGCCAGCGGTCTTTAGCCCACTGCATATCTCAATGGTGAAAACCGGAGAGCTAACGGGGAAGCTTGAAGCGTGCTGCCGAGAGCTTGCAGAGCAGCAAAAAGCGCAGCAGCAGCTCAGCGCGAAGGTGAAAAAAGCGCTGCGCTACCCGGCGATCGTCCTGACGCTGGCCGTGCTCGTCGTGCTGGCAATGGTCACCCTGGTTTTGCCCGAATTTGCCGCGATCTACAAAACCTTTAATACCCCGCTTCCGGCGCTGACGCAAATTGTTATGGGGATAGCCGCGTTTATGCAGTCATATGCCCTTGCGCTGTTCGCGATGCTGCTTGTTCCCGTAACCGCAGCCTGGCCTCTGCGACACCATCCTCGCTGGCAGCGTATTCTGCTGAGTTTTCCCGTAATGGGAGCGCTGGCGAGAGGGCAAAAGCTGGGGCAGATCTTCACCGTGCTGTCGCTCACGCAGCAGGCGGGCATTGCATTCTTACAGGGGCTTGAAAGTGCAGAAGAGACTGTTGAAAGCCGGTACTGGCAGGGAATACTCCGCAGCATACGCGAGAACATTGAAAAAGGTCTCCCCGTCTGGTCGTCCTTTCAGAAGGCGGCAATGTTTACCCCGCTCTGTATTCAGCTTTTACGAACCGGCGAGATGTCAGGTTCGCTGGACGTCATGCTGGCAAACCTTGCTCGCCATCACACGGAACAGACCTTTCAACGTGCAGACAACCTGGCGGCGCTTCTGGAGCCACTGCTCCTGGTTGTTACGGGGGTTATCATCGGCACGCTGGTGGTGGCAATGTATCTGCCGATTTTCCATCTGGGTGATGCGATGAGCGCGGGGTAGTGCAGTAGCGCTGGCGCACAAGCATGCGCCAGCGAAAGCCATTACAGGCTATTGAAAACGCGGTTTTCCTGCTCCTGAACGCGAATAAACGTTGTGCGTTTCGTCAGCTCTTTCAGGCGGGATGCACCCACGTAGGTACAGGCTGAACGCAGGCCGCCCAGGATGTCGCGCGCGGTGTTTTCAACCGGGCCGCGCAGAGGCAGCTTCACGGTTTTGCCTTCTGCCGCACGGTATTTAGCCACGCCACCGACGTGGCGGGTCATCGCGGATTCAGAGCTCATACCGTAGAACAGCATGAATTTCTCGCCGTTCTCTTCCACCACGGTGCCGCCGCTCTCTTCGTGGCCTGCCAGCATACCGCCGAGCATGACGAAGTCCGCGCCGCCGCCAAAGGCCTTTGCGACATCGCCCGGCATGGTGCAACCGCCGTCGCTGATGATCTGGCCGCCCAGGCCGTGCGCCGCGTCGGCACATTCAATGACCGCGGAAAGCTGCGGATAACCAACTCCGGTCTTGACGCGCGTGGTGCATACGGAGCCCGGGCCAATGCCCACTTTCACGATGTCGGCACCGGAGAGGATCAGCTCTTCACACATTTCACCGGTCACCACGTTACCCGCGATGATAGTTTTGGTCGGCCAGGCTTCGCGCGCCTTGCTGACGAACTGCACGAAGTGCTCGGAGTAACCGTTCGCCACATCAATACAAACGAAGCTAAGCGCCGGGTTGGCATTCAGGATCTGTTTGGTTTTCTCGAAATCGGCGTCGGAAGTACCGGTGGAAACCATCACGTGCTTCACCACGTCAGCAGAGGCGGACGCAACAAACGCATTCCACTCTTCAGGAGTGTAGTGCTTGTGGACTGCAGTAAGAATATCGAACTGAGCCAGCGCCGTTGCCATCTCAAAGGTACCGACTGTATCCATGTTGGCAGCAATGATTGGCACGCCAGACCACGTCTGACCGGAGTGTTTAAAGGTGAATTGACGTTCGAGTTCAACGTCTGAGCGACTTTTCAGTGTAGAGCGTTTAGGGCGGATAAGAACGTCTTTGAAACCTAACTTCAGATCTTCTTCGATACGCATGTGCGGATTCCTGGGGTTAGAGGCAAATATGTTAAAAGCACAACTCCAGTGACGCTATCATACGCACTAATACCTGCTCCGCAAGACTGCGAAATTCTCTTTTTTTACGCTACAATCCTATAAATTTACCTGGTAAAAAGCCGGTAAAGAGAATCAAACAATTACTGTCGCACGTTTGTTTTTTAAGCAACTGATTTCCATAATGAATAATTCCCAGGATTTGATTTAATGGGGTATATCGTCGCAGTAACCGGCGGCATCGGTAGTGGCAAAAGTACCGTTGCGGACGCGTTTTCTCGTCTCGGCATCGCGATTATTGATGCTGATATTATTGCCCGTCAGGTGGTAGAGCCCAATACACCCGCGCTAAAGGCCATCGCCGACCATTTCGGTCAGGCAATCATCAATGCCGATGGCACACTGAACCGCCGTCAGCTTCGCGAATATATTTTTTCCGATTCTGCGGAAAAAGCCTGGCTTAATGCCCTGCTCCACCCCATTATCCACCAGGAAACTCAGCGTCAGATAGCCGCAGCCCGCTCGCCCTATGTCCTGTGGGTGGTTCCGCTCCTGGTAGAAAATCAGCTGCATAAGAAAGCTAATCGGGTATTGGTGATTGATGTCACACCCGAGACGCAAATCCAGCGAACCATGACGCGCGACCACGTCTCGCGTGAACATGCTGAACAAATTCTTGCCGCTCAGGCCACTCGCGCTCAGCGCCTTGCCGTTGCGGATGATGTTATTGATAATAACGGCGCACCAGATGCCATTGCATCGGATGTTGCCCGCCTGCACGAGCAGTATCTAACCTTCGCCGCGCAGGCCGTTGCACAGGAAAAACCATAATGTCGACTCACATCCTTTTTGAGCACCCGCTTAATGAAAAAATGCGTACCTGGCTGCGCATTGAATTTCTCATCCAACAGCTTTCACAACATCTGCCTGTTAACGATCATGCCACGGCGTTGCACTTCTTTCGCAACGTAGGCGATCTGCTGGATGTGATTGAACGTGGCGATGTCCGCACGGAGCTGTTGAAAGAGCTGGAGCGCCAGCAGCGTAAATTACAGGCCTGGGCCGAAGTACCGGGCGTGGATCAAAGTCGAATTGACGCCTTACGCCAGCAGTTGAAAAACAGCAGCACGACGCTGATGGCCGCGCCGCGCGTTGGGCAATATTTACGAGAAGACCGTTTGATAGCGCTGGTGCGCCAGCGCCTGAGCATACCGGGCGGTTGCTGTAGCTTTGATCTGCCAACGCTGCATATGTGGCTGCATATGCCGCAGGAACAGCGCGATCGCCAGGTAAACAGCTGGCTGGGTAGCCTGGAGCCGATGAATCAGACGCTATCGCTGATCCTCGATCTTGTGCGTAACTCTGCCCCGTTCCGCAAGCAAACCAGTCTCAACGGTTTTTATCAGGACAACGGCGACGACGCCGATCTTCTGCGTCTAAATTTGTCGCTTGGCGAGCAGCTTTATCCGCAAATTTCCGGGCATAAAAGCCGTTTCGCGATCCGCTTTATGCCGCTGGACAGTGAAAATGGCACCGTGCCGGAACGCCTCGATTTTGAACTGGCCTGTTGTTAAGGAGTGCAAATGTCTGACGTCACCACCGTAAACTGCCCAACCTGTGGGAAAACTGTCGTCTGGGGAGAAGTGAGTCCGTTTCGCCCGTTCTGCTGCAAGCGCTGTCAGCTCATTGATCTGGGCGAATGGGCGGCGGAAGAGAAACGAATTCCGAGCGAAGGCGACCTCTCGGATAGCGATGACTGGAGCGAAAGCCAGCAGTAACGTTCAAAGCCTGCTGGCGATTCGTTCGGCAGGCCTACATGTTTGTCGCTAAGCGGCGGATCACAGGCTCATTGGCTGGCGGGAATTTGTCGGCATCACTGACCTGAAGTTCAACCCAGTTACCCGGCTGTCCCTCTTTTCCCCAGGGTTCACCTTCCCAGCTTTCCACCAGCCAGAACCACAGCGTGATGTGCCTGTCGGGAAACTGATACTCCAGCTTATCGAACAGCGTGGCGCCAAGCGGGGTAATCCCCACCTCTTCCTGCAGCTCACGCACCAGCGCCTCTTCCGGCGTTTCTCCTGATTCGATTTTCCCGCCCGGAAACTCCCACTTGTTCGCCATATGGGCGTCAGCAGCGCGCTGAGTGATGAAGATTTGGTTTTGCGGGTTGCGAATAATCCCGACGGCAATTTGCAGTATTTTCATAGCGTCACTTCCATAAAAAAGGCGCAGATATCTGCGCCTTTTCAGTTAGTTATGTTCTTAGCTCAGGCGGCCGTGGCACGCCTTGTATTTTTTACCGGAACCACACGGGCACGGATCGTTACGACCGACTTTACGATCGCCGGTCTGCGCGGCGATCGCTGCTGCGGCTTCGCTTTCGTCAGTCTGGTGGCTCAGCTGCTGCATCTGCGCCAGACGCTCAGCTTCTTCACGGCGCTGCTGCTCCATCGCTTCCACTTCTTCCGGCATGCGCACCTGAACCTTGCTCAGGGTGCTGATCACTTCGTACTTCAGTGACTCCAGCATAGAGGCAAACATTGAGAAGGATTCACGCTTGTATTCCTGCTTCGGATCTTTCTGCGCATAGCCGCGCAGGTGGATACCCTGACGCAGGTAGTCCATCGCCGCCAGGTGCTCTTTCCACAGGGAGTCCAGCGTCTGCAGCATCACGCCTTTTTCGAAGTGACGCATCATCTCAGCGCCAACCACTTCTTCCTTACGCTTATAAACCTCCAGCGCGGTTTCAAAGATACGTTCGCGCAGGGTCTCTTCATGCAGCTCAGGCTCTTTGTCCAGCCACTCTTTGATTGGCAGATCGAGATCGAAGTCGTTTTTCAGACGTTCCTGCAGGCCTTCAACGTCCCACATCTCTTCCAGAGACTGCGGTGGAATATGCGCGTCGATGGTGGCTTTGAACACATCTTCGCGGATGCTGTTGATGGTTTCGCTCACGTCGGACACGTCCAGCAGTTCGTTACGCTGGGTGTAGATCGCGCGACGCTGATCGTTGGCCACGTCATCATATTCCAGCAGCTGCTTACGAATATCGAAGTTGCGGCTTTCCACTTTACGCTGGGCGTTAGCGATCGCTTTAGTCACCCATGGGTGCTCAATGGCTTCACCAGGCTTCATGCCCAGCTTACGCATCATGCCGGACACGCGGTCGGAGGCGAAAATACGCATCAGCGCATCTTCCATAGACAGGTAGAAGCGGGAAGAACCGGCATCACCCTGACGGCCCGCACGGCCGCGCAGCTGGTTGTCGATACGACGAGATTCGTGACGCTCGGTACCGATGATGTGCAGACCACCGGATGCCAGCACCGCGTCGTGACGCACCTGCCAGTCGGCTTTGATCTGCTCGATCTGCTCTGGCGTTGGGTTTTCCAGCTCAGCGACTTCAGCCTGCCAGCTACCGCCGAGCATAATATCGGTACCACGACCCGCCATGTTGGTGGCGATGGTCACGGCTCCCGGATAGCCCGCCTGAGCAACAATGTCCGCTTCTTTAGCGTGGAACTTGGCGTTCAGAACGTTGTGCTTGATGCCTGCTTTGGTCAGCTCATTAGAAACCACCTCGGATTTCTCGATGGAGATGGTCCCCACCAGAACCGGCTGACCATTGGCAGTACGGTCGCGAATATCTTCGATGATCGCCTGAATTTTTTCCGCTTCGGTCATGTACACCAGGTCCGGCATATCCTTACGGATCATCGGACGGTTGGTTGGCACCACCACGGTATCCAGCTTGTAGATGGAGCTGAATTCAAACGCTTCGGTATCTGCGGTACCGGTCATCCCCGCCAGCTTCTCATACAGACGGAAGTAGTTCTGGAAGGTGATGGATGCCAGCGTCTGGTTTTCGTTCTGGATATCCACGCCTTCTTTCGCTTCAACGGCCTGATGCAGACCATCAGACCAGCGACGACCCTGCATGGTACGGCCGGTGTGTTCATCGACAATGATGACTTCGCCGTCTTTCACGATGTAGTCAACGTCGCGGGTGAACAGCGCGTGGGCGCGCAGCGCGGCGGTCACGTGGTGCATCAGCATGATGTTGCTCGGAGAGTACAGAGACTCACCTTCTTCCATAATGCCTTCAGCCACCAGCAGCTCTTCGATTTTCACCAGACCGCGTTCGGTCAGGTTCACCTGGCGCGCTTTTTCATCTACGGAGAAGTGGCCTTCACCCTGGAAGGTATCGGAGTCTTCTTTCTCCTGACGCAGCAGGTGTGGAATGATTTTGTCGACTTTACGGTACATGTCAGAGCTGTCTTCGGCCGGGCCGGAGATGATCAGCGGGGTACGCGCTTCATCGATCAGAATGGAGTCAACCTCATCCACCAGCGCATAGTGCAGCTTACGCTGGACGCGCTCTTCCGGGCTGAACGCCATGTTGTCGCGCAGGTAGTCGAAGCCGTATTCGTTGTTGGTTCCGTAGGTGATGTCTGCGTTGTAGGCTTCGCGCTTGGCGGGTGCCGGCAGTCCGGACATGTTGATGCCGACGGTCATGCCGAGGAATTCGAACAGCGGACGGTTGTTTTCGGCATCACGCTGGGCCAGATAGTCGTTGACGGTAACGACGTGAACGCCTTTACCGGTCAGTGCATTCAGGTAAGCCGGCAACGTTGCGGTCAGGGTTTTACCTTCACCGGTACGCATTTCCGCGATGCAGCGTTCGTTAAGCACCATACCGCCCAGCAATTGAACGTCGAAGTGACGCATGCCGAACACACGTTTACTCGCTTCACGCACAACGGCGAAAGCTTCCGGGATCAGGCTCTCTAAGGTTTCGCCTTTTTCCAGGCGTGCGCGGAACTCCGCGGTTTTCGCCTTCAGCTCATCATCAGAGAGCTTCTCCATCGCCGGTTCCATACCGTTGATGATGTTTACAGCTTTGCGCATACGGCGCAGGGTACGATCGTTACGACTACCAAAAACTTTGGTTAATAATTTGATTAGCATAATAAATTCTCAAACGCCCCAGACGGGCAGATAAATTAAGGTATTGAAAAAGGTTAATTTAGCTGAGGCGTTGAGGCCCGGCACGGATGCCGTGAACCTGGCTAATCCAGGTTGAAACAGAGAATGATACAGGAGGAACAAACCAGGTTTGCGCCGTCTGACTCACGGTCACGGGCGGCTGGTTATCCTGCGTCAGAAGCGCATTAAGCGTATCGAGCAGGGCAAGATGCTGAGCCTGAACCGGCAGCGATTCTTCAGCAACAGGCATCGTCTGCGGCGCCATCGCGAACGACAGATGACGAATAACCGTGCGGATGGCGTGCTGCTGCCAGTAATCAACGGAGAAATTAGGACGACGGCTGGCTTCAAGCCACGCGAGATTAGTAAAGTTAACCCGCGTCGAGAGATCGTGTTTAGTTGTCGTGGAACGTGCTGGCGTCGCCGCTTCCGCACTGTTGCTGAGCGCAGGCAAGCCGAAACTCGCCGCGACCATCCCTAATAAGAGATGCGGCCAGAAGTAACGTCTGCCAAATTGTCGCCAGCGCGTCAGTATTCCGCTCACTTGCTCCACCACAATCGCCCGCCAGTGCAGGCTGAGTTCAATTATTCTTTTTTAGCGCCCAGATATTACCACTAAAGCCAATACGCAGCAGCAGGAATGACACCTTGCAGCAGGTAAAAACGGTCAATAATGCAGCGAACACACCGTTATTCGGCACCCGACAATGGCCAGGGAGTAGAGGGGCAAATCAAAGAAGGGCAGAAATAAAAACGACTGGCTTCCCTGGTCGGAGAGAGTACCAGGTGAACCAGTCGCTTTTCTTACGATACGGCGTTAACCGTTACGCCAGGACCATAGTCGGTGCTTTGAACGCCAGCGGCAGTTCCGCTTCGTCTTCAAAGGTCACATATTCCCAGGCTTCCTGTTTTGCCAGGACGGCCTGCAACAATTTGTTGTTCAGTGCATGACCGGATTTGAACGCGGTAAATGCACCAATGATGTTGTGACCACACATGAACAGGTCGCCGATCGCATCCAGCATTTTGTGACGAACGAATTCATCTTCAAAACGCAGGCCGTCTTCGTTCAGTACGCGATAATCGTCAACAACGATGGCACAATCGAAGCTGCCGCCCAGGCACAGGCCGCGGGACTGCAGATATTCGATATCACGCATGAAGCCAAACGTACGTGCGCGGCTGATCTGGCGCATAAACGCATCAGCAGAGAAGTTCATCGCGTAGCGCTGGGTGCTGGAATCAATCGCCGGATGGTTAAAGTCGATGGTAAAGTCCAACGAGAAACCATTGTACGGTTTGAATTCAGCCCACTTGTCGCCATCTTCGACGCGAACGGTCTCTTTGATGCGAACAAATTTCTTCGCACAGTTCAGTTCTTCGATGCCGGCATCCAGCAACAGATAAACGAACGGCGCAGCACTACCATCCATAATCGGGATTTCTGGCGCATCGACTTCAACAATAATGTTGTCGATACCCAGACCCGCCAGGGCGGCGTTCAGGTGCTCTACGGTAGAAATCCGCACGTCATGCTCGTTCACCAGACAAGTACAGAGCATTGTATCACGCACAGATTTGGCATCGGCCGGAAAATCTACCGGTGGATTCAAGTCGGTGCGACGATAGATGACCCCGGTATTGGCCGGCGCAGGGCGTAACGTCAGTGTGACTTTCTTGCCGGTATGTAAACCGACACCCGTCGCCTGAACGATACGTTTAAGTGTCCTTTGTTTGATCATCGTATAATCTCGCCAAATTAACTATCCAACCGAGAGTGTATATCACTAACGGTGGGCCAGTTTAGCACAAAGAGCGCAAATCCCCAAATTCCAGCCAATTCTTAGTCAGCTTGCTTACGCAGGAACGCCGGGATGTCCAGATAATCTGGCTCTTTTGCCGTTTGCGGCGTTGGGTCGTTCACCACTTTCGCGGCCGGTTTTTGCTCCTGAGTCAGAGGAGACATACCGTGCTGCTGGTAACGATCCATTACCGGTTGCTGAGTCTGCTTGTTGGTCACGAGGGTGATCTCAGGACGCTTGTCCATACCGATACCGGTCGCAACAACGGTAACACGCAGCTCGTCGTTCATTTCCGGGTCAAGGGAAGTACCAATTACCACGGTCGCGTTGTCAGAAGCGAACGCGCGGATGGTATTACCCACGGTTTCGAACTCATCCAGACGCAGGTCAAAGCCAGCGGTAATGTTGACCAGCACGCCGCGCGCACCGGACAGATCGATATCTTCCAGCAGTGGAGAAGAGATCGCCATTTCAGCCGCTTCTTCCGCACGGTCTTCGCCGCTCGCCACGCCAGAGCCCATCATCGCGTAGCCCATTTCGGACATCACGGTGCGAACGTCTGCAAAGTCAACGTTCATCAGGCCAGGACGGGTAATCAGTTCTGCGATACCCTGGACCGCGCCTTTCAGCACGTCGTTTGCTGCGCCGAAGGCGTCCAGCAGGGAGATACCACGACCCAGAACTTTCAGCAGCTTGTCGTTCGGGATGGTGATCAGCGAGTCCACATGCTTGGACAGCTCGGTGATACCCTGTTCCGCGAAGGCCATACGCTTTTTGCCTTCGAAGTTGAAAGGCTTGGTCACGACAGCAACGGTCAGGATACCTAAATCTTTAGCTACTTCAGCGACAACAGGTGCTGCACCGGTACCGGTACCGCCGCCCATGCCTGCTGCAATGAAGACCATGTCCGCACCTTCCAGTGCAGCACGCAGGGCTTCACGATCTTCTTCGGCCGCGTTGCGACCGACTTCCGGGTTAGCCCCAGCGCCCAGCCCTTTGGTGATGCCACCGCCGATCTGGATAGTCTGGCCTACTGCCGTTTTACGCAGTGCCTGCGCATCGGTGTTAACTGCGAAGAATTCAACACCTTCAATGCGTTCACGCACCATATGCTCTACGGCGTTACCGCCGCCGCCACCGACGCCGATGACTTTAATCACCGCGTCGTTGGTCAGTTCCATAGGTTCAAACATAATTTCTCTCTCCGTTGTGCCTGTCGCCCGAGACCGCTAATTCTCTCCGGTCTCTTTAAAAAATTAAAACTCTTTTCGCAGCCAGTTGTTCAGTCGTTTGACCCACGACCCCACTGAGACGCGTTTTTCCACTTCCGCTTCACCACTGAGATGAGATTCCTTCCCGTAGTGAAGCAGGCCCACAGCCGTTGAATAGTACGGCTCCTGAGCATAATCCGTTAAACCGGTAATATTCAGCGGCGCACCAATACGCACCTGCGTATGGAACACGCGCTGAGCGCAGGCCGCAAGACCTTCAATTTGCGCTGCACCGCCGGTTAATACAATCCCCGCCGCAAGATGATGCTTAACACCCTGCTGACGAAGCTGTTCCTGAAGCTGTAAAATCTCTTCGTTGACCAGGTTGAGCAGCTCGGTATAGCGCGGCTCAATTACCTCTGCCAACGTCTGGCGCTGCAGGCTACGCGGCGGACGGCCACCCACGCTCGGCACCTCAACGCTCTCATCTTTACCAACGATAGACCCCAGCGCACAGCCGTGGCGTACTTTAATCGCTTCTGCATCGCTCGGTGGCGTACCAAAAGCGTAAGCAATATCGCTGGTCACAACGTTCCCTGCGTAAGGGATCACTTTGGTGTGGCGCAGCGCACCGCCGGTATACACGGCCATGTCCATTGTACCACCACCGATATCCACCACACAGACACCCAGTTCACGTTCGTCTTCGGTCAGCACGGAATAACTTGCCGCCAGACCGGCGAAAATAAGTTGGTCAACTTTCAGGCCACAACGTTCAACGGCTTTTACGATGTTCTTCGCCATATCGTTGTGACATGTGATCAGGTGCACTTTTGCCTGCATACGCACGCCAGACAGACCAACCGGGTTCTTGATCCCTTCCTGGTAGTCAATCGCATATTCCTGCGGGATCACGTGCAGCACGCGATGCTCATCGCGAACGCGCACGGACTTCGCCGTATGCACAACGTTTTCAACGTCTTCCTGCGTCACTTCTTCTTCAGAAATCGGCACCATACCGATTTCGTTCTGGCAACTAATGTGCTTGCCAGAAAGGGCCAGATAGACAGAAGAAATCTGGCAATCTGCCATTAATTCAGCCTGGTCGATGGCGCGCTGTACGCATTTCACCACCGACTCAAGGTCGTTTACCCCACCTTTATCCATACCACGGGACGGGCAACTGCCCACGCCAATGATATTGACCATACCGTCGGGCAGAACTTCCCCTACTAAAGCGGCAACCTTCGCGGTGCCAATCTCCAGTCCAACTACCAGTTTTCTGTCCGTCGCCTTGATCATTGTTGTTCTGCCTGTACCTGTGCCTGATTCTGTTGCTGATTAGGTTCCTCGACCGGAGCCGGCTCCCAACCGACTGCTGCGCCTGAGTCATAGCGCAAATCAACGTAGCTTATCCGTTTGCCGTCCGCCTGCGCCTGCTGTTGTAAAACCGGGTAAAGTTCTACAAAACGCGCAAGACGTTTCATTGTGTCGCCGCGTCCCAGGTTGAGCTTAATGCCGTTCGTCAACGTCAGCTGCCAGGAGCGGCGCGCCGTCATCGCAGCATCTTTTAACGTAAACCTGTCCTTCGCCAGCACCTGCCCCATTTCACGAAAACCCTGCAATACTTCGTTTTCGCTGCCTTCAGGGCCATACAACATCGGTAAATTTTGCTTGTTGACACGATCGCTCGGGACGCTGAAGGAATTTCCATCTACGTCAACCATGTGCTGATCATTCCAACGCGCAATGGGCACATATTCAACCAGATGAATCTTCAATTCATCAGGCCATTGTTTTCTGACACTCGCCTGTTTTATCCATGGCAGACGTTCAATCTGGCTCTGGATAATATTGACGTCCTGCGTCATAAAGGTGCCGGGCGATCCCAGCGCCAGAATAGACTGGCGAATATCATCGTTACGCGTGTAGTGACGCTCGCCGGTCACCACCAGCTTTGACAGCGGCAACCGCTGTGCGTCTTCCATCCAGCCCAGCACCATCCAGCCGCTGATAAACACGGTGCACAGCACCCCGAGCAGGAAAATTATCCCTGCAAGACGCGTTCCATTACTCCGGCGTGAAGAAGTGTATTCTTCTTCGTCATCGCGGTTGCGCGTGTTCAATGCAGCCTGAGACATATCAGCCCGCCTGGTCCAGAATACGTACGACTAACTGCGAGAAGCTCATTCCCGCCTGACGCGCCGCCATCGGCACAAGGCTGTGGCTGGTCATTCCCGGTGAGGTATTGGCTTCCAGCAGATAAAACTGCCCGTCATTGTCCTGCATCACATCAATGCGTCCCCAGCCGCTGCAGCCCAAAACATTCCAGGCTTTAAGCACCAGGGACTGTAATTCGGCTTCGCGCTCTGCTTCAAGACCACAAGGGCAGAAATATTGCGTCTCATCAGAGAGATACTTCGCCTCATAATCATAGAAGACTCCGGCGGGTTGGATGCGAATTGACGGTAAAATTTCTTCGCCAAGCATCGCGACGGTAAATTCCGGCCCGCTGAGCCATTTTTCAATCAGAACTTCTTCATCATGTTGAAATGCCAGCGCTAAAGCAGATGTTAAATCTTCAGCTTTATCGACCTTTGACATCCCGACGCTCGACCCTTCCCTGCTCGGCTTTACAATAACCGGTAAGCCCAGTGCCGCAATGCGTGTATTAACGCTGTCCGACAGGCCCAATTCAAATTCGCCGCGCGTCAGCGCCACCCACGGCGCAACGGGTAAACCCGCTCCCTGCCAGAGTAACTTACTGCGCAGTTTATCCATAGAGATGGCGGATGCCATCACGCCGCTGCCGGTGTAAGGCAGGCCGATCAGCTCCAGAAGCCCTTGCAGGGTTCCGTCTTCACCGCCACGACCATGTAACGCGATAAAGACCTTATCGAAGCCCATCGCTTTTAATTGCGTCACGTCGACCTCTTTTGGATCGACAATATGTGCGTTTACGCCGCCTTCACGCAGGCCCGCCAGCACGGCAGCGCCGGAATTCAGAGAAACCTCGCGCTCGGCGGAGTTGCCGCCAGAGAGGACTGCAATCTTATCAGCCATGATGCTCATCCTCCTGGGTTTGCGGCTTCAGTTTGATTTCAGCTAAGGTACGGGCGATCTTGCCGATATTTCCCGCACCCTGAATCAGGATGAGATCGTTACCGGTCAGGACCGGTGCCAGAATCTCCGCCACCTGTGCCGGGTCAGAAACCAGAATAGGGTCAACTTTACCGCGCCCGCGGATGGTACGACACAGGGAACGGCTGTCTGCGCCTGGAATTGGCGTTTCGCCGGCGGCGTAAACATCCAGCATCAGCAGGGTATCCACCTGTGACAGCACGCTGGCGAAATCGTCATACAGATCGCGGGTACGCGTGAAGCGGTGCGGCTGGAAGATCATCACCAGATTCTTCTCCGGCCAGCCCGCGCGTGCGGCTTTGATGGTCGCGTCCACTTCCGTCGGATGGTGACCGTAGTCGTCCACCAGCATCGCGGTACCTGGCTTACCATTCACCGCATCCAGCGGGAACTCGCCGAGGAAGTCGAAGCGACGCCCCGTCCCCTGGAAGCTTTCCAGCGCACGCAGGATCGCCTCATCATCAATGCCTTCTTCCGTCGCAACAGCCACTGCCGCTGCGGCGTTAAGTGCGTTATGGCGCCCTGGCGCATTCAGCGTGACGTGCAGCAGCTCTTTGTCCTGACGCGCCAGAGTGAAATGCCCCTGCGCACCAATCTGTTTGTACTCTTCCACGCGGACGTCAGCGTCTTCGCTGAAGCCGTAGGTGGTGATTTGACGACCGACGCGCGGCAGCAGCTCGCGGATCACCGGGTCGTCCACGCACATCACCGCGCGGCCATAAAACGGCAGGTTGTGCAGGAAGTTGATGAAGGTCTGCTTTAAGTTTTCGAAGTCGCCCTGGTAGGTATCCATATGGTCAGCTTCGATATTGGTGACAATCGCCACCATCGGCTGCAGGTGCAGGAACGACGCGTCGCTCTCATCCGCTTCCGCAATCAGATAACGGCTGTGGCCCAGACGCGCATGCACGCCTGCGGCTTTCACCAGACCGCCATTGACAAACGTCGGATCGAGACCCGCTTCCGCATAAATGCTGGAAACCATCGCCGTGGTCGTGGTTTTACCGTGGGTACCGGCAATCGCAATGCCGTGACGGAACCGCATCAGTTCCGCCAGCATTTCTGCGCGGCGGATCACCGGAATGCGCGCTTCGTGCGCAGCAACGATTTCCGGATTGTCAGAGGAGATGGCGCTCGATACCACCACCACGCTTGCATCGCGCACGTTTTCCGGGCGATGGTTGAAATAGATAGTCGCCCCAAGCGACGCCAGCTGCTGCGTGACAGGGTTTGGCGCCAGGTCAGACCCGCTGATCTGATAGCCTTCGTTAGCTAACACTTCGGCAATACCGCCCATGCCGGCACCACCGATGCCAACAAAGTGAATGTGCCGGACGCGACGCATCTCGGGCACGATTGAACGCAGTTTTGCCAGTTGTTGTGTATTCATTCTCTAAACGCCATCGACTACTTAAAATTCGTGCAGCGCAACACGCGCTGCGAGGGTTAAGCCTGGGCTGCCAGGCTCACTTCTTTTGCCACCCGTTCTGTCGCATCCGGGATAGAGGCAGCGCGCGCGCGCTGCGCCATCTCCAGCAGTGCGTCTCTGTTCCAGCCCGCCAGGGTGGTGGCGACCGCATCGGCGGTAAAGTGTGGCTGCTCAAAAATTTTCGCCGCGCCGGCTTTCTCAAGCGGCAGCGCGTTCCAGTACTGCTGTCGGTCTTTGTGCTGGAACGGCACGAACAGCGCTGGCAAGCCGGCGGCGGCGATTTCGCTCACCGTCAGCGCGCCAGAGCGGCAGACCACGACATCGGCCCAGGCATAGGCTGCGGCCATATCGTCAATAAATTCCGTCACTTTATGCTGCGGCTGGCCTTCATCAGCGTACGCCTGCTCAACGGTCTGCTGAGCGCCTTTACCGCTTTGGTGCCAGATAGTCACGGCATCATCCAGCTTTGCCGCCACCTGCGGCATTGTCTGATTCAGAATGCGCGCACCCTGAGAACCACCAACGACCAAAACACGAACCGGGCCTTCACGTCCCGCCAGGCGGGCATCCGGTAGAGGCAGCGCCAGCACGTCGACGCGCACCGGGTTACCCACCACGTCCGCTTTCGGAAACGCGCCGGGAAACGCCTGCATCACTTTGGTGGCGATTTTCGCCAGCCACTTGTTGGTCAGACCGGCAATACCGTTCTGCTCGTGCAGAACAACGGGAATGCCTAATGACCACGCGGCCAGCCCGCCGGGACCAGAAACATAGCCGCCCATACCCAGCACCACATCGGGCTTAAAGCGCTTCATGATGGTGCGCGCCTGACGCCAGGCGTTAAAAATACGCACCGGCGCCAGCAGCATGGCCTTGAGGCCTTTGCCTCGCAGGCCGGAAATACGAATAAAGTCGATCTCAATACCGTGCTTCGGTACCAGGTCGGCTTCCATGCGGTCTGCGGTTCCCAGCCAGCGTACCTGCCAGCCCTGCTCTATTAAATGGTGCGCAACCGCCAGCCCCGGGAACACGTGTCCACCGGTACCACCTGCCATCACCATTAACCGCTTCGGTTGATTCATCGTGAACCTCGTGTAAACGCCTGGGCTTTCTCCAGACGCGTCTCATAATCTATGCGTAACAAAAACATAATGGCCGTCGACATGATCAACAGGCTCGAACCACCATAGCTGATCAGCGGCAACGTCAGACCTTTGGTCGGCAGCATACCCGCTGCGGCCCCGACGTTAACCAGTGCCTGGAAGCTAAACCAGATACCAATTGAGCAGGCTAAGAAGCCTGAGAAGCGGTGATCGATCTCCAGCGCTTTTCGGCCAATCGACATGGCGCGGAAAGCGACGAAGAATACCATTAAAAGCGCTAATACCACACCGATATAACCCAGTTCTTCCCCAATAATGGAGAAGATAAAGTCGGTGTGCGCCTCCGGTAAATACTCCAGTTTCTGCACCGAGTTGCCCAGGCCTTGCCCCCAGACTTCACCGCGGCCAAACGCCATCAGCGACTGCGTCAGCTGGTAACCGCTACCGAACGGATCTTCCCACGGGTTCCAGAACGAGGTCACGCGGCGGATACGGTAAGGCTCGGCGAGGATCAGCAGCACCACCGCTGAAATCCCCATCCCGATGATGGCGATGAACTGCCACAGCTTGGCCCCTGCCAGGAACAGCATCGCCAGCGTGGTGACAAACAGTACGACAACGGTCCCGAGGTCAGGCTGCGCCAGCAGCAGGATCGCCAGCACCAGAATGACGCCCATCGGCTTTAAGAAGCCGCGAAGGTTGTTACGCACCTCATCGACTTTTCGCACCAGGTAGTTTGCCAGGTAGCAGAATAACGAAAGCTTGGTGAACTCCGCAGGCTGAATACGCAGCGGGCCGAAGGCGATCCAGCGTGATGCCCCGTTAACGGAGCTCCCGACAACCAGCACGATCAGCAGCATGATAATGGAGGCGATCAGCATCGCGGTACTGTGGCGCTGCCAGAACGCCATCGGCAGACGAAGCGTTACCAGCGCCAGGCAGAACGCCAGAATGATGTACAGCCCGTCACGCTTGGCGAACAGGAAGGGATCGTTCGCCAGACGCTGTCCAACGGGCATAGAGGCTGAGGTCACCATGATAAAGCCGATCGCCGCCAGCCCCAGCGTCAGCCAGAACAGGGTGCGGTCGTACATAATCAGGCTATCGGAATCTTTATCCCGTGAAGCCATCACCCAGCCTTTCAGCGCCGCAAACAGCCACACCAGAATTCCAAATCCTGGCAGGCGCGGCATTTTCAGGCGAGGGAGAGATAAACGCATCAGCCTAACTCCTTCGCAAGGCGGGTAAAGACATCGCCACGCTGTTCGAAATTCTTAAACTGATCGAGGCTGGCGCACGCCGGGGAGAGCAAAACCATGTCGCCAGGCTGCACGCGCGGGGCAATCAGGCGCATCGCCTGTTCCATCGTTTCAGTTTGCTCAGCAACTTCCGGGCGTAGTTCAGCCAGCTCGCTGCCGTCACGGCCAAAGCAGTACAGGCGGATGTTATCGCCGGTGAGGTACTGTTTCAGGGAGGAGAAATCAGCAGATTTGCCGTCGCCACCCAACAGAAGATGCAGGGTGCCGTCAACGTGCAGACCGTTCAGCGCGGCCTCTGTGCTTCCCACGTTGGTCGCTTTGGAGTCGTTAATCCAGCGCACGCCGTTATGCTCCAGCGCCAGCTGGAAACGGTGTGCCAGGCCGGAAAACGTGGTCAACGCTTTCAGGCTGGAAGAGCGCGGCAGCCCTACGGCATCTGCCAGCGCCAGCGCCGCCAGGGCATTGGTATAGTTGTGCTGGCCGGAAAGCTTCATCTCCTTCACGTTCAGCACCTTTTCACCTTTCACGCGCAGCCAGGTTTCGCCCAGCTGGCGGTTCAGATGATAATCACCCATGGTGATACCAAAGCTGATGCAGCGCTCGTCCGCGCCGCGCACCGGCATGGTCAGCGCGTCGTCGGCGTTAACCACGCAAACTTTGGCATTTTCGTAAACACGCAGCTTGGCCGCGCGATACTGCTGCAGACCAAACGGATACCGATCCATATGATCTTCCGTCACGTTGAGGATCGTTGCCGCCGCCGCATGCAGGCTGGAGGTGGTTTCAAGCTGGAAGCTGGAAAGTTCCAGAACGTACAGCTCGCAGCCTTTGTCCAGCAGCATCAGCGCGGGCAGACCGATATTGCCGCCTACCCCTACGTTCATGCCCGCGGCTTTCGCCATTTCACCCACCAGGGTAGTGACGGTGCTTTTGCCGTTAGAACCGGTGATCGCAATAACCGGCGCCTGCGCTTCGCGGCAGAACAGCTCGATATCGCCGACAATCTCAACGCCCGCATCCGCAGCAGCGCTCAGTGAAGGGTGCGCCAGCGCCATACCCGGGCTGGCGACAATCAGATCGGCTGCCAGCAGCCAGTCATCATTCAGACCACCAAGGTGGCGTTCAACCTGTTCCGGCAGCTTGTCCAGACCCGGCGGAGAGACACGCGTATCCATCACGCGCGGCGTCACGCCGCGCGCAAGGAAAAAGTCCACGCAGGAGAGGCCAGTGAGGCCTAACCCGATGATAACGACTTTTTTACCCTGGTAATCTGCCATGATTAACGTACCTTCAGCGTTGCCAGGCCAATCAGCACCAGCATCAGCGAAATAATCCAGAAGCGCACAATCACGCGCGGCTCCGGCCAGCCTTTCAGTTCATAGTGGTGGTGGATCGGCGCCATACGGAAGATGCGCTGACCGCGCAGCTTGAAGGAGCCGACCTGCAAAATCACCGACAGGGTTTCAACCACAAACACGCCGCCCATGATCACCAGCAGGAACTCCTGACGCAGCAGCACGGCGATAATGCCGAGCGCACCGCCCAAAGCCAGAGAACCGACGTCACCCATAAAGACCTGCGCCGGATAGGTGTTGAACCAGAGGAAGCCCAGCCCCGCGCCGACTATCGCCGTACAGACGATCACCAGCTCACCCGCGTGACGCAGATAAGGAATGTGCAGGTAGTTCGCAAAGTTCATGTTACCGGTCGCCCACGCCACCAGCGCAAAACCAGCCGCCACGAAGACGGTTGGCATAATCGCCAGACCATCCAGGCCATCGGTCAGGTTAACGGCGTTACCGGTACCAACAATTACAAAGTAGGCCAGCAGGATGTAGAACAGCCCCAGCTGCGGCATCACGTCTTTAAAGAAGGGCACCACCAGCTCGGTGGCGGGCGTATCTTTTCCTGCCAGATACAGCGCGAAGGCGACGCCCAGCGCAATCACTGACATCCAGAAATACTTCCAGCGGGCAATCAGGCCCTTCGTGTCTTTGCGGACGACTTTACGGTAATCATCCACAAACCCGATAATGCCGTAGCCCACCAGTACGGTCAGCACGCACCAGACGTACGGGTTAGACGGATAGGCCCACAGCAGTACGGAAACGACGATCGCGGTCAGGATCATGATCCCGCCCATCGTCGGCGTACCGCGCTTGCTGAAGTGCGACTCCGGACCGTCGTTACGTACGACCTGGCCGAAAGAGAGTTTTTGCAGACGGGCAATCATGCGCGGGCCCATCCACAATGAGATGAACAGCGCAGTCAGCAGGCTGACGATGGCGCGAAACGTCAGATACGAAAAGACGTTAAAGCCTGAATAATATTTGACCAAATGTTCGGCCAGCCAAACTAACATGTCCCGTTCTCCTGTAATGCGTGCACAACCTCTTCCATGGCGGCACTACGTGAACCTTTCACTAACACTGTCACAATTTGTTTTTCTGTAATTAATGCCTTAAGGCGCTCAATCAACGCGGCTTTGTCGGCAAAATGTTCGCCAACGCCGCTGGAATGGCTAATCGCCTGGCTCAGTTTTCCTGCGCTCAGCACGCAGTCCAGTCCCGCCGCTTTCGCCGCTTCACCCACCTGGGTATGACAGGCTTCGCTTTCATCGCCCAGCTCCGCCATGTCGCCAACCACCATGACGCGGTAGCCCGGCATTTCAGATAGCACCTGCACCGCCGCCGTCATTGAGCCGACGTTCGCGTTGTAGGAGTCATCAAGCAGCAATTTGTTTTCTGCAAGCGGGATCGGGTACAGGCGTCCCGGCACGGCTTTCAAATTCGCCAGCCCGGTTTTAATCGCCTCGTGTGACGCTCCCACCGCCGTCGACAAGGCCGCTGCCGCCAGCGCATTGGCGATGTTATGGCGTCCCGGCAGCGGTAACAGCACGTCTACGTCACCCGTTGGGGTAGCAAGCGTGAATTCCGTACCGTGCGACGTCACATGGATATTGGTCGCGGTAAAGTCACTGTTGGCCGCGTTCGGCGAGAAGCGCCAGGTTTTACGCGAGCCAATGATGCTCTGCCAGTTCAGCCAGTCGTTGTTGTCGGCATTGAGAATGGCAATGCCGTCAGCAGGCAGACCGGTGTAGATTTCGCCTTTCGCTTTTGCCACGCCTTCCAGCGAGCCAAAGCCTTCCAGATGTGCTGCCGCAAGGTTATTCACCAGCGCCGCTTCCGGGCGAGTCAGGCTCACGGTCCAGGCGATTTCGCCCTGGTGGTTTGCCCCTAACTCGATCACCGCAAACTCATGCTCTTTGGTCAGGCGAAGTAATGTCATCGGCACGCCGATGTCATTATTGAGGTTGCCTGCGGTATAAAGCGTATTACCGCACTGGCTGAGGATGGCCGCCGTCATCTCTTTCACTGACGTTTTGCCCGATGACCCGGTCAGCGCGACAACGCGAGCAGGCACCTGCTGACGAACCCAGGCGGCCAGTTCACCGAACGCGAGACGCGTATCGCTCACCACTATCTGCGGTAAATCGATATCCAGCCTGCGGCTGACCAGCAGCGCGCCAGCGCCGTTTTCTTTGGCCTGTCCGGCAAAATCATGCGCGTCAAAACGTTCGCCTTTCAGCGCCACAAACAGACAGCCCGCGGTCACTTTGCGGGTGTCGGTGGTGACCGCGTCAATGGTCTGATCCTGGCCCAGCAGCTCGCCGTGCAGTACCGCAGCGGCCTGGCTTAAGGTGATGCTAATCATGCGACGACTCCCAGCAGACGCGCTGCCGTTATGCGGTCGGAGTAGTCCAGACGACGATTGCCAACAATCTGATAGTCTTCATGACCTTTACCGGCCAGCAGAACGACATCATTTTCTTTTGCCTGCATGATGGTGTTTGTCACGGCTTCCGCGCGGCCTTCCACCACACGGGCGCGACCGGCGTCCAGCATACCCGCCAGAATGTCGTTGATGATGGCGCGCGGCTCTTCGGTACGCGGATTGTCATCGGTGACCACAGGAATGTCCGCGAACTGCTCCGCAATGGCGCCCATCAGGGGACGTTTACCTTTGTCGCGATCGCCACCGCAGCCGAAGACGCACCAGAGTTTACCGGTGCAGTGCAGGCGTGCCGCTTCCAGCGCTTTTTCCAGCGCATCCGGCGTGTGGGCATAATCGACAACCACGGTCGGTTTGCCCGGCGCGCTAAACACTTCCATACGGCCGCAAACCGGCTGGAGACGCGCTGACGTTTTCAGCAGTTCCGCCATCGGATAACCCAGCGCCAGCAGCGTTGCCAGCGCCAGCAGCAGGTTGCTGACGTTGAACGCCCCCATCAGGCGGCTTTCGATTTCACCGTCACCCCAGGAAGAGGCAAAGCGGATCGTGGCGCCACTGTCGTGATAGTTAACGTCAACGGCCTTCAGCCAGCGGCCGTGGCAGTTCGGATTGATATGGTCTTCCATCGACACCGCTACCGCGTCTGGGAGCTTCGCAAGCCAGCGGCGGCCCACTTCGTCGTCGGCGTTGATGATGGCCTGGCCGTAATGGTGAGTAGAGAACAACAGCCATTTGGCGGCTTCGTAGTGTTCCATATCACCATGATAATCAAGATGATCGCGGCTCAGGTTGGTGAACACTGAAGCAGCAAACTTCAGTGCCGCGACGCGGTGCTGTACCAGGCCGTGCGAAGAAACTTCCATCGCGGCAAAGGTTGCCCCCTGCCCTGCCAGACCGGCAAGCACGTGCTGTACGTCAACCGCAGAACCGGTGGTGTTTTCCGTCGGGCTCACTTTGCCCAGCAGGCCGTTACCCACGGTCCCCATCACCGCGCCGGTTTCACCCAGCAACTGAGCCCACTGCGCCATCAGCTGCGTGGTGGTGGTTTTTCCGTTCGTGCCCGTCACGCCAACCAGACGCAGCTGGTCGGAAGGTTCGTGATAAAAACGTCCTGCCAGTGCAGAGAGACGCTCATTCAACTGGCTGAGATAGATAACCGGCACCCCGTGCATTTCACGGATCTCACCGTCGGTTGCCTCGTCTTTAGCCTCAGCAATAATGGCAGCCACACCTTGCGCAATCGCCTGCGGGATATAACGACGCCCGTCCGCCTGATGACCAACCACCGCCACAAAAAGATCGCCAGAAGCAGCCACGCGGCTGTCCAGTACCATCTCTCGCAGTGCTCGCTCCGGTGCATTTGGCACCCACGGAGCGAGAAGGTCGCGCAAATTACGATCTGCCACCTGTACCCTCGCCTTGATTAATTACAAATTCACTTTTTTCGCCCGTCGCCAGCGCATCTGGTTCAACGTTCATGGTGCGTAACACGCCGCCCATGATGGCGCCAAACACAGGCGCGGAAACGGCGCCGCCGTAGTATTTACCCGCCTGTGGATCGTTAATCACGACCACCAGCGCAAAACGCGGATTGCTAGCAGGCGCAACGCCTGCGGTATAGGCAATGTATTTGTTGATGTAGCGGCCGTCTGGCCCCACCTTTTTCGCCGTACCGGTTTTAATGGCGATGCGATAGCCTTTGATGGCCGCCTTCACGCCGCCGCCGCCCGGCAGCGCCACGCTTTCCATCATGTGCACAACGGTACGAACGATGGATTCCGGGAAGATACGCTCGCCCGGAACCGGTGGATCAACTTTGGTGATGGACAGCGGGCGATAGACGCCGTAGCTGCCAATCGTTGCGTAGACTCGCGCTAACTGTAACGGTGTTACCATTAGCCCGTAGCCGAAAGAGAAGGTGGCCCTCTCTATGTCAGACCACCGTTGTTTTTGAGGATATAAGCCACTGCGTTCTCCGACCAACCCCAAATTGGTCGCCTTTCCAAGTCCAAAACGTGAGTAAGTCTCTACTAACGCTGAGGACGGCATCGCTAACGCCAGCTTTGAAACACCGACGTTACTCGACTTCTGTAACACCCCGGTCAGGGTCAATTCGCTGTAGCGCGCCACGTCTTTAATCTCGTGGCCGTTAATACGGTAAGGGATCGTGTTCAGGACCGTGTTTTCATTGACGATACCGCGCTGAAGCGCCGTCATCACCACCATCGGTTTCACCGTGGAGCCGGGTTCGAACACGTCGGTAATCGCCCGGTTACGCATCGCATCTTTTGCGGTGCCGGTAAAGTTGTTCGGGTTGTAGGAAGGACTGTTGGCCATGGCCAGCACTTCTCCGGTGCTGACATCCACCAGCACGGCGCTGCCGGATTCTGCCTTGTTAAACGCCACGGCGTTGTTCAGCTCGCGGTAGACCAGCGCCTGCAGGCGCTCGTCGATACTCAGAGCCAGGTTGTGCGCCGCCTGGCTGTCCGTAGAGGAGATATCTTCAATGACGCGCCCGTAGCGGTCCTTACGCACAATTCGCTCGCCAGGCTGGCCGGTGAGCCACTTATCGAAGCTTTTTTCAACGCCTTCAATCCCCTGGCTGTCGACGTTGGTGAAGCCGATGAGGTGAGCGGTTACTTCGCCGGACGGATAGTAACGACGGGATTCTTCGCGCAGATGAATGCCCGGCAGCTTCAGTTTTCGAATGTAGTCCGCCATGTCGGGGTTAACCTGGCGCGCCAGATAGATAAAACGCCCTTTCGGGTTCGCGTTGACGCGGGAGGCTAGCTGATCCAGCGGCATTTTGAGCGCATCTGAAAGCGCTTTCCAGCGGTTATCAAGCGTGATGCCACCGGCGTCGTGCAGCTCTTTCGGGTCGGCCCAAATCGCTTTCACCGGCACGCTCACCGCCAGCGGGCGACCTGAACGGTCAGTGATCATTCCGCGAGAAGTCGACACTTCCTGAACGCGAAGGGAGCGCATATCTCCCTGGCGTACCAGCATGTCAGGGGCGATGATTTGCAACCACGCCACGCGTCCCAGCAGGAAACCCAGCGCCAGTAAAATGCAGCCGCAAAGCAACGCAAAACGCCAACTGATGAAGTTGGCCTGTTCTTCCTGACGTTTTGGTTTAAGCGTTTTTGCCGCTGCTTTCATGCGTCGCGTGTTCCCTTATTTTTGTACTACGATATTTTCCTGGGAAGGATCAACATGCTGCAGTTGCAGCTTTTCCGTTGCGATCCGTTCAACCCGGCTGTGATCGCCGAGCGCGTTTTCTTCAAGGATCAGATTTCGCCATTCAATATCCAGCGCATCGCGTTCCAGCACCAGCTGCTCGCGTTGCGCAGTCAATAAACGTGTATGGTGAGCTGTGGTCACCACCGTAACTGCCGTAACAATGATGCAAATGAACAGGCAGAGTGGCAGTTTCCCGAATCGCAAAAGATCGTCGCCGATCACGCCAGGCAAGGCATGGCGCTCGTTGCTTCCTAACGATCCCTTAACTTTGCTTAGGGTTTCTGTCACTCTGCCGATCATGCGTTCGTCCTCTCTGCAACTCGCAGCACTGAACTACGGGCACGTGGATTCTCTGCCACCTCTTCTTCGCCCGGCATCAACTTGCCTAATGCTCGCAACTGACGGCCCCCCAGCTTCCTGAGTTGTTCTTCCGTCATCGGCAGCCCCGCTGGAACCTGAGGACCGCGGCTCTGTTCACGCATGAAGCGTTTTACAATGCGGTCTTCCAGCGAATGGAAGCTGATGATGGATAACCGCCCACCCGGGGCCAGCACGTCGAGCGAGCTTTTTAGCGCCAGCTCTATTTCCTCCAGTTCACTGTTTACCCAGATGCGAACCGCCTGGAAGGTACGGGTCGCGGGATGTTTGTGCTTATCCTTCACCGGCGTCGCCGCCGCAATCACTTCGGCCAGCTCTTTGGTGCGGGTCATTGGCTCAACGCGGTTGCGCTCAACGATGGCGCGCGCAATGCGCTTGCCAAAACGTTCTTCGCCGAAGGTTTTGATCACCCAGGCAATATCTGCTTCGTCAGCGGTCTGCAGCCATTCGGCGGCAGACTGGCCGCGCGTCGGGTCCATACGCATGTCCAGCGGACCGTCGCGCATAAAGGAGAAGCCGCGTTCTGCATCATCAAGCTGGGGTGAAGATACGCCAAGATCGAGAAGAATCCCGTCGATCTTGCCCGTGAGGTCGCGCTCGGCCACGTAATCCGCGAGCGCAGAAAAAGGTCCATGCACGATGGAAAAGCGTGGGTCATTGATGGTCTGTGCAACGGCAATCGCCTGCGGATCGCGATCGATTGCCAGCAGTCGCCCTTCCTCTCCAAGCTGGGAGAGGATCAAACGCGAGTGACCACCGCGACCAAACGTGCCATCAATGTAGATGCCATCCGGACGAATATTCAGGCCGTTCACGGCCTCGTCCAGTAACACCGTTTTATGTTTATAATTTTCCATCATATTTATAGAGACAAGTCCTGCAGCCTTTCCGATAAAGTTGCGGAATCAGACTGCTCAGCGTCGATATCTTCCTTGACCTGTTGATACCAGGTCGTTTCGTCCCACAGTTCAAACTTGTTGAACTGCCCGACCAGCATCACTTCTTTGGTCAGACCGGCATGTTGCCGCAGCACGGGCGCAATCAGTAATCGCCCGGCGCTATCCATCTGACACTCACTGGCATGTCCCAATAACAGCCGCTGCACGCGGCGCTCTTGCGGGTTCATGCTCGACAGTCGCGACAGCTTTTGCTCAATGATTTCCCATTCAGGTAAGGGGTAAAGCAGCAGGCAGGGGGAGTTGATGTCAATGGTGCAAACCATTTGACCCGAAGCATTCTCAATCAGCTGGTCGCGGTATCGGGTTGGGACCGATAAACGCCCTTTGCTGTCGAGATTGACTAACGTAGCTCCACGGAACATGCCAGTCTCACCCCTCCTCACCACTTTAACCCACAAATTCCCACCTAAAGGAGTTTACGGAGCGAGGGAAAAGCTTGTCAAGCCAGGACTCTCCCTGTAGAGACCCGAAAGCCCTCTATTTACAGAGATAAACAGTCCTGGTTAATAACTGCACAACTGGCGAGGCAAATTAACGTTATGAATATTTGTAAGAAAAAAACCGAATATGCACACTAGCGTTAAGGCTCACTCAATATCATCGCAGATAAATATAAAGTGTCAGTTTGCGACGCGGGCAGCATTTTATGACAGATTGTCAGGGGATAACAGCGCCAGATTCACTCAATCGGTCGGTGGAAGCGGCGGTTGCGTTGCTGGCCGGTCGGGGGGAAGGAAAAACGTCTGAATATTCATCGACCGAAGAGGGTTTGTAACAAAGTAATACAAAGAGAGGCTTTTAAAAATCGCTTCATGATTCTTTAAGGACCCTTTTAAACGGCAAAATGAATTAAGAAAAATAGTAGATTAGGATCTCTCAAGAATTATCCTAATTTCACTGCGGGAATTAACTCGGCGAATTATTCCAGTAAAAAGGGGCGGTTTTTCGCCGCCCCGTCATTTCATTTATGGCGGCTCAAAATTCCGCGATGATAGAGATTACGTTTGATACGCGTCAGACCCGGCTTCGGTTTGCGCGGCTCATCCAGGCTCGCCAGAACAATCTCCAGGACGCGTTCCGCTACATCTCGGTGACGCTGGGCCACCGCCAGCACCGGGCACTGAAGGAAATCGAGAAGCTCGTTATCCCCAAACGTGGCGATCGCCAGGTCAGAGGGAAGCTTGCCTTCACGACGCAAGGTGACATCCATTACCCCCTGCAGAAGGGCAAATGACGTGGTGAACAGCGCCTGAGGCATCGGGTGCGTCTCCAGCCATTTTTCGAACAGCTGCGCAGCGGCTTCGCGTTCATAGCTGTTGGCATAGAGATAGTGGACTTCACGCGGATCGTCTTTCCAGGCGGTTCTGAACCCTTGCTCACGCAGGAAGCTTACGGAAAGCTCGGGCAGCGCGCCAAGATATAGCACCGTTTCAGCGGGGAAGGTTCTCAGCTCAGCGGCAAGCATTTCCGCGTCATCCTGATCGGCACCCACTACGCTTGTGAAATGCTCACGATCGAGCGCGCGGTCCAGCGCCACGATGGGGAACGGATCGTTCGCCCAGCGCTGGTAAAACGGATGCTCCGGCGGTAAGGAGGTCGAGACGATGATGGCATCGACCTGACGCTGGAGCAGATGTTCAATGCAGCGCATCTCGTTATCGGGCTGGTCTTCAGAACAGGCTATCAGCAACTGGTAACCGCGCTGGCGGGCCTGACGTTCAAGATAGTTGGCGATACGGGTATAGCTGGTGTTTTCCAGATCCGGGATCACCAGACCAATAGAGCGGGTGCGCCCGGCACGCAGGCCGGCAGCGACAGCATTCGGATGGTAGTTATGCTCACGAACCACCGCCATAACTTTTTCAACGGTCTTATCGCTGACGCGGTACTGCTTTGCTTTGCCGTTAATCACATAGCTGGCCGTTGTTCGTGACACGCCGGCTAGCCGGGCGATTTCATCCAGTTTCACAATTGCCCCTTAAAAAAAGAAAAGAGTCCATGGCCCTGTCAAGGTTATGGTTAAATCTTTTAACATCTAAACGCAGAAAAGCCTTCGCGGCAACCGCTTTTATCTGCGTTGTCGGCTGATTACGCAAAAAAAAGCCCGGCTTTGGTGACCGGGCTGAAAGAGGCGAACCTTTTTAACAACTACCGCATGATTTTCTCGCCGCGTGACAGACCAACGATCCCCGATCTCGCCACCTCAACAATTTTTGCTACATCTCGCACAGATGCCAGGAAAGCGTCCAGCTTGTCACTGGTTCCGACCAGTTGAACCGTATAAAGAGAAGGCGTGACGTCGATGATCTGTCCGCGGAAGATATCCGCATTGCGTTTGACCTCTTCGCGCCCGTAACCGCTGGCCTGTATTTTGACCAGCATGACCTCACGCTCAACGTAAGCGCCCTGCCCCAGCTCGCTTACGCGCAGCACATCGACCAGCTTATGCAGCTGTTTCTCGATCTGCTCAATTACCTTGGCATCGCCAACGGTCTGAATCGTCATACGCGACAGCGTCGGATCGTCCGTTGGCGCCACGGTCAGGCTTTCAATGTTATAGCCACGCTGCGCAAAAAGCCCAATGACGCGCGACAGTGCGCCAGACTCGTTTTCCAGTAATACCGATAATATCCGGCGCATATCAGGTTCTCTCCGTTTTGCTTAACCACATCTCGTCCATACCGCCGCCGCGAATATGCATCGGATAAACGTGCTCGGTTCCATCAACGATGACATCCATAAAGACGAGGCGGTTGTTTTTAACGTGCTCAAGCGCTTCGGCGAGCTTCGTTTCCAGCTCAGCTGGATCGGTCACCCGCATCCCTATATGGCCGTAAGCTTCAGCAAGACGAACAAAATCCGGCAGCGATTTCATATATGACTGAGAGTGGCGGCCCGAGTAGATCATATCCTGCCACTGCTTCACCATACCGAGATAGCCGTTATTGAGGTTGAGCACCAGTACCGGCAGCTCATATTGCAGCGCGGTGGAAAGTTCCTGAATGTTCATCTGAATACTGCCGTCTCCGGTCACGCAGACGACGGTTTCATTTGGCAGCGCCAGCTTCACGCCCAGCGCGGCAGGCAGGCCAAAGCCCATCGTGCCTAAACCTCCCGAGTTGATCCAGTGACGCGGTTTATCAAACGGATAATAGAGGGCGGCAAACATTTGATGCTGGCCCACGTCAGAGGTCACATACGCGTCGCCTTTCGTCAGTCGCCATACCGTTTCGATGACCGCCTGCGGCTTAATATGCTCGCTTTGGGTGTCATATTTCAGACACTGCCGCGCGCGCCATTGCTCAATTTGCTGCCACCAGTCACGGATTTCATCCAGCGGTTGCGCTGTGTTTTCCAGCGCCAGCAGATCCAGCATTTGTTCAAGGACCTGTCGCGCGTCGCCGACGATAGGTACATCAGCAGACACCGTTTTTGAAATTGACGTCGGATCGATATCAATGTGCAGCACGGTGGCATTCGGGCAATACTTCGCCAGGTTGTTGGTAGTACGATCGTCAAAACGCACGCCGACGGCAAAGATGACGTCAGAATGATGCATCGTCATGTTGGCTTCATAGGTACCGTGCATACCCAACATGCCGAGCGCCTGACGGTGGGTAGCGGGAAACGCTCCGAGTCCCATCAGCGATGACGCAACAGGAAGATTGAGCTTTTCAACCAGTTCACGAAGCTGTGCCTCACACGCTGAATTGACGGCCCCGCCACCGACATAGACCACCGGTTTTTTAGCGGCCAGCAGCGTTTGCAGCGCGCGTTTGATCTGACCTTTGTGGCCCTGCGTTGTTGGGCTGTAAGAGCGCATGCTAACCGATTCCGGCCAGACATAAGGCAGCTTGTTTGCCGGGTTCAGGATATCTTTAGGGAGATCGACCACCACCGGCCCCGGGCGCCCGCTTGCCGCCAGCCAGAACGCCTTCTTCAGAATGCCAGGAATGTCTTCGGTTTGCTTGACAAGGAAGCTGTGCTTCACGACGGGACGCGAAATCCCGACCATGTCGCACTCCTGAAACGCATCATAGCCAATCAGTGATGTCGCGACCTGTCCGGAAAGGATCACCAGCGGAATAGAGTCCATGTACGCGGTCGCAATGCCGGTAATGGCGTTTGTTGCACCGGGCCCCGACGTGACCAGGACCACGCCCACTTCACCCGTCGCACGCGCCAGGCCATCGGCCATATGTACCGCCGCCTGCTCATGGCGTACCAGCACATGGTCAATACCCCCTACCGTATGCAGTGCGTCGTAAATATCGAGGACCGCGCCGCCAGGATAGCCGAACACTTGCTTTACGCCCTGATCGATCAGCGACCGGACGACCATTTCCGCGCCAGACAACATCTCCATGCTTTGCCTCCAGGCATTTTGTTATAGACGGACCGCCGAATTCATTTCCGCACCGTCTTGCGATCGGGATGAACCCGTCTTCTATTTTGCAGAGTGATACTTACCTTAACCGCTCGTTATGAGGCAGGCAATTCGCAAACCAGGAGAGAGAAGAGGCCGTGAAAGCAGAAAAAACAGACATTGTCAGAGGATATGGTTAATTCATCTGAAATTAGGGGATGAGATGATAAATCATCGCTGAAAAGCGCGGCGATGTAGAAAATCATCTATTTTTACGGACCTGGCAGGCGCCAGATAAAATACGTAACAGAACAAAATATTAATAAAAGAAACAAAACCAGGATAAATCACATGCAAAGATGCAATTTATCCTGACTCGATTACCGACGGCAGATGCTAATAAGTAGCTCTTCCATCCACTGATGTCCTTTATCCCGTCCAGCAGCTTCATGCCAGGAGAGATAGCAGGTGCGGCTATTTAGCTTGAGCGGCAGAGGCAAAATTTGCAGATTTAACGCGCCAGAGAACTCTTCTGCCAGCCAGCGTGGGGCAATTGCCACCAGCTGCGTCTGGGAAACGACGTTTAACACGCTGACCATGGCCATCCCCTGATAAGCCACGCTCGCCTGTTTCTCCGCAGTGTCGTACCAGGGCAGGCTAAAGGAGGCATATCTGTCGAGCGCAACAACGGCATGCTGTTCGCTATAAACGTCACTTTCTCGTAACGGCGCATTCAGTCGTGGATGTTTTTTGCTGGCAACCAGCACCATTTCATCTTTAAACAGCGGTACACAGGAAAATTCAGGACGGCGGAATTCTTCATAACCCAGGACGAATTCGATTTCCTGGTAACGTAACTGGTGTTCGGTGTTTTGATTTAAGGACGATTTAAAGACGAGATTAATATTAGGTGCGATCTCTTCAACTTTATTATAAATAATTGATGTCAGATAATTATCTAATGGACTGCAGACGCAGAGATGGAATACTCGCTCACTGCTTAAGGGTTCAAAGCCCGAGCCCGGCAGCTCATTTTGCACCAACTGCAGCGCCTGGCGGATGGAGCCGAAAAGCTGGAAAGCCCGCGCTGTAGGCTGGATCCCTCTTCCATAACGAACAAACAATTCGTCGTTGAACATAACCTTAAGCCTGGCAACGGCATTACTTACGGCAGGCTGTGACATCCCCAGGGCTTGTGCCGCACGCGTGATATTCTGCTCCTGCATGACAGCATCAAACACCGTCAGTAGATTAAGATCCACCGTGCGTAACTGTGGTTTAATTCCATCAGTAATCTGTGGTTGTTTAATATTATTTTCTGGCACTTCTGACTCCACTGTCACGCTACACTCCCTTCGCCAACGCACTGTAATAATTTCGAAAAATATGATTTACCATGCAGATACGACCAGCGAAAGAAAATTGTTTAAAAATCGGAATATATAAAGATTATCTAATAATGCTATAATACAAAACGGCACAAAGGATATGCTTAACTTTAGTGTTTGAATGAAACCATAAACCAAATCAATATACAATAACCATCCAGTTAAGGATGACTTAAGTATAATTAAACTGTTATCGACATTGAGCAGAATTAAGTTAACAATCTGTTATCAATGATTCTATATGAAGGGAGAAAAAGTTCTCTCAAAAAAGATAACTCGATGATAGTAAAACGGTTTAAAGAGAAAGCATTTGTGAGGACTGCGTCACCTGAAAAATACCCGTTATGTTTATTCGTTTCTGCAAAGGTTTTTTAAGTCCAAAAATAGACAATTAGTTAAGTTAAAAATCAAAAACCCAGCACAATAAGCTAAACAAAACACCCTCTCTGTTTAGCCTTCTGGGGCCGATTTTACCTTCAGGGGTTGACATGCACAGCCGTATCCAGTACCACTAAAAGCATATTGAATTTAACGGAGCACGATTCATGACACGCACCATTCGTTTCATCGGTCTACTACTACTAAACGCATCCACTGTGCGCGGTAGACTGGCGGGCGAAATTCAGCGTTGAATCGTCACCAGTAAGACTAAAAACCCGCGCCACTGCGCGGGTTTTTTTATGCTCGTAGCAAGGCGCCCTAAGACTGACAAGGACCTAACCCATGAGCCAGCAAGTCATTATTTTCGATACTACTTTACGTGACGGTGAACAGGCATTACAGGCAAGCCTGAGTGTAAAAGAGAAACTGCAGATTGCGCTGGCTCTGGAGCGTATGGGCGTCGACGTGATGGAGGTCGGTTTCCCCGTCTCCTCTCCGGGTGATTTTGAATCCGTACAGACTATCGCCCGCACCATTAAAAACAGCCGCGTGTGCGGTCTGGCGCGCTGCGTAGAGAAAGACATCGACGTTGCGGCTGAGTCGCTGAAGGTGGCCGAAGCCTTCCGTATTCATACCTTTATTGCAACCTCACCAATGCACATCGCAACCAAGTTGCGCAGCACGCTGGATGAGGTCATTGAACGCGCGATATACATGGTTAAGCGCGCACGCAACTACACCGATGACGTTGAATTCTCCTGTGAAGATGCGGGCCGTACGCCGATTGAAGACCTGGCGCGCGTAGTCGAAGCCGCCATCAACGCGGGCGCTAAAACCATCAACATCCCGGACACCGTCGGCTATACCATGCCGTTTGAGTTCTCCAACATCATTACCGGCCTGTATGAGCGCGTACCTAACATTGATAAAGCAATCATCTCAGTACATACCCATGATGATTTGGGCCTGGCCGTAGGCAATGCCATCGCTGCGGTGCACGCCGGTGCACGTCAGGTAGAAGGTGCAATGAACGGTATCGGTGAACGCGCGGGCAACTGTTCACTGGAAGAAGTGATCATGGCCATCAAGGTGCGCAAAGACATCATGAACGTGCACACCCGCATCAATCACAACGAAATCTGGCGCACCAGCCAGACCGTCAGCCAGATTTGCAACATGCCGATCCCGGCTAACAAGGCGATTGTTGGAACCGGCGCGTTCGCCCACTCCTCCGGTATTCACCAGGACGGCGTGCTGAAAAACCGTGAAAACTACGAAATCATGACTCCGGAATCCATCGGCCTGAACCAGGTTCAGCTGAACCTGACCTCCCGTTCCGGTCGTGCGGCAGTGAAACACCGGATGGAAGAGATGGGCTATCAGGACAGCGATTACAACATGGATCAGCTGTACGACGCGTTCCTGAAGCTGGCCGACAAGAAAGGCCAGGTATTCGATTACGACCTGGAAGCGCTGGCCTTCATCAACAAGCAGCAGGAAGAGCCAGAGCACTTCCGTCTGGACTACTTCAACGTGCAATCCGGCTCCAGCGACATCGCTACCGCCTCGGTCAAGCTGGCCTGCGGTGATGAAATCAAAGCGGAAGCCGCCAACGGTAACGGCCCTGTGGATGCCATCTATCAGGCGATCAACCGCGTTACCGAGTACGACGTAGAGCTGGTGAAATACGACCTGACGGCGAAAGGGCACGGTAAAGACGCGCTGGGTCAGGTGGATATAGTCGTCAACTATAATGGCCGCCGTTTCCACGGTGTGGGCCTGGCGACGGATATTGTCGAATCCTCCGCGAAAGCGATGGTGCACGTCCTGAACAACATCTGGCGCGCCGCTGAAGTCGAAAAAGAGTTGCAACGCAAAGCTCAGAATAAAGAGAACAACAAGGAAACCGTGTAATGTCGAAGAACTACCATATTGCTGTGTTGCCGGGTGACGGTATTGGTCCGGAAGTGATGGCACAGGCGCTGAAAGTACTGGAAGCCGTTCGCTCGCGTTTTGCGATGAAAATTACCACCAGCCACTACGACGTGGGCGGTATTGCGATTGATAACCACGGAACGCCATTGCCGAAAGCCACCGTTGAAGGCTGCGAAAATGCCGATGCCGTGCTGTTTGGCTCCGTCGGTGGCCCAAAATGGGAACACCTGCCGCCGGCAGAGCAGCCAGAGCGCGGCGCGCTCCTGCCGCTGCGTAAACATTTTAAACTGTTCAGTAACCTGCGTCCGGCTAAGCTGTATCAAGGGCTGGAAGAGTTTTGTCCGCTGCGCGCGGATATCGCGGCCAACGGTTTCGACATCCTGTGCGTGCGTGAGCTGACGGGCGGGATCTACTTCGGTCAGCCAAAAGGTCGCGAAGGCAGCGGTCAGCACGAGAAAGCGTTTGATACCGAGGTGTACCACCGTTTCGAAATTGAACGTATCGCCCATATCGCCTTTGAATCTGCACGCAAGCGCCGCCATAAGGTGACCTCTATTGATAAAGCGAACGTGCTGCAGTCGTCCATTTTGTGGCGCGAGATCGTCAGTGAAGTCGCTAAGCAGTACCCGGACGTTGAGCTGTCGCATATGTACATCGACAACGCGACCATGCAGCTGATTAAGGATCCGTCCCAGTTTGACGTGCTGCTCTGCTCCAACCTGTTCGGCGATATTTTGTCTGACGAGTGCGCGATGATCACCGGCTCTATGGGCATGCTGCCATCCGCCAGCCTGAATGAAGAAGGCTTTGGCCTGTACGAACCGGCGGGCGGTTCCGCGCCGGATATCGCAGGCAAGAACATTGCGAACCCGATTGCGCAGATCCTCTCCCTGGCCCTGCTGCTGCGCTACAGCCTCGATGCAGGTGACGCAGCAACCGCAATTGAAAACGCCATTAACCGGGCGTTAGAAGAAGGCGTCCGTACCGGTGACTTAGCGCGCGGCACGGCAGCAGTCAGTACTGATGAAATGGGCGACATCATTGCCCGCTATGTCGCTGAAGGGGTGTAATCATGGCCAAGACGTTATATGAAAAATTGTTTGATGCGCACGTTGTCTACGAGGCGCCAAACGAAACCCCGCTGCTGTACATTGACCGCCACCTGGTGCACGAAGTGACCTCTCCGCAGGCCTTCGACGGCCTGCGCGCGCACAAGCGTCCGGTGCGCCAGCCGGGTAAAACCTTTGCCACGATGGATCACAACGTCTCCACCCAGACCAAAGACATCAATGCTTCCGGCGAGATGGCGCGCATCCAGATGCAGGAGCTGATCAAGAACTGCAACGAATTTGGCGTGGAGCTGTACGATCTGAACCACCCGTATCAGGGCATCGTCCACGTGATGGGACCTGAGCAGGGTATTACGCTGCCGGGCATGACCATCGTCTGCGGCGACTCCCATACCGCGACCCACGGCGCGTTTGGCGCGCTGGCGTTCGGCATCGGCACATCGGAAGTTGAGCACGTTCTGGCGACGCAGACTCTGAAACAGGGCCGCGCCAAAACCATGAAGATTGAGGTGAAGGGCAAAGCCGCGCCGGGTATCACCGCGAAAGATATCGTGCTGGCGATTATCGGCAAAACCGGCAGCGCAGGCGGTACCGGTCACGTGGTGGAATTCTGCGGTGAAGCCATTCAGGCGCTGAGCATGGAAGGTCGCATGACCCTGTGCAATATGGCTATTGAGATGGGTGCTAAAGCAGGCCTGGTCGCACCGGACGAAACCACCTTCAACTATGTGAAAGGCCGTCTGCACGCGCCGAAAGGTCAGGATTTTGACGACGCGGTCGCGTACTGGAAAACCCTGAAAACTGACGACGGTGCCACCTTTGATACCGTTGTCACGCTGCAGGCGGAAGAGATTGCGCCGCAAGTCACCTGGGGTACCAATCCTGGCCAGGTCATCTCTGTCAACGACAGCATTCCTGACCCGGCTTCCTTCGCCGATCCGGTCGAACGCGCCAGCGCGGAAAAAGCGCTGGCCTATATGGGGCTGAAACCCGGCGTACCGCTGACCGACGTGAACATTGATAAGGTGTTCATCGGCTCCTGCACCAACTCCCGTATCGAGGATTTACGCGCGGCGGCAGAGATTGCCAAAGGCCGCAAAGTGGCGCCGGGCGTGCAGGCGCTGGTGGTTCCAGGCTCCGGTCCGGTGAAAGCCCAGGCGGAAGCGGAAGGACTGGATAAGATCTTTATCGAAGCAGGCTTCGAATGGCGTCTGCCGGGCTGCTCCATGTGTCTGGCGATGAACAACGACCGCCTGAATCCGGGCGAGCGCTGCGCCTCCACCAGCAACCGTAACTTTGAAGGCCGTCAGGGCCGGGGTGGACGCACCCACCTGGTCAGCCCGGCAATGGCCGCCGCTGCGGCAGTCACCGGCCATTTCGCCGATATTCGCAGCCTGAAATAAGGAGACAATCATGGCAGAGAAATTTACCCAACATACGGGCCGTGTTGTCCCGCTGGACGCCGCTAACGTCGATACGGACGCGATCATTCCGAAGCAGTTTTTGCAGAAAGTGACCCGCACTGGTTTTGGCGCACACTTGTTCAACGACTGGCGTTTTCTGGACGACAAAGGCGAAGTGCCAAACCCGGAGTTCGTCCTGAACTTCCCGGAATACAAAGGTGCATCCATTCTTCTGGCGCGGGAAAACTTCGGCTGCGGCTCCTCGCGTGAGCATGCGCCCTGGGCGCTGACCGACTACGGCTTTAAGGTGGTTATCGCCCCGAGCTTCGCGGATATCTTCTACGGCAACAGCTTCAACAACCAGTTGCTGCCGGTGACGCTGAGCGACGAGCAGGTCGATGAACTGTTCGCGCTGGTTAAGGCAAATCCGGGGATGGCGTTTGAGGTGGATCTGGAAGCGGAAGTGGTGAAAGCCGGGGATAAGACCTACAGCTTCAGCATTGATGCCTTCCGTCGCCACTGCATGTTGAACGGTCTGGACAGCATTGGCCTGACGCTCCAGCACGAGGACGCCATCTCAGCGTACGAGAAAAAACAGCCTGCGTTTATGGGCTAAATGCAATGGCCCGCACGGCGCGGGCCATTGATAAGGGGGCGTTGAGGCTCAACCACTCTGGAGAGGCGGGGACACTTCCCCCGCCAATACCGCTAACGTTTCGCTTCGTAAGCCAACACTGCCGCCAGCTCTGTTTTCTCCTGTCTGAAGTGCAACTCACACAGCGAATCACGCACCATCCAGGTGAAGATCAATAGCGTCGTACAGATCAGAAACAAACCTAACAGCAGAGTACGTTTTGGCATTCCAGCCTCCTTATTGCTTTTCGGCAATGAAGAGACTAACCTCGCAATGATCGTTGTGAAGTTTGTCTCCCCATCAGTTTTTTGATGTGGGACTCTCCACTGTTTGCCTCTTGCGAAAGCCTGAGGCAATCAGCCTCAAGCACCCGTCACGCACTCTATGCGCCTTCTCTGTATCTGTCAGAAAATCGTTTCATTTCGTGAAGCCGCCTTCCAGAATCAAACATCCTTGACCCGGCAGGTCAGCCCAAGCGTTACCACCGAAATCGCCGCAATCATCCAGTAAACCGAGGCATGACCATAACTTTGCGCCAGCGCGCCCTGAATCACTCCCGCCAGAATAACGCCCGTCGAAATACTGTTGGTAAAAAGCGTAGTCGCAGAGCCGGCGCGGCCGGGCATGAGATCCTGGAACCAGAGCATGCCGATCCCGGCAACGATGCCAATAAACACGGCATTAAACAGCTGCAGCGCCAGCAACGCTTCACGCGAATGGAAAAGGAGCAGCCCCGCGTAGAACAGCACCCCAGCCGCCACGGCAACGATCATCATTCGACGCTTTCCGAAGCGCTTAACGTAATACCCCGCCAGAATCATCGCCGGAATTTCCAACCCGGCGGCGGTCCCCATTAAGATCCCCGCAAGCTTGTCCGGTAGGCCTAGATCGCTGCTGATCCACAGCGGCATATCAATAATGTACATGGTGTTGCAGGTCCACATCAGCGTGGAGGCGATAAACAGCATCCGCACGTTTTTATCCTGCCAGCCGCTCACCTGAGTGATGGGCTTATCCGTCGTCTGCTCAACCCGGGCGACAGACGGCAGCGCAAAGGCAATCAGAGCCAGACTGATAATAAAAATGCCTGCCGCGATAGAAAACATGACCGTAAAGCCATAGTTCAGCGCCAGCATGAAGGCCAGCGGCGGGCCGATGACCCACGCCAGCGAGAGCTGTGCGCGCATCACCGAGCTGAACATCACTACCTCTCGCGCCGAGCTGTCGGCGTATTCACGGGCCAGCGCGAAGAGCTGCGGCATGGCGGTGTTCGCCAGAGAGGCCAGCAGCACGCCGCAGGTGATGAGCGTCAGGTAATGACGGTTAAAGGCAAAAAGCAGCGCGTTGCCCACGGCCATGGCGCAGCAAAAGAGGATCAGCCTGCGGCGATCGCCCTGGCTGTCGGATCGTTTCGCCAGCCCCAGGCTAACGAGGATCCCGGCAATTGCGTTAACGGTATAAAACAGGCCCACCCAAAACGGCTGCGCCCCCACCTCGCGGCTGAGAAACAGGCTCAGCGTCGGTGCCTGTAGCGCACCGGCCACGCCCATCATGAAGGCCACCAGCATAAAAGCAGCGTACACGCCATTCAGGCGGCGCCCCATCGTCATCAACCACAGCATGCGCAAGTCCTTGTGAAAGCGAATCGAAATTGGGTGAAAGAATAAACGAAAAAAGCCAGCAAAAACATTTTGCTGGCGGGTGATAAACACCAATACTCAGTCACACATGATCGAGGCGAGTTAGCGAGAAGAGGTCGGTTTCGTAACGTCCCACTGCATCAGATCTTCCAGGATTCTCAGCCGTTGCTCTGCACACTGGCGGGCCAGCCAGGACACTCCTTTTGTCGCTGAAAAGTACTGCTGATAAAACTGACGTGCGGTAGACCTCTTCATAATTTACCTCCTCACTTCATCAGGAAGCATTATTGGCTTAATATAGGGATTAATAAATTGCTGATTTTTTGTCAGGAGTTCCTCTTTTATGCCATCCGGTCGACTGCAACAACAATTCATTCGCCTGTGGCAGTGCTGCGAGGGTCAATCGCAGGAGACCACGCTTAACGAGCTGGCAGAACTCCTCAACTGCTCACGCCGCCATATGCGCACGTTACTCAACACTATGCAGCAGCAGGGCTGGCTAAGCTGGGAGGCCGAGGCGGGACGCGGCAAGCGCTCACGCTTGACCTTCCTGTATACCGGCCTGGCGCTGCAGCAGCAGCGGGCGGAGGACTTGCTGGAGCAGGACCGTATCGATCAGCTGGTCCAGCTGGTGGGCGACAAAGCCGCCGTGCGCCAGATGCTGGTCTCACACCTGGGACGCAGCTTTCGCCAGGGACGCCACATTCTGCGGGTGCTCTACTATCGTCCGATGAAAAACCTGTTGCCCGGCACGGCATTGCGACGTTCTGAAACCCACATGGCCCGGCAGATATTCAGCGGTCTGACGAAAATAAATGAGGAAAACGGGGAACTGGAAGCGGATATCGCCCACCACTGGCAGCAGCTTTCCCCCCTGCACTGGCGTTTCTTTTTACGCCCGGGCATTCACTTCCACCATGGACGCGAGCTGGAAATGCGCGACGTTATCGCCTCTTTAGAGCGTGCCCGCACGCTGCCGCTCTATTCGCATATCACGCGGATCCACTCCCCAACGGCCTGGACGCTGGACATTGAGCTGTCCCAGCCGGACAGATGGCTTCCGTGGCTGCTGGGCTACGTGCCCTCGATGATCCTGCCTGCCGAGTGGCGATCCCTGAACCATTTTTCCAGCCAGCCGATCGGTACAGGCCCCTACGCCGTTACGCGCAATAACAGCAATCAGTTGAAGATCCGCGCCTTTGATGACTATTTTGGCTATCGGGCGCTGATCGACGAAGTGAACGTCTGGGTGTTACCGGACCTCAACGAAGAGCTGAGTGCAGGCCTCACCCTGGAGGGGCCCACAACCAGCGAAAAGGCGTTCGAGAGTCGCCTGGAGGAGGGCTGCTACTATCTTCTTTTTGACAGCCGCAGCCATCGCGGGGCGAATCACGACGTCCGCAAGTGGATCAGCCATATTCTGGCCCCGGCGAACCTGATTTATCACGCTGAAGAGCAATACCAGACCTGGTGGTTTCCGGCCTATGGCCTGCTTCCGCGCTGGCACCATGCTCAGCCGGTACGCAGTGAAAAACCCGCCGGGCTGGAGACCATCACCCTCAGCTACTATCGCGATCACATTGAGCACCGGTTTATCGCGAGGATCATGAGCAAGCTGCTGGCGGCCGAAGGCGTGACGCTGGCGATACAGGAAGTCGATTATGATGAATGGCACCGCGGGGATGTCGTCAGCGATATCTGGCTCAACAGCGCGAACTTTACGCTGCCGCTTGATTTCTCGCTCTTTTCACACCTGTATGAAGTGCCTCTTATTCAGCACTGCATCAGCCGGGACTGGCAGCAGGACGCCGCGAAGTGGCGGGCAGGAGAGATGGATCTGGCCGCGTGGTGCCAGGAACTCCTGACCGGGCAGACGATCGTACCGTTGATCCACCACTGGCTGCTGATCCAGGGGCAGCGCAGCATGCGCGGCCTGCGGATGAACACCCTGGGCTGGTTTGATTTTAAATCCGCCTGGTTTGCGCCGCCGGAGCCATAACGCTTTCGTAATATTCACCAAATCATTACAATAGCGCCGTTCTCAACGGGGTGCTGCATCACAGATGTGCGCTGAGATAATACCCGTCGAACCTGATCCGGATAACGCCGGCGAAGGGATTTGAGGCTGTTTCTCAAAATCCTTTGCCACTCAACCCTGAGGTGCAAAGTGTTAAAAAACGTTCTTCCTCTGCTGGCGCTGGTTGCGCTGCCTGTTTTTGCTAAGCCTGTTCTGACGGTCTATACCTACGACTCCTTCTCCGCCGACTGGGGCCCCGGCCCGGTGGTTAAAAAAGCCTTTGAAGCCGACTGCAACTGCGAGCTGAAGTTCGTGGCGCTGGAAGATGGCGTGTCGCTGCTTAACCGCCTGCGCATGGAAGGGAAAAACAGCAAGGCCGACGTGGTGCTCGGGCTGGATAACAACCTGCTGGAAGCCGCCACGCAAACCAGACTGTTTGCCAAAAGCGGCGTAGCGGCAGATACCGTCAACGTGCCGGGCGGCTGGAAAAACGACACCTTCGTTCCCTTCGATTACGGCTACTTTGCGTTCGTCTACGATAAAAACAAGCTGAAGAACCCGCCGAAGAGCCTGAAAGAGCTGGTCGAAAGCGACGAGAAATGGCGCGTGATTTATGAAGATCCGCGCACCAGCACGCCGGGCCTGGGGCTGCTGCTGTGGATGCAGAAAGTCTACGGCGACAAAACGCCGGAGGCGTGGCAGAAGCTGGCTGCGAAAACCGTTACGGTCACTAAAGGCTGGAGCGAAGCCTACGGCCTGTTCCTGAAAGGCGAAAGCGATCTGGTGCTGAGCTACACCACCTCTCCGGCCTATCATATTATTGCCGAGAAGAAAGACAACTACGCGGCTGCGAATTTCGCTGAAGGTCACTACCTGCAGGTTGAAGTGGCTGCCCGCACCGCCGCCAGCAAACAGCCGGAACTGGCCGAAAAATTCCTGAAATTTATGGTCTCCCCGGCATTCCAGAACGCCATTCCGACGGGCAACTGGATGTACCCGGTTACCGACGCGGCGCTGCCGGCAGGCTTTGAGCAGCTGAACAAACCGCAGACCGCGCTGGAATTTACGCCGCAGCAGGTTGCCGCGCAGCGCGCCGCATGGATAAGCGAATGGCAACGCGCCGTCAGCCGCTGATCCCCGGCTGGTTAGTTCCCGGACTGATTGCCGCCATACTGATGGTGGTCGTCAGTCTGGGAGCGTTTCTGGCGCTGTGGTTTAACGCGCCAGAGAGCGATCTGCTCGCGCTCTGGCACGATAGCTATCTCTGGCACGTTATCCGTTTCTCCTTCTGGCAGGCGTTTCTTTCCGCGCTGCTGTCAGTCATCCCGGCCATTTTCCTTGCGCGCGCCCTCTATCGCAGACGTTTCCCCGGCAGGCTGGCCCTGCTGCGCCTGTGCGCCATGACGCTGATCCTGCCCGTACTGGTGGCCGTCTTTGGCATCCTGAGCGTATACGGTCGCCAGGGCTGGCTGGCCTCCCTCTTCAACCTGCTTGGTCTGGAATGGACCTTCTCTCCCTACGGGCTGAAGGGCATCCTGCTGGCACACATTTTCTTCAATATGCCGATGGCGACGCGCCTCTTTTTGCAGGCGCTGGAGAACATACCCGGCGAGCAGCGCCAGATTGCGGCCCAGCTCGGCATGCGCGGATGGTCATTCTTCCGCTTTGTCGAATGGCCGTGGCTGCGACGCCAGATTGCCCCGGTGGCCGCACTGATCTTTATGCTCTGTTTCGCCAGCTTTGCGACCGTGCTTTCTCTCGGCGGCGGCCCGCAGGCCACCACCATTGAGCTGGCGATCTATCAGGCATTAAGTTACGACTACGATCCGAGCCGCGCCGCGTTGCTGGCGATCGTACAGATGGTGTGCTGCCTGGCGCTGGTGTTACTCAGCCAGCGGCTGAGCAAAGCGATCCCCGCAGGAAGCAATAATCTTTCTGGCTGGCGCGATCCGCAGGACAGCCTGCACAGCCGCATCTCGGACGTGATGCTGATCGCGCTGGCGCTCCTGCTTCTGCTGCCGCCGCTGCTGGCCGTGATCGCCGATGGCCTCAACAGGAATGTGGTATCGGTACTTCAACAGCCGGTCCTGTGGCAAGCCACATGGACCTCATTGCGTATCGCGCTGGCAGCCGGGCTAATCTGCGTGACGCTGACCATGATGCTGCTCTGGAGCAGCCGCGAGCTGTACGCGCGACATGCCCGTAAAGCCGGACACGCGCTGGAACTGACGGGCATGCTGATCCTGGCGATGCCGGGCATTGTGCTGGCGACCGGCTTCTTTTTACTGTTTAACAGCACCATCGGCCTGCCGGAAAGCGCCGACGGCATCGTCATTTTTACCAACGCCTTAATGGCCGTACCGTACGCGGTGAAGGTGCTGGAAAACCCGATGCGGGATGTTAACAGCCGGTACAGCGCCCTGTGCCAGTCCCTTGGCATTATGGGCTGGCGGCGGCTGAAAGTGGTCGAACTACGCGCCCTGAAGCGGCCGCTCGCCCAGGCGATGGCCTTCGCCTGCGTGCTGTCGATTGGGGATTTTGGCGTGGTGGCCCTCTTTGGCAACGAGGATTTCCGCACGCTGCCTTTCTGGCTTTATCAGCAAATTGGCTCCTATCGCAGCCAGGACGGCGCGGTCACGGCACTTTTACTGCTGGTGCTGTGCTTTGCGTTATTTACCGTTATCGAAAAACTCCCGGGGCGTGATGTTAAAACTGACTGATGTAACCTGGCTTTACCAGCATCTGCCGATGCGTTTTACCCTCTCCGTTCGTCAGGGAGAGCGAATTGCGGTGCTTGGCCCAAGCGGGGCCGGTAAAAGTACCCTGCTCAATTTGATTGCCGGTTTTTTGCAGCCTGTCAGCGGGTCGATAGTCATTGATAATGGCGAGTATACCTACGCTCCGCCGGCTAAGCGCCCGGTGTCGATGCTGTTTCAGGAAAACAATCTATTTAATCACCTTACGGTTTGGCAGAACATCGCGCTGGGAATCGATCCGGGGTTAAAACTCAATGCTGCGCAGCGTCAGAAGCTGGAGGCGATTGCCGAACAAATGGGCCTGTCCGCGTTGATTTCCAGACTGCCCGGTGAGCTTTCCGGCGGCCAGCGTCAGCGCGTGGCGCTGGCACGTTGTCTGGTGCGCGAGCAACCGCTGCTGCTGCTCGACGAACCCTTCTCGGCACTCGACCCGGCCCTGCGCCAGGAGATGCTCTCGCTGGTGGAAGAGGTTTGCCAGCGCCAGCAGATCACGATGCTGATGGTTTCGCACAGCATTGAAGATGCCGCACGCATTGCGCCGCGATCGGTAGTGATCGCGGAGGGACGGATTTTGTGGGATGGAGAAACAGAAGAACTTCTGAGTGGTAACGCGGGGGCGTCTTCATTGTTGGGCATTCGTGCGGTCTGACGCCCTCACCCTGGCCCTCTCCCACGGGGAGAGGGAAAACACCTTAACGGCTCACTACCTTCAACAGGATCTCGCCGTACACCGGCATCAGCGGATGACGAATCAGCGCGACCAGCGCTACCACCGCCACGCCCAGCGTCAGCGGGGCCAGCCAGAGCAGGCGCGCGCGCGGGAGATAGCGCGTCAGGCGATCGACGCTGGCTTTCGCGCTGCGCCATAGCCGCCAGCAGAGCCAGACCGCCAGCCACAGCAGCACCGCCGTTCCCAGCAGCAGCCACTTGAACTCACCGCTTTGCATATCGTCAGGGATATCAATGGCCGCACCCGCGAGGATCCCCGGCAGGAAGTAAAACGGCGGCCAGAATACGCAGCCGATAATGTTCGGCACCACGAATTTTGCGACGGGCAGATCCAGCATCCCCGCCACCATCGGCACCAGCGGACGCGTTGGCCCGACAAAGCGGCCTACCAGAATGGTGAACATGCTGTGCTGGTGCAGCGCATGTTCGGTTTTATCCAGCAGCGCTTTGTTCTTTTTCATGAACGACCAGCGGTGCAGCGGCTTCTTAAAGCGCCAGCCCAGCCAGAAGGAGATCCAGTCCCCCAGCAGGCAGCCGATAATCCCGGCCAGCCACGCCTGCCAGAAATTGACCTCACCGCTGCCGATAAGCGCCCCAAGCCCCGCCATCATCACGGTGCCGGGCAGGATCAGCCCGACCAGCGCCAGCGATTCCAGAAACGCCACCAGCGCCACGGCGATGAGCGAGTACATAACGGACTGGGTAATAAAGTGTTCCAGCAATGCCTGCATAACTATTCCGGTCAGAAAACGAATCAGCGATTCTGCTTAGCGCCCCGCACCGCGTCAAGGCATCAATTGTCTGAATAGTTTACAGGATGCTCCTGAAGTTCACCTGAATGTTTACCGTTTATTCACATCCCGCGCGGAATTCACTGGGACTTGCGCCAGTGCACTTCTTAAACACGCGAGAGAAATAGAGCTGATCTTCAAAGCCCACGTTGCGTCCGACGGTCGCGATAGGCATCCGGGTGGTGCTGAGTAACAGCTTTGCCTGGCTGATGCGCTGATCCTCACGCCAGCTCAGCACGCTCACGCCAAGCTGCTGGCGGAACAAGTGTGACAGGCGGGACGGCGAAAGACAGACGTGCTGGGCAACGCTGGCGATATCAAACTGGCTGTCGGCCAGATGGTCGCTGATGTACTGGCAGGCGTCGCGGACGCGGTTATCCAGCGGCGGGTTAAGCGACTCGTTGATCGCCTCCATGCGGCGCAGCAGCACCTGCTCAAGCAGGTTGATCGCCAGCAGTTCGGCATAGCGCCCGCCCGCCTGCCCCGCCTCAATAATTTGTGCGAACAGTTCACGAAACTGCGCCAGATGCGCCTCATCCGGACGATAAAAACCGGTTTGCGCGAAAATAGCCGGCCATGAGAGCCACTCCTGCCAGTAGGCGCGCGGACGGAAATAGACCCACTGGTGATACCACTCTTTGGCATCCGGGTGACGCCCGTAGTGGTGGATCTCCCCCGGCGGGAACAGCAGCATATCGCCCGGGCGGCAAACAAACTGCCGATCGCCGTTTTTGATCACCCCTTCCCCGCGTACGGTCAGGTTCAGAATATACCCTTTCATACCGAGCGGTCGGTCGACGTAAAAATCGAGATACCCCTCGGCCTCAATTGGCGTCAGCCCCGCCACCAGATGGGCGTTAAATGAGTATCCCGGCAGCAGGGGATCGTTTTGCGGTTCGGCCATAGATTCAGTTCTCCCAAGGGTCCTGAAGGAAACCATTTGTCCATATCGTTAAAAGCAGTATAAAAATGGCCTGCGAAAAGATCCAAAAAGCATCACGCCTCTTTTACGTCCGCCATGTTTCAGCCTTTTCCCCTGATTTTTCTGCCGACACGGGCAGAGAAGCAGTAACAAAAGTGTCTATAAGTGCGGCAGAAATGTCCACATTGAATATTTGCACGGCGTCACACTTTCCGTCGTAACAGCAATTTAGTCCATAAGATTAGCGGATCCTGCCTGACGATTTTTATCCCCAGTCTCTAATGTTCTTCCATACCTGTTTCGGATGGAGCAACACCATGGCAATTGCAATTGGCCTCGATTTTGGCAGCGACTCGGTTCGCGCGCTGGCAGTGGACTGTACGACTGGCCAGGAGATAGCAACCAGCGTTGAGTGGTATCCGCGCTGGCAAGAGGGGCGCTACTGCGATGCGCCAAACAACCAGTTCCGTCACCACCCGCGCGATTACATTGAATCGATGGAAGCGGCGATCAAAACCGTGCTGGCTGAACTGACTGACGCCCAGCGGGCCGACGTCGTGGGGATTGGCGTCGACAGCACCGGTTCAACGCCAGCTCCGGTGGACGCTGAAGGCCGCGTGCTGGCGCTGCGCCCGGAGTTTGCCGACAACCCGAACGCCATGTTCGTGCTTTGGAAAGACCATACTGCCGTGGAAGAGGCGGAAGCCATCACCCGCTTATGCCATCAGCCGGGCAAAACCGACTACTCGCGCTACATCGGCGGCATCTACTCCAGCGAATGGTTCTGGGCCAAAATCCTGCACGTTACCCGCGCGGACGCTTCGGTCGCCCAGGCCGCGGCATCCTGGATTGAGCTGTGCGACTGGGTGCCCGCCCTGCTCTCCGGCACCACTCGCCCGCAGGATATCCGCCGCGGCCGCTGCAGCGCCGGGCATAAATCCCTGTGGCATGAAGGCTGGGGCGGTCTTCCTCCGGCAGCGTTCTTCGATGAGCTTGACCCGATCATCAACAAAAATCTGAAATACCCGCTTTTTACCGACACCTTCACCGCCGATATTCCGGTCGGCACGCTCTGCGAAGAGTGGGCGACGCGTCTCGGCCTGCCGCAAAACGTGGCCATTTCCGGCGGCGCGTTCGATTGCCACATGGGTGCCGTGGGTGCGGGTGCGCAGCCTAACACGCTGGTGAAAGTGATCGGCACCTCTACCTGCGACATCCTGACGGCAGATAAAGCCAGCGTCGGCGACCGCGCGGTGAAAGGGATCTGCGGCCAGGTTGACGGCAGCGTGGTGCCAGATTTTATCGGCCTCGAAGCCGGTCAGTCCGCGTTTGGCGATATCTACGCCTGGTTTGGCCGGGTGCTGGGCTGGCCGCTGGATCGGCTGGCGGAAACGCACCCTGAACTGAAAACCCAGATTACCGCGAGCAAAAAACAGCTCCTGCCGCAGCTCACCGAAGCCTGGGCAAAAAATCCGTCCCTCGACCACCTGCCGGTGGTGCTGGACTGGTTTAACGGTCGCCGCACGCCGTTTGCCAACCAGCGCCTGAAGGGGGTGATTACCGATCTCAACCTGGCGACCGATGCCCCGGCGCTGTTCGGCGGTCTGATTGCCGCCACCGCGTTCGGCGCGCGCGCCATTATGGAGTGCTTCACCGAACAGGGCATCGACGTGAACAACGTGATGGCGCTGGGCGGTATCGCCCGTAAAAACCCGGTGATTATGCAGGCCTGCTGCGACGTGCTGAACCGTCCGCTGCAGATTGTGGCCTCCGATCAGTGCTGCGCGCTGGGCGCCGCGATTTTCGCTGCCGTGGCCGCAGGCGTTCATGCGGATATCCCGACCGCGCAGCAGCACATGGCAAGCGCCGTCGAAAACACGCTCCAGCCGCGTGTCCAGCAGGCACAACGCTTTGAACAGCTTTATCAGCGCTACCAGCAATGGGCAAAAAGCGCCGAGCTTCACTATCTCCCTGTCGCCGCCCCGGCCAAAAGCACCGCGGACACTACGGCAACCCTGACCCATTAAGGACACGATGATGACCATTTTTAATAATTATGAAGTGTGGTTTGTGATTGGCAGCCAGCATCTGTACGGACCGGAAGCGCTGCAGCAGGTAACGAAACACGCGGAGCACGTGGTTAACGCGCTGAACGCGGAAGCCAAACTGCCGTGCAAACTGGTGCTGAAGCCGCTGGGTACGACGCCGGACGAAATCACCAACATCTGCCGTGACGCCAACTACGACGATAAATGCGCCGGTCTGGTCGTGTGGCTGCACACCTTCTCACCGGCCAAAATGTGGATCAACGGCCTGGCAATCCTCAACAAACCGCTGCTGCAGTTCCACACTCAGTTCAATGCCTCCCTGCCGTGGGACAGCATCGACATGGACTTCATGAACCTGAACCAGACCGCGCACGGCGGCCGCGAGTTCGGCTTCATCGGCGCGCGCATGCGCCAGCAGCACGCTGTGGTCACCGGCCACTGGCAGGACGGCAAGGCGCAACAGCGTATCGGCTCCTGGATGCGTCAGGCGGTCTCTAAGCAGGATACCCGCCACCTGAAAGTGGTGCGTTTCGGCGACAACATGCGTGAAGTGGCGGTGACCGACGGCGATAAAGTCGCGGCGCAGATCAAGTTCGGCTTTTCCGTGAATACCTGGGCGGTGGGCGACCTGGTGCAGGTGGTGAATGACATCAGCGACGGCGACGTGAGCGCGCTGGTGGACGAGTACGAAAGCAGCTACCGCCTGACGCCTGCGGCGCAAGTTAACGGCGACAAGCGCCAGAACGTGCTGGATGCAGCGCGCATTGAGCTGGGCATGAAGCGTTTTCTGGAACAGGGCGGCTTCCATGCTTTTACTACCACTTTCGAAGACCTCCACGGCCTGAAACAGCTGCCGGGTCTGGCCGTACAACGTCTGATGCAGCAGGGCTACGGCTTTGCGGGTGAAGGCGACTGGAAAACTGCCGCTCTGCTTCGCATCATGAAGGTGATGTCGACCGGTCTGCAGGGCGGCACCTCCTTTATGGAGGACTACACCTACCACTTCGAGAACGGCAACGATCTGGTGCTCGGTTCGCACATGCTGGAAGTGTGTCCCTCCATCGCGGTTGAAGAGAAACCGATCCTTGACGTGCAGTACCTCGGCATCGGCGGCAAAGCGGATCCGGCCCGTCTGATCTTCAACACCCGTACCGGTCCGGCCATCAACGCCAGCCTGATCGACCTCGGCGACCGCTTCCGCCTGCTGGTGAACTGCGTCGATGCGGTTGAAACCCCGCACTCTCTGCCGAAGCTGCCGGTCGCCAATGCCTTGTGGAAAGCGCAGCCGGACCTGCCAACCGCGTCAGAGGCGTGGATCCTGGCGGGTGGCGCGCACCACACCGTCTTCAGCCACGCGCTGGACCTGAACGATATGCGCCAGTTTGCCGAGCTGCACGATATCGAGCTGACCGTGATTGATAACGACACCCGTCTGCCAGCCTTTAAAGACGCGCTGCGCTGGAACGAAGTCTATTACGGTTCAAAACGCTAAGTACGTAATGCCCGGTGGCGCTGCGCTCGCCGGGCAGGGAGACAACGATGTTAGAAGATCTCAAACGTCAGGTACTTGAAGCTAACCTGGCGCTGCCAAAACATAACCTGGTGACCCTGACCTGGGGCAACGTCAGCGCCGTTGACCGGGAAAAAGGGGTATTCGTGATCAAGCCTTCGGGCGTGGATTATACGGTGATGACCGCAGAGGATATGGTCGTGGTCAGCATCGAAACGGGTGAAGTGGTGGAAGGTAACAAAAAACCGTCGTCCGATACGCCCACCCACCGTCTGCTGTATCAGTCCTTCCCGACTATCGGCGGCATCGTGCATACCCATTCGCGTCACGCGACCATCTGGGCGCAGGCGGGCCAGTCTATTCCGGCCACCGGCACCACCCACGCGGACTACTTTTACGGCACCATTCCCTGCACGCGTCTGATGACCGATGCGGAGATTAACGGTGAGTACGAATGGGAAACCGGGAACGTGATCGTCGAAACCTTTGAAAAACAGGGTATCGACGCGGCGCAAATGCCCGGCGTACTGGTGCATTCCCACGGCCCGTTTGCCTGGGGTAAAAACGCGCAAGACGCGGTGCATAACGCGATAGTGCTGGAGGAAATCGCCTACATGGGGATCTTCTGCCGCCAGTTGGCACCTCAGTTGCCGGATATGCAGCAAACCCTGCTGGATAAACACTACCTGCGCAAGCACGGCGCGAAGGCCTATTACGGACAATAAACTGTATATATCCCCAGCATAAAACATTCAACCAGGCTATAATCAGGCCTGGTTTTGTTTTATGGGATGGCGGCGTGGCACAGGCGCAAGAAGGCTTTTTACTGACCCGACACTGGCGGGATACCCCTCAGGGCACCGAGGTTGCGTTCTGGCTGGCGACAGATAACGGCCCGCTGCACGTTACGCTTCCTCCTCAGGAATCCGTGGCGTTTATCCCTGAACATTACGTCGAGAAGGTAAAACAACTGCTGCGCGATGAGAACGGCTGGCGCCTCACGCCTCTTGAGCTAAAAGATTTCCATCGTCAGCCGGTGTATGGCCTTTACTGCCGCGCCCATCGCCAGCTGATGCGCTACGAAAAACTGCTGCGCGAAGCGGGCGTGACGCTCTACGAAGCGGACATTCGTCCGCCGGAACGCTTTCTGATGGAGCGGTTTATTACCGCCCCCGTCTGGGTTGACGGCGCTGAGCAAAACGGCACCCTTATCAACGCTCGCCTCAAGCCTAATCCGCATTATCGCCCCCCGCTAAAGTGGGTATCCCTGGATATCGAAACCACCCGCCACGGCGAACTGTACTGCATCGGCCTGGAAGGCTGCGGGCAGCGGGTTGTCTATATGCTCGGGCCGCCGAACGGCGATGCGTCCGCGCTCGATTTTCAGCTTGAGTACGTCAACAGCCGACCGCAGCTGCTGGAGAAGCTTAACCAGTGGTTTGCCGAGCACGACCCGGACGTGCTGATCGGCTGGAACGTGGTGCAGTTTGACCTGCGCGTGCTGCAAAAACACGCAGAGCGGTATCGCATCCCACTGATGCTCGGGCGCGGAAATACGGAGCTGGAGTGGCGTGAGCACGGCTTTAAGAACGGCGTGTTCTTTGCGCAGGCCAACGGCCGCCTGATTATCGACGGCATCGAGGCGCTGAAATCCGCGTTCTGGAATTTCTCCTCCTTCTCTCTGGAAGCGGTAGCGCAGGAATTGCTCGGTGAAGGCAAATCCATCGACAATCCGTGGGACCGCATGGACGAGATTGACCGGCGCTTCAACGAAGACAAACCGGCGCTCGCCACCTATAACCTGAAAGACTGCGAGCTGGTGACGCAGATATTCCACAAAACCGAGATCATGCCGTTCCTGCTGGAGCGCGCGACGGTAAATGGCCTCGCGGCTGACAGGCACGGCGGCTCGGTAGCCGCCTTTAGCCACCTCTATTTCCCACGAATGCACCGTGCGGGCTATGTTGCGCCCAACCTCGGGGACGTACCGCCGCAGGCCAGCCCCGGCGGCTACGTGATGGACTCCCGCCCAGGACTGTATGACTCGGTTCTGGTGCTGGACTACAAAAGCCTCTACCCGTCAATTATCCGCACTTTCCTTATTGACCCGGTGGGGCTGGTGGAGGGGATGGCGCAGCCAGACGACGCGCACAGCACCGAAGGTTTTCTCGGAGCACGCTTCTCGCGCGAAAAACACTGTCTGCCGGAGATTGTGGGAAACATCTGGCACGGCCGCGACGAGGCGAAACGTCATGGCAACAAGCCGCTCTCGCAGGCCCTGAAAATTATTATGAACGCTTTCTACGGCGTGCTGGGTACCAGCGCCTGCCGCTTCTTCGATCCGCGTCTGGCGTCGTCCATCACCATGCGCGGACACGACATCATGCGTCAGACCAAAGCGCTGATTGAATCCCGGGGCTATGACGTTATCTACGGCGACACGGATTCAACCTTTGTGTGGCTTAAGGGCGCACATTCAGAAGACGACGCCTCACGAATCGGCAAAGAACTGGTGGCCTTCGTAAACGACTGGTGGCAGGAGCATTTGCAAAAAGAGCGGTTAACCAGCGCATTAGAACTGGAATTTGAAACCCATTTTGCCCGCTTTTTAATGCCCACCATCCGCGGTACTGACCAGGGCAGCAAGAAGCGCTACGCCGGGCTGATCCAGGAGGGTGAAAAGCAGAGAATGGTCTTTAAAGGCCTGGAGACGGTGCGCACTGACTGGACGCCGCTGGCCCAGCAGTTCCAGCAGACGCTCTATCTGCGGATCTTCCGCAACGAGCCCTATCAGGACTACATCCGCGAAACCATCGCCAGCCTGATGGCCGGCGAGCTGGATGACCAGCTGGTGTATCGCAAGCGCCTGCGCCGCCCGCTGGCGGAGTACCAGCGCAACGTCCCGCCCCACGTGCGCGCCGCGCGCCTGGCGGACGAAGAGAATGTACGCCGGGGCCGCGCGCCGCAGTATCAGAACCGGGGGACGATAAAATACGTCTGGACAACGAACGGGCCGGAGCCCGTTGATTACCAGCAGTCGCCTCTCGATTACGATCACTACCTGACCCGCCAGCTTCAGCCGGTTGCGGAGGGAATTTTACCGTTCATCGACGACGATTTTGCTACACTTGTAACAGGGCAACTTGGCCTATTTTGACGCGTGACGAAATGGCTGCCATCCAGTACCATAGCGCCCTTTCCATTCCCGGACCCATTTTTCGATGACCGTCTTTTTTGACGGGGGTCGAACTATTGCCTGCAATTAAAGATTAGAGCCGAACAACTATGCCTTTTACACTTGGTCAACGCTGGATCAGCGATACAGAAAGCGAACTTGGATTAGGAACCGTCGTTGCCGTCGATGCGCGCATGGTTACCCTCCTCTTCCCTGCTACCGGTGAAAACCGCCTGTACGCTCGCAATGACTCCCCTGTGACCCGCGTAATGTTCAATCCGGGCGACACCGTGACCAGCCACGAAGGCTGGCAGCTAAAGGTTGAAGACGTAAAAGAAGAGAATGGACTGCTCGCCTACATCGGAACGCGTCTTGATACCGACGAGACGAACGTCATCCTGCGTGAAGTACTGCTCGACAGCAAACTGGTGTTCAGCAAGCCGCAGGACCGCCTGTTTGCCGGGCAAATCGACCGTATGGATCGCTTCTCCCTGCGCTACCGCGCGCGTAAGTTCCAGAGCGAACAGTACCGCATGCCGTGGAGTGGCCTGCGCGGCCAGCGCACCAGCCTGATCCCCCACCAGCTGAATATCGCCCATGACGTGGGCCGTCGTCATGCGCCCCGCGTGCTGCTTGCCGACGAAGTGGGCCTGGGTAAAACCATCGAAGCGGGCATGATCCTGCATCAGCAGCTGCTCTCCGGCGCTGCCGAGCGCGTGCTGATTGTCGTGCCTGAAACCCTCCAGCACCAGTGGCTGGTGGAGATGCTGCGCCGCTTTAACCTGCGCTTCTCCCTGTTCGACGACGAGCGCTATGCCGAAGCTCAGCACGACGCGGACAACCCGTTTGAAACCGAACAGCTGGTGATCTGCTCGCTGGATTTCGTGCGCCGCAGCAAGCAGCGCCTTGAGCATCTGTGCGATGCCGAATGGGACCTGATGGTCGTCGACGAAGCGCACCACCTGGTGTGGAGCGAAGATGCCCCAAGCCGCGAATATATGGCGATTGAACAGCTTGCCGAGCGCGTGCCCGGCGTCCTGCTGCTGACCGCAACGCCGGAGCAGCTCGGTCTGGAAAGTCACTTCGCCCGTCTGCGCCTGCTTGATCCAAACCGTTTCCACGACTTCGCTCAGTTCGTGGAAGAGCAGAACAACTACCGTCCGGTTGCGGATGCCGTCGCGCTGCTGCTGGCGGGTAAACGTCTCTCAAACGATGAACTCAACACCCTGAGCGATCTGATTGGCGAGCAGGATATCGAACCGCTGCTGCAGGCTGCGAACAGCGACAGCGAGAATGCGGGATCCGCGCGTAAAGAGCTGATCGACATGCTGATGGACCGTCACGGCACCAGCCGCGTGCTGTTCCGCAACACCCGTAACGGCGTGAAAGGGTTCCCTAAACGCGAACTGCACACCATCAAGCTCCCGCTGCCGACGCAGTATCAGACGGCGATTAAAGTCTCCGGCATTATGGGCGCGCGCAAAACTCAGGAAGAGCGCGCGCGTGACATGCTCTACCCGGAACAGATTTATCAGGAATTTGAAGGCGATACCGGCACCTGGTGGAACTTCGACCCGCGCGTGGAGTGGCTGATGGGCTACCTGACCGCGCACCGCTCCCAGAAAGTGCTGGTGATCTGCGCCAAAGCCGCCACCGCGCTGCAGCTGGAACAGGTTCTGCGCGAGCGCGAAGGCATTCGTGCCGCCGTGTTCCACGAAGGCATGTCCATCGTCGAGCGCGACCGCGCGGCGGCGTGGTTCAGTGAAGAGGACAGCGGCGCGCAGGTGATGCTGTGCTCCGAAATCGGTTCTGAAGGGCGTAACTTCCAGTTCGCCAGCAATCTGGTGATGTTCGATCTGCCGTTCAACCCGGATCTGCTGGAGCAGCGTATCGGCCGTCTGGATCGTATCGGCCAGGCGCATGATATTCAGATCCACGTGCCGTACCTGGAAAAAACCGCTCAGTCCGTGCTGGTGCGCTGGTTCCACGAAGGTCTGAATGCGTTTGAGCATACCTGCCCGACGGGCCGCACCATTTATGACCAGGTGCATGGCGATCTGATCGGTTACCTGGCCGCGCCGGAAAATACCGACGGTTTTGACGATCTGATTAAATCCTGCCGCGAGAAACATGAAGCGCTGAAGGCGCAGCTTGAACAGGGGCGCGACCGCCTGCTGGAGATCCACTCCAACGGTGGCGAAAAAGCGCAGGCGCTTGCCGAGAGCATTGAAGAACAAGATGACGACACCAGCCTGATCGGCTTCTCCATGAACCTGTTCGACATTGTCGGGATTAACCAGGACGATCGTGGCGAGAACCTGATCGTGTTAACCCCGTCAGACCACATGCTGGTGCCCGATTTCCCGGGCCTGCCGGAAGATGGCTGTACCATCACCTTCGAGCGTGACGTGGCGCTGTCCCGCGAAGATGCTCAGTTCATCACCTGGGAACACCCGCTGATCCGCAACGGGCTGGATCTGATCCTCTCCGGTGATACCGGCAGCAGCACCATCTCCCTGTTGAAAAACAAGGCGCTGCCCGTAGGCACGCTGCTACTGGAGCTGATCTATGTTGTGGAAGCGCAGGCGCCGAAACAGCTGCAGCTCAACCGCTTCCTGCCGCCAACGCCGGTGCGTTTGCTGCTGGATAAAAACGGTACGAACCTGGCCGGCCAGGTGGAGTTCGAAAGCTTCAACCGCCAGCTGAGCGCGGTGAACCGCCATACCGGCAGCAAGCTGGTGAACGCGGTGCAGCAGGACGTGCACGCCATTCTCCAGCAGGGCGAAATCCAGATCGAAAAAGCGGCCCGAGACCTGATTGACGCCGCGCGCAATGAAGCCGACGAGAAACTGTCTGCCGAGCTGTCCCGTCTGGAAGCGTTAAAAGCGGTCAACCCGAACATCCGCGACGACGAACTGGCGGCAATTGAAAGCAACCGTCAGCAGGTGCTGGAAAGCCTGAATCAGGCAAGCTGGCGTCTCGACGCCCTGCGTCTTATCGTTGTGACGCATCAGTAAACGGAGCGCAAGATGGTGATGGAGCCGTATAATCCGCCGCAGGATCCCTGGCTGGTCATTCTGTATCAGGATGAACACATTATGGTGGTCAACAAACCGAGCGGCCTGTTGTCCGTGCCGGGCCGTCTGGATGAGCACAAGGACAGCGTGATGACGCGCATTCAGCGCGATTATCCGCAGGCCGAGTCCGTACATCGCCTGGACATGGCCACCAGCGGCGTGATTGTGGTGGCGCTGAATAAAGCGGCGGAGCGCGAGCTGAAGCGTCAGTTCCGCGAGCGCGAGCCGAAGAAGCAGTATGTTGCCCGCGTCTGGGGCCACCCGGCGCAGGCGGAAGGGCTGGTGGATTTACCGCTGATTTGCGACTGGCCGAACAGGCCAAAGCAGAAGGTGTGTTATGAAACCGGCAAGGCCGCGCAAACCGAATATGAAGTGCTGGAGTACGCGCCGGATAACACCGCGCGCGTCCTGCTTAAGCCGATTACCGGACGTTCACACCAGCTGCGCGTGCATATGCTTGCGCTGGGTCACCCGATTCTGGGTGACCGCTTCTACGCCCCGCCAGAGGCCCTGGCGTTAGCGCAACGCCTGCAGCTCCATGCGCAGACGCTCACCATCACCCACCCTACTTTCGGTAACGCGATGACGTTTAAAGCCCCGGTGGACTTCTGAAAAAAAAGCCCGACATTGTCGGGCTTTTTCTTATTTGAAACCTTTCTTCTCTTTAATGAGCTCGTACGCCTTCTGGATTTCCTGCGCTTTTTGCTTCGCCATCTCCATCATTTCCGGCGGTAAACCTTTCGCCACCAGCTTGTCAGGATGATGCTCGCTCATCAGCTTACGGTAGGCACGTTTAATCGTGGTTTGATCGTCCGTGGGCTTCACGCCAAGCACGTTGCAGGCATCTTCCAGCGTCGGGCCACGCTGCGCCTGCTGCCATGCACCGCCGGAAGACTGCTGGTGATAGCCCCCGCCAAACTGGGCGCCGCCCTGCATCATGCGCAGGAACTGGTCAAACTGCATACGGGAGATACCCAGTTCTTCCGCAATAACGTACAGGACATCGCGTTCATTGGGGTGAAGCGAGCCGTCGGCAAACGCCGCCTGGATTTGGATTTCCAGAAACATCCGAATTAAATCAAAACGTCCGAAGCAGATGCTGCGGAACTGGCGCATCTTTTCACGCAGCGGATAGTTATCCGATTTACCGATGCGAAACGCATTCTGCGCCGCCAGGCGGGACTCACCATGCAGGTTCATGCGATCCATAAAAACGCTGGCAATCTGAATATCCGCTTCGGTCACGCGGCCTTTGGATTTGGTTAAGTGCCCCATGACCTCAAAGGTGGTGGAGAAAAAGAGCGACTGGCGCTCGCGCTGATTGGCAAACCAGGCCATTTTACGGCTGCGTGCCTTATCAAACATATGGCCAATGATAAGCCCAAGCACAATTCCCCAGAACCCGGCACCCATGATGATGGCGAACGCAACGCCGATTATTTTACCCCAATACTGCATATACTCCCCGGATAGTCATATTCCCTGCCGACGCAACGTCATCATCACAGTGTTCAAGCCACGGTCAATTGAAGGACATCGCCTATAATTTGCTTTATCATACTCGTCATTCGATAGCGAGCCTAACACTCTGGCGCGCAAACGGGCAGGATTAACGCTGGTACTGCGCTGATGAGTAAGATAGTCTCTGAGCGTTTGTAAGCCGTAGCCACTGATGACGGAACAATAAAATATAACGTATGAAAAAACGTATCCCCACCCTCCTGGCCACAATGATTGGCTCCGCCCTGTACAGTCAACAGGGGCTGGCGGCCGATCTCGCCTCGCAGTGTATGCTTGGCGTCCCAAGTTATAATCGCCCACTGGTGGAGGGCGATACAAATAGCTTGCCGGTAACCATTACTGCCGATAGCTCCAAAGGTACTTATCCTGACAATGCCACGTTTACGGGCAATGTGGATATTAACCAGGGCAATAGCCGCCTGCAGGCTGATGAAGTGCAGTTGCACCAGAAGCAGCCGGAAGGCGCGGTCGAGCCGGTACGAACGGTGGATGCGCTGGGTAATGTGCACTATGACGACAATCAGGTCATCCTGAAAGGTCCGAAAGCCTGGTCAAACCTGAATACCAAAGATACTAACGTCTGGGAAGGTGATTACCAGATGGTGGGTCGCCAGGGACGCGGTAAAGCGGACCTGATGAAACAGCGCGGTGAAAACCGCTATACGATTCTGGAGAATGGCTCCTTTACATCATGTCTGCCGGGTTCAAATACCTGGAGCGTGGTCGGGAGCGAAGTTATCCATGACCGTGAAGAGCAGGTCGCAGAGATCTGGAACGCACGCTTTAAGCTGGGTCCGGTGCCGGTATTCTACAGCCCTTATCTCCAGCTTCCCGTGGGTGACAAGCGTCGCTCGGGCTTCCTGATCCCGAATGCTAAATACAGCACCTCGAACTACTTTGAGTTCTACCTGCCGTATTACTGGAACATCGCGCCCAACATGGACGCCACGATCACGCCGCACTATATCCACAAGCGCGGCAACATCATGTGGGAAAACGAGTTCCGCTATCTGACTCAGGCCGGTGCTGGCCTGATGGAGCTGGATTATCTGCCGTCGGATAAGGTCTTCCAGGATGAGCACCCTACAGAAGGCGATAAACACCGCTGGCTATTCTACTGGCAGCATGCCGGAGTGATGGATCAGGTGTGGCGCTTTAGCGTTGACTATACCAAAGTTAGCGACTCATCTTATTTTAACGACTTCTCGTCTAAATACGGTTCGAGCACGGATGGCTATGCCACGCAGAAGTTCAGCGTAGGCTATGCGGTGCAGAACTTTGATGCAACCGTCTCAACCAAACAGTTCCAGGTATTCTCTGACCTGTCCACGCCTACCTATGGTGCAGAGCCGCAGCTGGACGTTAACTGGTATCAGAATAATGTAGGTCCATTCGACACCCGGGTTTACGCTCAGGCGGTACATTTCGTGAACACGGATTCGGACATGCCGGAAGCTACGCGTGTTCACCTGGAGCCGACGATCAATCTGCCGTGGTCTAACGACTGGGCAAGCTTGAATACCGAAGCCAAGCTGATGGCGACGCACTATCAGCAAAAAAATATTGATAATTACAACACCACGAAGAATGCGCATCTGGAAGAGTCGGTTAACCGAACGCTCCCGCAGTTCAAAATGGACGGGAAGCTGATCTTCGAGCGTGATATGGGCCTGCTGGCGGATGGTTATACCCAGACGCTTGAGCCGCGTATGCAGTATTTGTACGTGCCATATCGCGATCAGAGTAAGATTCAGAACTACGACTCGTCTTTACTGCAGTCTGACTACAGCGGCCTGTTCCGCGATCGTACTTACGGCGGTCTGGACCGTATCGCCTCCGCTAACCAGTTAACGACCGGCGTCACAACACGCGTTTATGATGATGCCGCCGTTGAACGTTTTAACGTTTCTGTTGGTCAAATCTACTATTTCACCGAGTCACGTACCGGTGATGACAACATTCAGTGGGAGAAAGACAACAAAACGGGATCGCTGGTATGGGCGGGAGATACGTACTGGCGCATGACTGACCGTTGGGGCCTGCGTGGTGGTGTGCAATATGACACTCGCCTCGATAATATCGCCACAAGCAGTGCCGCTATTGAGTACCGTCGCGATGAAGACCGCATGGTACAGTTGACGTATCGTTATGCCAGTCCGGAATATATTCAGGCAACATTGCCTTCTTATGCAGGCGCAGAACAGTATAAAGACGGCATCTCGCAGGTTGGTGGTGCAGCAAGCTGGCCTATCGCCGACCGCTGGTCAATCGTAGGCGCTTACTACTTTGACACCAACGCGAATAAGCCAGCGGACCAGATGGTTGGTCTGCAATATAACTCCTGCTGTTACGCGCTGCGCGTCGGTTACGAGCGTAAGCTTAACGGCTGGGATACTGTAAACAATCAGAGCAAATACGATAACGTGATTGGCTTTAATGTCGAACTGCGCGGCCTGAGCTCCAACTACGGCCTGGGCACGCATCAGATGCTGCGTTCGAACATTCTGCCGTACAGTAGTTCTTTGTAATGTGCTTGATTTACAACGTAATCCGCTTTGCGGTTAATTGAAATGGAAAAAGTATGAAGAACTGGAAAACGCTGCTGCTTGGTGTCGCTATGGTTGCGAATACCAGCTTCGCGGCCCCCCAGGTTGTTGATAAGGTCGCCGCTGTCGTTAACAACGGCGTCGTGCTCGAAAGTGACGTTGATGGTCTGATGAAATCGGTGAAGCTCAATTCGGGCGAAGCGGGTCAGCAACTTCCGGATGACGCCACGCTGCGCCACCAGATCCTGGAGCGTCTGATCATGGATCAGATTATCCTGCAGATGGGTCAGAAAATGGGCGTGAAGGTGACCGACGAGCAGCTCGATCAGGCTATCGCTAACATTGCAAAGCAGAACAACATGTCGCCGGACCAGATGCGCAGCCGTCTGGCCTATGACGGCATCAGCTACGCTACCTACCGTAACCAGATCCGTAAAGAGATGCTGATTTCAGAAGTGCGTAACAATGAAGTGCGTCGTCGCGTCACGATCCTGCCGCAGGAAGTGGATGCGCTGGCAAAACAGGTGGGCAACCAGAACGATGCGAGCACAGAGCTGAACCTGAGCCACATTCTGATCCCACTGCCAGAGAACCCAACGTCCGATCAAGCTGCTGAAGCAGAAAGTCAGGCACGTTCAATTGTCGACCAGGCGCGTAACGGCGGCGACTTTGGCAAGCTGGCTATCACCTACTCTGCTGACCAACAGGCCCTGAAAGGCGGTCAGATGGGCTGGGGACGTATCCAGGAGCTGCCATCTATCTTTGCTCAGGCGCTGAGCACGGCGAAGAAAGGCGATATCGTCGGTCCAATCCGTTCAGGGGTGGGCTTCCACATTCTGAAAGTGAACGATCTGCGCGGTCAGAGCCAGAATATCTCCGTGACTGAAGTTCACGCTCGCCACATTCTGCTGAAGCCGTCACCGATCATGACTGACGATCAGGCGCGTGCGAAGCTGGAGCAAATTGCCGCAGATATTAAGAGCGGTAAAACGTCGTTTGCCAATGCAGCGAAAGAGTTCTCTCAGGATCCTGGCTCTGCGAACCAGGGCGGCGATCTGGGCTGGGCGACTGCGGACATTTACGATCCTGCCTTCCGCGATGCGCTGATGAAGCTGAATAAAGGCCAGATCAGTGCCCCGGTTCACTCTTCATTTGGCTGGCATCTGATCGAGCTGATGGACACCCGCAACGTGGACAAAACGGATGCGGCGCAGAAAGACAGAGCCTACCGTATGCTGTTTAACCGTAAGTTCTCCGAAGAAGCGGCAACCTGGATGCAGGAACAGCGCGCCAGTGCTTACGTGAAAGTCCTGAGCAACTAATGAAACAGCATCGTGTTGTTATCACTCCCGGCGAACCTGCCGGGATTGGGCCTGACCTCGTTGTCCAGCTCGCCCAGCGCAGCTGGCCAGTAGAATTGGTTGTCTGCGCGGATGCAACACTGTTACAAGACCGGGCGAATCTGCTCGGTCTGCCCTTAACGCTCATCCCTTACGTTGAAGGCCAACAGCCCGCACCACAGCAGGCCGGTACGCTCACTCTTCTTTCTGTTCCCCTTCGTACACCCGTTGTTCCAGGCAAGCTCAGCACGGAAAATGGCCACTACGTCGTGGAAACCCTTGCCCGCGCCTGCGACGGTTGCCTGAAGGGCGAATTTGCCGCTCTGATCACCGGCCCCGTGCATAAGGGCGTCATCAACGAAGCGGGCATCCCTTTTACCGGGCATACGGAGTTCTTCGAAGAGCGCTCGCACAGCCCGAAAGTGGTGATGATGCTGGCGACGGAAGCGATGCGCGTTGCTCTCGTGACCACCCATCTACCGATCAAGGCCATTCCTGATGCCATCACCCCGGAACTGCTGCGGGAGATCATCGGGATCCTGCATCACGATCTGCAGACAAAATTCGGGATCCCTCAGCCGCATGTGCTGGTCTGCGGCCTGAATCCGCACGCGGGTGAAGGGGGTCACATGGGCACCGAAGAGATCGACACCATTATTCCGGTGCTTGAAGAAATGCGCGCCAAAGGGATGAATCTCAGCGGGCCGCTGCCTGCGGACACCCTTTTCCAGCCAAAATACCTGGATAATGCCGACGCCGTCCTCGCGATGTACCACGATCAGGGTCTGCCCGTGCTAAAATACCAGGGCTTTGGCCGCGGGGTGAATATCACCCTCGGTTTACCCTTTATTCGAACGTCCGTTGACCACGGCACTGCGCTGGATCTGGCAGGCCAGGGGAAAGCGGATGTCGGCAGTTTTATTACGGCGCTTAATCTCGCCATCAAAATGATTGTTAATACTCAATGACTAATCGAGTCCATCAGGGCCACTTAGCCCGTAAACGCTTCGGGCAAAACTTTCTCAACGATCAATTCGTGATCGACAGCATCGTCTCTGCTATTAATCCGCAGAAGGGTCAGGCTATGGTCGAAATCGGCCCGGGCCTTGCCGCACTGACCGAACCGGTAGGCGAACGCCTCGACGAGCTGACCGTTATCGAACTGGACCGCGACCTTGCCGCACGCCTGCAAACGCACCCGTTCCTCGGACCAAAGCTGACCATCTATCAGCAGGATGCCATGACCATGAACTTTGGCGAACTGTCGGAAAAAATGGGCCAGCCGCTGCGCGTGTTCGGCAACCTGCCGTATAACATCTCCACGCCGCTAATGTTCCACCTCTTTAGCTATACTGATGCCATTGCCGACATGCACTTCATGTTGCAAAAAGAGGTTGTTAACCGTCTGGTTGCAGGGCCGAACAGTAAAGCGTATGGTCGTTTAAGCGTGATGGCACAATATTACTGCAACGTGATCCCGGTACTCGAAGTACCGCCATCAGCGTTCACGCCGCCACCGAAAGTAGATTCTGCGGTTGTACGCCTTGTGCCGCACAAAACGAAACCGTATCCGGTTAAAGATCTGCGTGTACTGAGCCGCATCACCACGGAAGCCTTTAACCAGCGCCGTAAAACGATCCGTAACAGTCTGAGCAATTCGTTTACCGTTGAGGTGTTAGCAGAGCTGGGGATCGACCCGGCAATGCGTGCGGAAAACATTTCCGTAGAGCAGTACTGCAAGCTGGCTAATTACATCAGCGAAAATGCGCCGCCGAAGGAGAGTTAAGCCATGATTGATTCGCCCCGCGTATGTGTCCATGTACAAAGCGTCTATGTTGAATCGCAATCCTCGCCGGATGAAGAGCGTTTTGTCTTTGCTTACACCGTGACCATTCGCAATCTGGGGCGGATGCCCGTGCAGCTGCGCGGGCGCTACTGGCTTATCACCAACGGCAATGGCCGCGAAATTGAAGTTCAGGGTGAAGGTGTGGTCGGTGAACAACCCCACATCGCCCCTGGCGAAGAGTATCAGTACACCAGCGGCGCGGTAATTGAAACGCCGCTGGGTACCATGCAAGGCCATTACGAAATGGTCGACGTCGATGGCAATGTGTTCCGCGTTGCTATTCCTGTGTTCCGTCTCGCCGTAACCACACTCATTCATTAATCTAATGTCTACATATCTGATTGGCGACGTTCACGGTTGCTACGATGAACTGATCGCATTGTTAAAACAGGTCGACTTTACGCCAGGACAGGACACGCTCTGGCTGACGGGCGATTTAGTCGCGCGTGGTCCGGGCTCGCTTGAGGTTTTACGTTTCGTCAAATCTCTGGGCGACAGCGTGCGCATGGTGCTGGGCAATCACGATCTTCACCTGTTGGCCGTATTTGCCGGGATCAGCCGCAACAAACCTAAAGATCGCCTCTCTCCCCTGCTGGATGCGCCAGACGCGGACGACCTGATTAACTGGCTGCGCCGCCAGCCTTTACTGCAGGTCGATGAGGAGAAAAAGCTGGTCATGGCTCATGCCGGGATCACCCCGCAATGGGATCTTGAGACGGCTAAAACCTGCGCGCGTGACGTTGAGGCGGTGCTGGCGAGCGACTCGTACCCCTTCTTCCTTGATGCCATGTACGGCGATATGCCGAATCACTGGAGCGAGGATCTCAGCGGTCTGGCCCGCCTGCGCTTTATTACCAACGCTTTTACGCGCATGCGTTTCTGCTTCCCGAACGGGCAGCTGGACATGTATTCCAAAGAGACGCCGGAAAGCGCGCCTGCCCCGCTCAAACCGTGGTTTGCCATTCCTGGACCCGTGACAAGCGAGTACAACGTCGTCTTTGGCCACTGGGCTGCGCTGGAAGGAAAAGGCACGCCGGACGGGATCTACGGTCTGGATACCGGATGCTGCTGGGGCGGAGAGTTGACCTGCTTACGCTGGGAAGATAAAACTTACTTTGTTCAGCCGTCCAACCGACAGCTGGACTTAGGGGAAAGTGAGGCCGTTGCCTCCTGAATCATTCCCTCTCCCGGGCGGGAGAGGGACATCACTTAACGACGTTCCAGAATCTCGAAGCAGTAGCTGTGGGAGTTCTGTGCATCCGCGTCGTGGAACTCGCTGAATACCGATTCCCACTCGTCCGGATCGTAATCCGGGAAATGGGTGTCCCCTTCCACTTCCGCATCAATGTGGGTCAGATACAGCTTCTGCGCTTTTGGCAGGAACTGCTCATACACGCGGCCGCCGCCGATCACCATGATCTCTTCGGCGTCACCGCAGGCGGCAATCGCTTCATCAACGGACTTAACCCATTCGACGCGATCGTCAGTGCCCGGCTGGCTACTGATAACGATATTCTTACGGCCCGGCAATGGACGACCAATCGACTCCCAGGTCAGGCGGCCCATCACTACCGGCTTGTTTAACGTAGTACGTTTAAACCATGCGAGATCGGCAGGCAGGTTCCACGGCATGGCATTTTCCATACCGATAACGCGGTCCACCGCCAGCGCTGCAATCAGACTGATCATTGAAAATTTCCCGGATGCAAAAAATTGCCGCCACTATACGGAAAGCTTAATCTTTCGTCGACTGGCGGCAGAGTAAAGATAGAGAAATTTTTTATTATTGCTGGCAACTCCACTTCACGCGGAAGGTTTACTCTCGGGCTCGTCAGCCGGATCGCCGGTATGCTTGCCCTCTTCCGTGCCCTGCCAGCCATGACGTTGGATCAGCGACAGGTGATTGCGGTCCTCGTTAATGATTTCTGTCAGCATGGCGCTGGTGCGTTTAAACACCGCCGCACGCTCCGTGGCCGTACTGCCGGCCATCGCCGCCATCTCTTCCACCATCCCGGTGTTAAAGCGGCGGAACAGATCCGCACGTTCGCGCGCTTCATACGCGCCGAGCCCCAGATTCTCCAGCGCCAGGCGGCCAGACTTCAGCGCGCCTTCGAACGTTTCACGCTCCGGCGCCTCTACGCCCGCCTGACGCAGCCGGATGTAATGATCCACATCGCGCGCGCGGGAGATAATGGTCAGCCCTGGAAAATGCTCTTTTACCAGCTCCACCATCTGCATGCTGGTCTCAGGATCGTCAATGGCGTTAATCAATACCTCGGCTTTTGCCGCCCCGGCGGATTCCAGCAGATCGACGCGAGTCGCATCGCCGTAAAACACCTTCATATCAAATTTACGCAGGGTATCGACATGGTCAGGATCGTGATCGAGAATCACCATTTTCACCCCGCTTGACAGCAGTAAACGCCCGACGATCTGCCCGTAGCGACCAAATCCGGCGATGATGACGCGCGGCTGCTCCTCATCGATCTCGTCGGCTTCGCGCTCCTGCTCGCTGCCTGATTTTTCCAGACGCGTCAGCACCACCAGTAGAACAGGCGTTGCCGCCATCGACAGCGCGACCGCCAGCGTCAGCGCTTTCGCCCACTCGGGATCGAGCACGTTTGCCATCTGCGCGGCACCAAAGACCACGAATGCAAATTCGCTCCCCTGACCCAGCAGTACGGCAAACCAGCGGCGCTGCTTGTTCGGCACCTTCAATGGACGCGCAATCAGCCACAGCATCACCATTTTAATCACCAGGAAACCGACGAGCAGGATGACGATCCGCAGCGGGTGCGTGACCAGCGTGCCGAAGTCGACGGACATCCCCACGCCGATGAAAAACAGCCCCAGCAGCAGCCCTTTGAACGGCTCGATATCGCTTTCCAGGGCGTGACGATATTCAGAGCTCGCCAGCAGAACGCCTGCGAGGAACGCCCCCATCGCCATCGACAGCCCGGCTTCCTCCAGCAGCAAACCAAAGCCAAACACCAGGAACAGCGCCACGGCGCTGAACACTTCGCGCAGGCCTGAACGGGCAACAAACCGCAGTAACGGGCGGGTCACGTAGCGGCCAAGCAGGACCACCAGCGCCAGCGCCCCCACGACTTTTAATGCCGACAGCGCAAACGCCCCCAGCGTCGTGGACGAGCCGCTTGCCGCCAGCAACGGGATCATCGCCACCAGCGGAATAGCGGCGATATCCTGGAACAGCAGCACCGAGAACGCGCTGCGTCCCATCTGCGAGACCGTCAGATTTCGCTCGTTCATCGCCTGCATGGCGATGGCCGTCGAGGAGAGCGCAAGCGTCATGCCGATAAGCTCCGCCACTTTCCAGTCCATGCCCAACAGGATGCAGAACCCACCGATCAGCAGGCCGCAGGCCACCATCTGCAGCGCGCCTCCGCCAAATACCGAGGCGCGAAGTTTCCATAACCTCTGCGGATCCAGCTCCAGACCAATCACAAACAGCATCAGCACGACGCCAATTTCAGCGAAATGGAGGATCGCCTCCGCATCCGTTACCAGTCGAAAGCCCCAGGGCCCAATGACGCAGCCCGCAATCAGGTAGCCGAGAACCGACCCCAGCCCCAGACGTACCGCCACCGGCACAATCAGCGCCGCCGCGCCGAGATAAATCAGCGCCTGTATCAGCGTATGGCTATCCATGATGCGTCTCCTGCCACTCAAGCAAGCGTTGTTTATAATGGCGAGCCTGCGCCTGCAGCGTTTCATCGTCGCAAACAAAGGTGCAATGCATCGCAAAAGGCGGGAGCCAGTTCAGCCCGCAGTAAAGCGCCGTAGCCTGCAGCGGCTGCGCCAGGACGTCAAACCCCGGGAAGGAACCGATATCAAAGTGGCTTTCCCCACCGCCGGTGGTAACCGCCCACATCAGACTTTTGCCTTTTAGCGCATGGCCGTTGTGGCCATACGCCCAGCCGTGAGAGAAGACCTTATCGATCCACAGTTTCAGGAGCGGGGGCGTACTGTACCACTGCATAGGATGTTGCCAGATAATCAGATCGGCACGGGTGAGCGCCTCCTGTTCGGCGGCGATATCGATATTAAAATCGGGATAGAGTTGATAGAGGGAACGTATCTCTACGTTATCCAGCGTCCTTACCTGCTCAAGCATCCGCTTATTCGCATGCGAGTGCTGCGGATAGGGATGGGCATAAATTATAAGAATCATTGATTAGCCTGTTGTTACTGCCTTCTTTTAACAAAAGAGTGTAGTCAGTAATTCAACAGGCTAATAGTGAATATTATTGACGGGCTTACGTCAGAATTCAGAATTAGTTATCCAGCTCGCCCATCGATTTCACCTGGTCGCGATTAATCTGTTCAGTTTGACCGGTTTCGGCGTTTTTGTACGACACCAGGCCGGTATCGTCATCCACCTGCGGTTTCCCGTCAGTCACGATGGTTTTACCATCGGTGGTTTTTACGGCCTGATTGGACGAACAGCCCGCGACGGTAAACATTGCGGTGGCAGCCAGAACGGAAGCGATCAGTAATTTATTTTGCATGGTGTTTTCCCCTGCTCTCAGTTGAATTTTCGTTATCGACCTAACTATTTTAGGCTAACTGACTGAAAGCGGATGAAAAACCAGAAGGTTCTTAAGATGGGAAAATTGCCCGGTAACCGAACGGTACCGGGCAATGGGGGTTACTTGCTAATCTGCGCGTGCATTTCCTGCACCGAAATCACCTTTTCGGTGGCATCCGCATTCAGCGCCATCGCTGTTGCGAAACCGCCGTTCAGGGTGGTGTCGTAGTGCACTTTGTATTGCAGCGCGCTGCGGCGAATCAGCTTGGAGTCTTCAATCGCCTGGCGTCCTGCGGTGGTGTTGATGATGTAGGTATATTCGCCATTCTTGATACGATCCTGAATGTGCGGACGACCTTCATGCACTTTGTTCACCAGACGCGGGTTAATACCGGCTTCACCCAGCACAATCGCCGTACCGTGGGTTGCGTCCAGCTCGAAGCCCTGTTTCAGCAGCTTGGCGGCCAGGTCAACCACGCGCTCTTTATCGCCTTCGCGAACGGAGAGCAGCGCACGGCCCGATTTTCTCATGGTAGAGCTGCTGCCCAGCTGCGCCTTGGCAAACGCTTCTGCGAAGGTGCGGCCCACGCCCATTACTTCCCCGGTTGAGCGCATCTCTGGCCCTAACAGCGGGTCAACGCCCGGGAATTTGTTGAACGGCAGCACCACCTCTTTCACCGAGTAATACGGCGGGATGATCTCTTTGGTTACGCCCTGCTGCGCCAGCGTCTGGCCAGCCATTACGCGCGCCGCCACTTTCGCCAGCGGAATACCGGTCGCTTTAGAGACGAACGGTACGGTACGCGCCGCACGCGGGTTGACTTCAATCAGATAAACTTCGTTGTCTTTCACCGCGAACTGAACGTTCATCAGGCCACGAACCTGCAGCTCAAAGGCCAGCTTCTGCACCTGCTGGCGCATCACGTCCTGAATTTCCTGGCTCAGCGTGTAGGCCGGCAGAGAACAGGCGGAGTCGCCGGAGTGCACGCCAGCCTGCTCGATGTGCTCCATGATGCCGCCAATCAGCACCATTTCGCCGTCGCAGATGGCGTCAACGTCCACCTCAACCGCGTCGTCGAGGAAGCGGTCAAGCAGTACTGGCGCATCGTTGGAAACGCTCACCGCCGTCTGGAAGTAGCGACGCAGGTCGGCTTCGTCGTAGACGATTTCCATCGCGCGGCCGCCCAGAACGTAGGAAGGGCGCACCACCAGCGGGTAACCAATCTCCTTCGCCTTCTCAACGGCCATTTCAATGGCGGTCACGGTGGCGTTCGCCGGCTGCTTCAGCTTGAGACGGTCAACCGCCTGCTGGAAACGCTCACGGTCTTCCGCGCGGTCAATCGCGTCCGGGCTGGTGCCGATAACCGGCACGCCTGCGGCTTCCAGCGCGCGCGCCAGCTTCAGCGGGGTCTGACCGCCGTACTGCACGATAACGCCTTTTGGCTTCTCGATGCGCACGATTTCCAGCACGTCTTCCAGGGTAACCGGCTCGAAGTAGAGACGGTCAGAGGTGTCGTAGTCGGTAGAAACGGTTTCCGGGTTACAGTTGACCATGATGGTCTCGTACCCGTCTTCGCGCAGCGCCAGCGAGGCGTGTACGCAGCAGTAGTCGAACTCGATGCCCTGGCCGATACGGTTTGGACCGCCGCCCAGCACCATAATCTTGTCGCGGTCGACGGACGGGTTCGCTTCGCACTCGTCTTCATAGGTGGAGTACATGTACGCGGTATCGGTCGAGAACTCGGCCGCGCAGGTGTCCACGCGCTTGTAAACCGGGTGCAGGTCATACTGGTCGCGCAGCTTGCGGATTTCCGCTTCGCGCACGCCCGCCAGCTTAGCCAGACGCGCATCGGCGAAGCCTTTACGCTTCAGCATGCGCAGGAAGTCTGCGTCCAGGCCGTTGATGCCCAGCTCCGCCACTTTCTCTTCCAGACGCACCAGCTCTTCAATCTGCACCAGGAACCAGCGGTCGATGTTGGTCAGGTTAAATACGCCGTCGACGGACAGGCCCGCGCGGAAGGCATCGGCGATGTACCAGATACGCTCTGCGCCCGCGTCTTTCAGCTCGCGGCGGATTTTTGTCAGCGCTTCAGGGTCGTCCAGGCTCACTTTCGGGTCAAAGCCGGTGGCGCCCACTTCCAGACCGCGCAGCGCTTTTTGCAGGGATTCCTGCTGCGTGCGGCCAATCGCCATCACTTCACCCACAGATTTCATCTGGGTCGTCAGACGGTCGTTCGCGCCCGCGAATTTCTCGAAGTTAAAGCGAGGAATTTTAGTCACAACGTAGTCGATGGACGGCTCGAAGGACGCAGGCGTGCGGCCACCGGTGATGTCGTTCATCAGCTCGTCGAGGGTGTAACCCACTGCCAGCTTCGCCGCCACTTTCGCAATCGGGAAGCCGGTGGCTTTGGAGGCCAGCGCGGAGGAGCGGGACACGCGCGGGTTCATTTCGATAACAATCAGACGGCCGGTTTTCGGGTTAACGGAGAACTGCACGTTAGAGCCGCCGGTTTCCACGCCGATTTCACGCAGTACCGCCATCGAGGCGTTACGCATGATTTGATACTCTTTGTCGGTCAGCGTCTGGGCTGGCGCAACGGTGATGGAGTCGCCGGTGTGGATACCCATCGCATCGAAGTTTTCGATGGAGCAGACGATGATGCAGTTGTCGTTTTTATCACGCACCACTTCCATCTCGTACTCTTTCCAGCCAATCAGCGATTCATCAATCAGCAGCTCTTTGGTTGGGGAGAGATCCAGGCCGCGCTCGCAAATCTCTTCAAACTCTTCGCGGTTGTAGGCGATACCGCCGCCGGTTCCGCCCATGGTGAAGGAAGGACGGATGATGCACGGATAACCCACTTCAGCCGCAACGGCCAGCGCTTCTTCCATATTGTGTGCGATACCGGAACGCGCGGTGTCGAGGCCGATTTTTTTCATCGCCACGTCGAAGCGGCGACGGTCTTCTGCTTTATCAATCGCGTCGGCGGTCGCACCAATCATGGTGACGCCAAATTCAGCCAGCACGCCCTGACGCTCCAGCTCCAGCGCGCAGTTCAGCGCCGTCTGGCCGCCCATGGTTGGCAGCACCGCGTCCGGACGCTCTTTTTCAATGATTTTGCGTACCACTTCCCAGTGAATTGGCTCGATGTAGGTCGCGTCTGCCATTTCCGGGTCGGTCATGATGGTGGCCGGGTTAGAGTTGACCAGGATGACGCGGTAACCCTCTTCGCGCAGGGCTTTACACGCCTGCGCACCGGAATAGTCAAATTCACAGGCCTGGCCGATCACGATCGGGCCAGCGCCAAGGATCAGGATGCTTTTTATGTCTGTACGTTTTGGCATGGTCTTCTCGGCTCCTGATTATTTAGCGGTCTTACGGTATTGCTCGATAAGTTCGATGAAGTGATCGAACAGCGGCGCGGCGTCGTGCGGGCCCGGGCTGGCTTCCGGGTGGCCCTGGAAGCTGAACGCTGGCTTATCGGTTCGGTGGATACCCTGTAGGGTGCCATCGAACAGTGATTTGTGCGTCACGCGCAGGTTAGCCGGCATAGAGGCTTCATCGACGGCGAAACCGTGGTTCTGCGCGGTAATCATCACCGTATTGTTATCAATGTCTTTCACCGGGTGGTTACCACCGTGGTGGCCGAACTTCATCTTGACGGTGTTCGCACCGCTCGCCAGCGCCAGCAGCTGATGGCCGAGGCAGATGCCGAATACCGGGATGTCGGTTTCCAGGAAGGACTTGATGGCGTCGATAGCGTAATCGCACGGTGCCGGGTCGCCTGGGCCGTTAGAGAGGAAGATGCCGTCCGGGTTCATCTTAAGCACCTCTTCAGCGGAGGTTTTCGCCGGTACCACCGTCAGGCGGCAGCCGCGGTCAACCAGCATGCGCAGGATGTTGCGCTTGGCACCAAAATCATAGGCCACCACGTGGAACGGCAGTTCGTTCTCTTTTTTCGCTTCCGGCAGGTCGCCTTCCAGCGTCCAGCTCCCCTGCGTCCAGCTGTAGGCTTCGGCGGTAGTCACTTCTTTCGCGAGGTCCATACCGTTCAGGCCCGGGAAGGCTTTCGCTTTTTCCAGCGCCAGCGTCGCATCGAGGTTATCCCCTGCGATGATGCAGCCGTTTTGTGCCCCCTTCTCGCGCAGCAGACGCGTCAGCTTACGGGTATCGATATCGGCAATCGCCACGATGTTATGGCGCTTCAGGTAAGAAGAGAGGTCTTCAGTGTTGCGGAAGTTGCTGGCAATCAGCGGCAGGTCGCGAATGACCAGGCCTTGCGCATGTACCTGAGAGGATTCTTCGTCAGCCGCATTGGTGCCGACATTGCCGATATGAGGATAAGTAAGAGTAACGATTTGGCGAGAATAGGAAGGATCAGTGAGGATTTCTTGATAACCGGTCATTGAAGTATTGAAAACGACTTCCCCAACCGCCGAACCCGTTGCCCCTATGGCCCGACCGATAAACTGGGTTCCGTCTTCCAGAACCAATAGCGCTGACTTAATCAAAACACCCTCCAGAGAATATTCACTCACTTTATTTGCATATTAATTCATGACTATGTCATAGATCAATGCAAATGTGTTGCCAGCGGATTTTTGGCAAACGGCGGCATTCTGGAGATTTGGTGGGTAAAAGTCAACTTAAAACGGATATTTTGTTTATTCTTTTGCAGGACTGGCAGCTTGAATAGGATTTAACGGGCAAAAAGATCAGGTAAATCATCCTGGAAAACGCTTGCGCGGTAGGTTTTATGGAAATTAAGAGCCGAGAGCGACAAAAAGTGGACCAAATGGTCAAAATTTACATTCAATTCACATAATAATGGCATAAAACTCAGATTTATGACGATTAACAATCAAAATTCATATAAAACAAATAAAATAAGAGGGCAATAAATTATTGCCCTATGCAATCAATATATTACGACTGCAATAACCACATCACGATGGGTAATAAAGCTTACAAATTGTTGAGATCCAGCACATCTCGCATATCAAAAAGACCCTTTTCTTTCGATTTCAGCCACAACGCGGAGCGTACTGCGCCATTGGCGAACGTCATGCGGCTTGACGCTTTGTGTGTAATCTCAACACGTTCGCCAATATCGGCGAACATCGCCGTGTGTTCGCCGACGATATCGCCCGCCCGGACGGTTGCGAAACCAATGGTGCCCGGCACGCGTTCTCCGGTATGCCCTTCACGTGAATAGACTGCGATGTCTTTTAAATCTTTATCCATTGCATAAGCAATCGCTTCGCCCATCGCCAGCGCCGTGCCTGATGGAGCATCAACTTTATGGCGGTGGTGCGCTTCAATAATCTCTATGTCGGTGTAGTCACCCATCACCTTCGCCGCTTTTTCCAGCAGCTTCAGCATGACGTTAACGCCTACGCTAAAGTTCGCGGCAAAGACAATCGCAATGTCGCTGGCTGCATCCTGAATGGCCTGTTTACCCGCATCATCGAAGCCGGTGGTGCCAATCACCATCCCTTTACCGTGCTGGCGGCAAAACGCCAGGTGAGTCAGGGTGCCTTCGGGACGGGTAAAGTCGATGAACACGTCAAAGTCATCTTTCACCGCATCAAGGCTGCTCTGAACGGTAACACCTGTCTTGCCCGCGCCGGCCAGTTCACCCGCATCGGATCCCAACAGGGATGAACCTTCACGCTCCAGCGCCGCGCCGAGTGCCACGCCATCCATTTGTATTGCCGCCTGAATCAGCTGGCGACCCATACGTCCACCCGCGCCCGCAATGGCGACACGGATCTGTGCATCATGCATAGTTATTCTCTTACGTTAAAATGATGTAAATCGTTTTCAGATTAACCAGCCTTCGTAAAGGCTGCCAACTGAAAACACCAATAATTAGAATTTAACGTGAAACCGACTCAGATATCAGTAAAAGACATGATTTTGTTGTCACGATAAAGTCCGGGGCAAAAAAAAGGCCAGCACAGGAGGTGCTGGCCTTTCATCAGAAAAGAAATTATTCCACTTCGCGGGCGTCGATACGCAGCTCTTTCGGCACTTCGAAGACGATATTCTCTTCGCGTCCTTCCAGCGGAACCGCTTCGCCCCCGCCCAGCTCCTGCAGACGAGCAATCACGTTCTGCACCAGGATATCCGGCGCGGAAGCGCCTGCGGTAACGCCAACGCAGGCCGCATTTTTCACCCACGCTTCCTGGATGTCCGTCGCGTCGTCGATTAAAAACGCCGCTTTCCCCATACGCTGCGCCAGTTCGGCCAGACGGTTGGAGTTAGAGGAGTTTTTAGAGCCGACAACCAGCACCACGTCCGCCTGTTCAGCCAGCGCGCGCACCGCTTCCTGACGGTTAGTGGTGGCGTAGCAGATATCATCCTTACGCGGCCCGACGATTTTCGGGAAGCGCTGGCGCAGGGCGTCAATCACGTCTGAGGTGTCGTCTACGGAGAGCGTGGTCTGGGTCATAAACGACAGACGCGCTTCGTTTTTCACGTTCAGCGTCAGGACATCTTCCGGCGACTCCACCAGGTACATTCCCCCTTCCGGGTTGCTGTACTGGCCCATGGTGCCTTCAACTTCCGGGTGACCGGCGTGGCCAATCAGAATCGACTCTTCACCGCGACGGCTGGCGCGCGCCACTTCCATATGCACTTTTGTCACTAATGGACAGGTGGCATCGAATACGGTCAGATCGCGGCTTTTCGCTTCGTTACGGACCGCCTGAGAGACGCCGTGCGCGGAGAAGATCAGGATCGCGCCGTCCGGCACTTCGCTGATCTGCTCGATGAAAATAGCACCGCGCTCGCGCAGGCTGTCGACCACGTAGCGGTTATGCACCACTTCATGACGCACGTAGATCGGCGCGCCGTAAATCTCCAGCGCGTTTTCAACAATGCTGATAGCGCGGTCTACACCGGCGCAGAAGCCGCGCGGGTTAGCCAACAGGATCTGCATTTCAGGCCTCCAGTGCCGGATCGATCTCCAGCACTTCAACATCAAAATGAACGGTACGCCCGGCAAGCGGATGGTTGAAGTCAACGGTGATAGAGTCGCCGTTAATCTCGCGGATCACGCCAGGCATTTCGCTGCCGTCCATAGCGGTAAAGAGCATAATCGCCCCGATTTCCGGTTCGCCCGCGTCCATAAACTCGCGGCGCGAGAAATACTGAATCAGGTCCGGGCTTGGCACGCCAAACGCGGCATCCGGCTCCAGCGAGAACGCTTTTTTCTCACCCTCTTTCAGGCCCAGGAGCTGCTGCTCAAGACCTTCAGACAGGGAGGTATCGCCGAGACGAAACAGGGCAGGTTTGCCGTTATTGCGGGTGGATTCAGCCGTGGAGCCGTCATCCAGCTTCAGCGTGAAGTGAACGAGAACCGCGCTGTTGCTCTGTACGGATTTAGACATACACATTGCTCTTTAATGTTGTGCCGGGTGGCGCAGCGCATCACCCGGCATTGACAATTACGCCTGCTCTTTCGCTGCGGGTTTAGGCAAGAAGCCTTCCAGCACGATTAACGCCGCACCGATGCAGATGGCGGTGTCGGCCAGGTTAAAGGTCGCGAAGTGCCAGTCGCCGACGTAGAAGTCGATCATATCGACCACAAAGCCGTGCCACAGGCGGTCAAACAGGTTGCCCAGCGCGCCGCCAATGATCAGCGCGTAGGCGATGTTATTCAGCTTTTGCGTGGCTTTCGAGCGGTACATCAGCACAGCCAGTACCACGCAGATACCGAGAGCGATACCCGCGAAGAACCAGCGCTGCCAGCCACCGCTGTCGGCAAGGAAGCTAAACGCCGCGCCGTAGTTGCGCGCATAGTGCAGGTTAAGCGACGGGAACAGCGAAACCGTCTCCCCCAGAGCGAAATTCTGGAGGATCAGGAATTTGCTGCCCAGATCGATAATCAGCACCACCACAACCAGCCACAGCCAGCGCAGTCCTGTTGAACAGAGAGTTTTACTCATCAGGCAAACTTACGTTTTTCGCCGTCACCGGCGACGTTGCTTACACAGCGTCCGCAGATGTCTGCGTGTTCCGCCACCTGGCCGATATCGGTAGTGTAATGCCAGCAGCGCGGGCACTTCTCACCTTCGGCTTTGCTCAGTGCGACTTTCAGGCCTTTGAGCAACTCGCTCTGCTGAGCATCTGCAGAAGCCTCGGCATAATCCGCAACTTTTGCACCGGAGGTCAACAGGACAAATCGCAATTCATCGCCCAGCGCGGTCAGCTTCGCCGCCAGCTCCGGTTCGGCGTACAGGGTCACTGCCGCTTCCAGAGAGCCACCGACTTTCTTATCCGCACGCGCCTGCTCGATCACTTTGTTCACTTCGCCACGCACTTTCAGCAGCTCGTCCCAGAAGGCATCGTTCATTGCTTCGGTGCTGGAGAGATCGAACAGACCTTCATACCACTCGCCGGTGAAGACATACTTCTCACGGTCGCCCGGCAGATAGCCCCAGATTTCATCCGCGGTGAAGGACATGATCGGCGCCATCCAGCGCACCAGCGCTTCTGCGATGTGGAACAGCGCGGACTGGCAGCTACGGCGCGCCACGCTGTCCGCTTTCGCGGTGTACTGGCGATCTTTGATGATGTCGAGGTAGAACGAGCCCATCTCGATGGAGCAGAAGCGCATCAGGCGCTGCACCACTTCGTGGAAGTCGTAAGACTCATATGCCTTAACGATGTCTTCCTGCGCCGCTTTCGCGCAGCCTACCGCCCAGCGGTCCAGCACGACCATCTCTTCCGGTTTCACCATATCTTTCACTGGATCGAACCCGTTCAGGTTCGCCAGCAGGAAGCGCGCGGTGTTACGGATACGACGATAGCTGTCGGCAGCACGCTTCAGGATCTCGTCAGACACCGCCATTTCGCCAGTGTAGTCGGTTGAAGCTACCCACAGACGCAGGATGTCCGCGCCCAGCTTGTTCATCACGTCCTGCGGCGAAACGGTGTTGCCGATAGATTTAGACATCTTACGGCCCTGACCATCCACGGTGAAGCCGTGGGTCAGTACCTGACGGTAAGGCGCTTTACCTTTCATCGCGGTGGAGATCATCAGGGATGACATGAACCAGCCGCGGTGTTGGTCGGAACCTTCCAGATACATGTCGGCAGCGTGACCGGCAAACTCCGGACGCACGTCAACTACGGAGGCGTGAGTCGACCCGGAGTCGAACCACACGTCCAGGGTGTCTGGCACTTTCTCATAGTTGTCCGCGTCCGCGCCCAGGATGTCACGGGCGTCGAGATCCCACCACGCCTGAATGCCGTCAACTTCGACGCGCTTCGCCACTTCTTCCATCAGTTCCAGGGTGTTCGGGTGCAGCTCATGCGTCTCTTTATGCACGAACAGCGACATCGGCACGCCCCAGGTACGCTGACGAGAGATACACCAGTCAGGACGGTTAGCCACCATGGATTCGATACGCGCCTGGCCCCAGTCCGGGATCCACTGCACGCCTTTGATCTCTTTCAGAGACTGCTCGCGCAGGCCTTTCTGATCCATGCTGACGAACCACTGCGGGGTCGCACGGAAGATGATCGGCGTCTTGTGGCGCCAGCAGCACGGATAGCTGTGCTGCATTTTCTCAACGTGAAGCAGCGCGCCGCTGGTGCGCAGCATGTCAACGATGATGTCGTTGGCTTTGAAGACGTTGATTCCATCCAGCGCCGGATAGGTGCCAGGCAGGTAAGACCCGTCCGGGCCTACCGGGTTGGCAATTTCCAGGCCGTATTTCAGGCTGATATTGTAGTCGTCAGGACCGTGGCCACCGGCGGTATGTACCGCACCGGTACCCGCGTCCAGCGTGACGTGGTCGCCCAGGATTGCCGGAACGTCGAAGTCCAGGAACGGGTGTTTGAAGCGCATCAGCTCCAGCGCGTCGCCTTTTACGGTGCCCAGCACGGTGTAGTCGGTGATATTCGCGCGTTTCAGCACGCTTTCAACCAGATCTTTCGCCAGGATAACCGCGCGGCCATCAATCTGCACCAGCGCATATTCGAACTCGCCGGAGAGAGAGATTGCACGGTTGGCTGGCAGCGTCCACGGGGTTGTGGTCCAGATCACCAGAGAGATTGGGCCGCTAACGCCAGGCAGACCGAATTTACCTTTAATGGCATCCTGATCGACCGCTTCGAAGGCCACGTCGATTGAAGGTGAAGTTTTGTCGTAATATTCCACTTCCGCTTCTGCCAGCGCAGAACGGCAGTCCACGCACCAGTGCACAGGCTTTGCGCCTTTATGCAGGTGGCCGTTACCGATGATTTTGCCCAGCGCACGGATGATGTTGGCTTCGGTTTTGAAGTCCATGGTCAGGTACGGGTGCGACCAGTCGCCCAGCACGCCCAGACGGATAAAGTCAGCGCGCTGGCCTTCAACCTGAGTGGCCGCGTATTCGCGGCACTTCGCGCGGAACTCTGCAGCGGTGAACTTCTCACCTGGCTTGCCAAACTCTTGCTCCACTTTCAGCTCGATCGGCAGACCGTGGCAGTCCCAGCCCGGAACATAAGGCGAGTCAAATCCCGCGAGTCCTTTGGACTTCACGATAATATCTTTCAGAATCTTGTTTACAGAGTGACCAATATGAATGCTGCCATTCGCATATGGAGGGCCATCATGCAGAATGAAGGTTTTTTTGCCTTTTTTGGCTGCACGAATGATGCCGTACAGGTCATCATCGGTCCAACGCGCCAGCATTCCCGGTTCACGCTTGGCGAGATCGCCGCGCATCGGGAACCCTGTTTCCGGCAAATTCAGGGTTGATTTATAGTCACTCATCAGATTCTCGGTTCCGTATTTATCACGTAGGCAGTTAAGCCGGTTCTAAAGCCCAAAAAACTCGCGGGCCGTTAATTCATCTCGCGCGATTTGCGCCTTAAGTTCATCCAGCGAAGCAAATCGCTGCTCGTTGCGTATTTTTTTACGCAGTATTACATCTATATGGCGACCATAAAGGTCCATTACAACGTCCAGCAGGTGCACTTCTAGCTGTTGACGCACACCGGCAACGGTAGGACGCGTGCCAATGTTGGCAACGCCGTAAAACGACTTATCGCCCAGTCCTGCCACTTCCACCGCATAGACCCCTTTAACCGGGGAAACCTGACGACGCAGCGGTATATTCGCCGTCGGGAAACCAATCGTGCGGCCCAGCGCATCGCCATGAACCACGCGGCCAGAGATGGTGAACGGATGGCCCAGCAAATTTTCTGCCGTCTCCAGTTCATCATTAGCCAGCGCCTGCCGCACCGCCGTGCTGCTGACGCGCACGCCGCCTTCACAGAAGGTCATCGCGCTGGTGACGTCAAAACCGTACTCCAGACCAGCCTTCTGTAATAGCAAGAAATCGCCCTGACGACCAGCGCCAAAGCGGAAATCATCCCCCACGGCGAGAAACTGAACGCCAAGACGCTTAACCAGCAGGTCACTGACAAAATTTTGTGCTGTCAGTGCGGCAAAGCGGCGATCGAAACGCACACACAATACGTAGTCCACGCCGGACTCCGCCAGGTAGCGCAACTTTTCGCGCAGGCGAGTGAGGCGAGCGGGAGATTTATCGCCCGCGAACAGCTCCAGCGGCTGTGGCTCGAAAATCATCACCACAACGGGCAGGCCACGGGCCTCCCCTTCTTTACGCAATCCCTGCAACAGCGCCTGATGACCACGATGCACGCCGTCGAAATTACCAATGGTCAGCACGCACCCGTGTGGCGCTCTGCTGAGATTATGTATGCCGCGTATCAGCTTCATGTCTGGCTCAAAACAGTGAAAATCGCCAAAGTATACCTTGTACAGCGGTTAAGGTTAACCGGCGATTGTTCGCGCAAAACAGAAAGCCGTAATGATTTCATCAGGCTGACCTTTCACAGCGAAAAAATCTGCCCGTGAACTGCGATTTTTACGCCGAAAGGCTGTATTCACGAAAGACAAGCTGGTAGAATCCTGCGCCATCACTACGTAACGTAGCGTCGCTAATTAACGGCGCTTATTTGCACAAATCCATTGACAAAAGAAGGCAAAGAGGGCATATTCCTCGGCCTTTGAATTGTCCACATAGAACATATTTGGGAGTTGGACTTGGCTAATATCAAATCAGCTAAGAAACGTGCCGTTCAGTCTGAAAAGGCTCGTAAGCACAACGCAAGCCGTCGCTCTATGATGCGTACTTTCATCAAGAAAGTATACGCAGCAATCGAAGCTGGCGACAAAGCTGCAGCGCAGAACGCATTTAACGAAATGCAACCAATCGTGGATCGTCAGGCTGCTAAAGGTCTGATCCACAAAAACAAAGCAGCGCGTCATAAAGCAAACCTGACCGCGCAGATCAACAAACTGGCTTAATCGCTACTTGTTGTTGCTTGTTTAAAGAACCCGCTTAACGCGGGTTTTTTTATGTCTTCAGAATGCCGGTGGCGTAAATAGCGCCGAGTAGTCACGGTTGCAGATTCGCTGCACCGCCGGGTGTTGAATCATCCTTTCGGCGAATATGGCGTGGTACTCCTCCATCACGTTATCTACTCTGCCAATCTCCGTAATCTTATCGTCTGAATAGAGATCGTGCGCGTAGAGCGTTGGCGCCACGAAGATCGCATTATGCGCTTCGCCAAAGGCCTTCATCAGCGCCGCATCGTCGAACTCGCCGAGGATCTCCACGTTCAGCCCCTGCGAATTAAACCAGTTCAGCAGCTTGCGTCCGAGCATGGAACGCCTTCCCGGCACCAGCAGGCGACGCTCTTCCAGACAGGCCGGGAAAGGTTTCTCCGGCGGTGGATTGATGCACCAGAAGCTCACGCCGCATTCGCCAATTTTCACCGAGAACAGCCCCTCCTGCTGCGTGGAGTCGATGGGGCAATCCGAGATAATCATGTCCAGCTTGTGCTGGCTCAGCTGCTCCAGCAGCATCTCGTGGGTGGATTCAAAGCAGCGCAGATGGATTTGTTCATCCTCTACCACAGCGGCATCCAGCACGCCGCTTACCAGCCGTTTGGACAGTGCATCCGCCACCCCCACGTCAAAGAGCAGGTTCGACTCTTTGCGGTAGTTGACGATATCCAGCATCTCCTGGCTCAGGGTAAACATTTTGTCCGCATAGCGGAAAACCAGTTCACCCAGTTCGCTGGGCTCAATCCCACGGCCCTTGCGCTTGAAGAGCTTACCCTGCAGCCGTTCTTCAAGGGCTTTGATTTGCCCGGTGATGGTTTGCGGCGTCAGGTAAAGCGCCTCTGCCGCCCCCACGACCGAGCCCTGTTTGTAAACGTGCCAGAAGTAGTAAAGATGGTTGTAATTCAAATGAGGCATCGCGTCTTCGCTCCCTGAGTGTGTATCGGGAGAAGAGTGACCTTCTCCCGGTGTTCCGTTATGCCTGGACGGCCTGTCCGGACAACTTCACCTTCAACAAAGTATACCCAATCACTGCCGCCAGTAATGACCCGATGAGAATGCCGAGCTTCGCCCAGACGATGAGCTCTGGCGCGTTTGCACCAAACGCCAGCGTCGAGATAAAGATCGACATGGTGAATCCAATACCGCACAGTATGCCGACGGCCATGATCTGACTAAAGGTTGTACCGTTCGGCAACGATGCCAGCTTCATCTTCAACGCCAGCCAGCAGAAGAGGCTGATCCCCAGCGGCTTACCGATAAACAGCCCGGCAATAATGCCCAGTGGCAGGACAGACGTCAGCCCGTCCAGCGTGACCCCCTGCAGGGAAACGCCAGCGTTGGCAAACGCAAACAGCGGCAGGATCATAAAGGCGACCCACGGGTGCAGCACGTGTTCCAGCTGTTTAGCGGGTGACTTACCTTCCTGCGGCTTAAGCGGCACGAAGAAGCCCACAATCACGCCGGCCAGCGTGGCGTGCACGCCGGATTTCAGCACCGCCGTCCACAGCACCATCCCCACCAGGATATAGATACCGATGCGGCGAACGTTGAAGATGTTCAGCACCGCCAACACTGCAATCGCCCCGGCGGCCACGCTCAGGGACAGGATCGACAGATCGCTGGTGTAGAACAGCGCGATAATCACAATGGCGCCCAGGTCATCAATGATCGCCAGCGCCATCAGGAAGATTTTCAGCGCAACCGGCACGCGGCTGCCGAGCAGAGCTAAGACACCGAGCGCAAAGGCGATATCCGTTGCGGCCGGGATAGCCCAGCCGTCACGCGCGACAGGATCCTGCCAGGTAAATGCGAGAAAGAGCAGCGCTGGAACGACCATCCCACCGAGCGCGGCAATAACCGGGAACGCCGCACGCTGGCGGCTGGCTAGCGAACCTAGCACCAGCTCGCGCTTAACCTCAAGACCAACGAGCAGGAAGAACACCGCCATTAGCGCATCGTTGATCCACAGCAGCATGTTCTTGTTAATTTCCAGCGCCCCGACCTTCAGCTCGACGGGCGTTTCCAGAAATGCGTGATAGAGATCGCGGGTCATGCCCAGGTTAGCCAGCACCATCGCGGCGGCCGCGGCAATAATCAGGATCACACCACCGGACGCCTCACTGCTAAAGAAACGGTGTAGTAATTTCATTTATGTTCTCTCTTTTACAACGATACCTCGATAAAACCATAATACCAAGCCAAATAGCTCGGCAAAAACAGATTAATATTGGGTATAGACTCAGTTTTACCGATCTATAACTGCAAAAAAAAGCCCGGAATCGCTTCCGGGCTTTTTGAAGTTAGACACAGCTAACGAATTAGCGGGTCAAATCATCGAAGAATTTTTTGACGCCATCAAAGAAGCTTTTGGAGCGCGGGCTGTTTTTCTCACCCGTTGGGCCGCCAAAGCTCTCCTGAAGCTCTTTCAACAGCTGTTTCTGCTTGTCGTTCAGGCCAACCGGCGTTTCCACGACGACGCGGCACAGCAGGTCGCCCTGCGCACCACCGCGAACGGATTTCACGCCTTTGCCGCGCATGCGGAACAGCTTGCCGGTCTGGGTTTCACCAGGGATTTTCAGATTGACGCGACCGTCCAGCGTCGGCACTTCGATTTCACCGCCGAGAGCCGCCATCGCGAAGTTGATCGGCACTTCACAATACAGGTTATTGCCTTCACGCTCGAAGATGGCGTGCTGCTTCACCTGAACCTGAACGTACAGATCGCCTGCCGGCGCGCCGTGCTCGCCTGCTTCGCCCTCACCCGCCAGACGGATGCGGTCGCCCGTATCAACGCCAGCCGGGATCTTAACGGACAGGGTTTTGGTTTTCTCAACGCGACCGTGGCCGTGACACTTGGTGCACGGATCTTTAATCAGCGTACCGCGACCGTGACAGTGCGGACAGGCCTGCTGTACCGCGAAGAAGCCCTGGCGCATCTGTACCTGGCCGGAGCCATGACAGGTTGGACAGGTCTGTGGCTGGGTACCCGCTTTCGCGCCGCTGCCGTGGCAAACGTCACACTCTTCCAGCGTCGGGATACGGATCTCTTTCGTGACGCCACGAACGGCCTCTTCAAGAGTGAGATCCATGTTGTAGCGCAGGTCTGCGCCGCGCGCTGCGCGCTGACGACCACGACCGCCGCCGAAGATATCGCCGAACACGTCGCCAAAGATGTCGCTGAAATCCGCACCGCCGCCAAAGCCGCCGCCACCGAATCCACCGCCGCCCATGCCGCCCTGTTCAAAGGCCGCGTGGCCATACTGGTCATAGGCCGCACGTTTTTGTGCATCGGTCAGGACTTCGTAGGCTTCTTTGATCTCTTTAAATTTTGCTTCAGCCTCTTTGTCACCCTGGTTACGGTCCGGGTGGAATTTCATGGCCAGGCGCTTATACGCCTTTTTGATTTCACGCTCTTCCGCAGTTTTCGGAACGCCTAAAATCTCGTAATAGTCTTGCTTTGCCATTGGTTTTTTTAAGCCCCTTAACATGCGAGCACGGGCGTGGAGAGTTCTCCTACGCCCGTGCCGATTAATTACCCTGCATCAGGGCGATTATTTTTTGTCTTTAACTTCTTCGAACTCAGCGTCGACAACGTCGTCGTCTTTCGCGTTGTTCGCAGAAGCGTCAGCGCCTGCCTGCTGCTGTGCGTGCTGCTGCTGAGCGATTTCCATCAGCTTCTGGGAAGCCTGTGCCAACTCCTGCATCTTCGCTTCGATATCCGCTTTATCTTCGCCTTTCAGAGACGTTTCCAGCGCGGTCAGTGCAGCTTCGATAGCAGTTTTGTCTTCCGCTGGCAGTTTATCGCCCGCTTCTTCAACCTGCTTACGGGTGCTGTGCAGCAGATGGTCACCCTGGTTACGGGTCTGAACCAGCTCTTCGAACTTACGGTCGGATTCCGCGTTAGCTTCGGCATCGCGAACCATTTTTTCGATTTCCGCTTCATTCAGGCCAGAAGATGCCTTGATGGTGATCTTCTGCTCTTTACCGCTGTTTTTGTCTTTCGCAGACACGTGCAGGATACCGTCAGCATCGATGTCGAAGGTAACTTCGATTTGCGGCATGCCGCGCGGTGCCGGGTTGATGCCGTCCAGGTTAAACTGACCCAGAGACTTGTTATCAGACGCACGCTTACGCTCACCCTGCAGCACATGGATGGTTACCGCAGACTGGTTGTCTTCAGCGGTAGAGAACACCTGGCTGTGCTTGGTTGGGATGGTGGTGTTTTTGTTGATGAGCGCAGTCATCACACCGCCCATGGTTTCGATACCCAGAGACAGCGGGGTAACGTCCAGCAGCAGTACGTCTTTCACTTCACCGGTCAATACACCACCCTGAACCGCCGCACCGATAGCTACCGCTTCGTCCGGGTTCACGTCTTTACGTGGCTCTTTACCAAAGAATTCAGCCACTTTCTTCTGAACCATTGGCATACGGGTCTGACCACCCACCAGGATAACGTCCTGGATGTCAGATACGGACAGGCCAGCATCCTGCAGTGCAACTTTCAGCGGCTCGATAGAACGGTTCACCAGGTCTTCTACCAGGCTTTCCAGTTTCGCACGGGTCACTTTGATGTTCATGTGTTTAGGACCGGTCGCGTCTGCGGTGATGTACGGCAGGTTCACGTCGGTCTGCTGAGCAGAAGACAGTTCGATCTTCGCTTTCTCAGCGGCTTCTTTCAGGCGCTGCATCGCCAGCGGGTCGTTACGCAGGTCAATGCCCTGATCTTTCTTGAACTCATCAACGAGGTAGTTGATCAGACGGGTATCGAAGTCTTCACCACCCAGGTGGGTATCACCGTTGGTTGCCAGAACTTCGAAGGTTTTTTCGCCGTCAACTTCGTCGATTTCGATAATAGAGATATCGAAGGTACCACCACCCAGGTCGTAAACCGCGATAGTACGGTTGCCGACTTCTTTATCCAGACCGTAAGCCAGTGCAGCCGCGGTTGGTTCGTTGATGATACGTTTTACTTCCAGACCTGCGATACGGCCAGCATCTTTGGTTGCCTGACGCTGAGCATCGTTGAAGTAAGCAGGAACGGTGATAACAGCTTCAGTTACCGGCTCACCCAGGTAATCTTCAGCGGTTTTCTTCATTTTTTTCAGCACTTCAGCAGAGATCTGCGGTGGTGCCGTTTTGGTGCCTTTCACGTCAAGCCACGCATCGCCGTTATCTGCTGCGATGATTTTGTAAGGCATGATAGAAACGTCACGCTGAACTTCTTCGTCCTGGAAGCGGCGGCCAATCAGGCGTTTGATCGCAAACAGGGTGTTTTGCGGGTTTGTCACTGCCTGACGTTTAGCCGGCTGACCAACCAGAGTTTCACCATCCTGGGTATAAGCAATGATAGAAGGCGTGGTGCGATCGCCCTCGGCGTTCTCCAGCACGCGTGCAGTAGTGCCGTCCATAATCGCTACACAAGAGTTGGTAGTACCCAGGTCGATACCAATAATTTTACCCATCTAAACGTCTCCACTAAAAATTCAGTCAACATGTGGTTGTGTACCTGTAATAAGGGCAGAACGTGCTTTTTCAACTGCCCAGATTTGATTTTTTTCAGGTCCACACACTGCGGTTGACTACAAGATGGGGTCGCGACGGCATCCATCAAGGGGCAAGCATAAAAAAAATTTTAATTTCACCCTGATGAGATCATAGACGGCGTCGATGCCGCCCATTATGATGCCGCGCCCCGTCAGGGAGTATTGACGCGGGTTTAACCATTTCACCATTTTAATGATGATTTTTTTGAGGACTTATGGGCAACACTAAGTTGGCTAATCCGGCTCCGCTGGGCCTGATGGGTTTTGGCATGACCACCATTCTGCTGAACCTGCACAACATCGGGATGTTCCCGATGGACGGCGTAATCCTGGCGATGGGCATTTTTTACGGCGGTATCGCGCAAATCTTCGCGGGCCTGCTGGAATATAAGAAAGGCAACACCTTCGGCTTAACCGCCTTCACCTCTTACGGCTCGTTCTGGCTGACCCTGGTCGCCATCCTGCTGATGCCTAAAATGGGCCTGGCAGACGCGGCAAACGCCCACTTCCTGGGCGTCTATCTGGGCCTGTGGGGCGTCTTTACCCTGTTCATGTTCTTCGGCACCCTGAAAGGCAACCGCGCGCTGCAGTTCGTCTTCCTGAGCCTGACCGTACTGTTCGCTCTGCTGGCAATTGGCCACCTGGCGGATAACGAAGGCATCGTTCACGTAGCAGGCTGGATTGGCCTGGTCTGCGGCGCAAGCGCTATCTACCTGGCAATGGGTGAAGTGCTGAACGAACAGTTTGACCGCACCATTTTACCTATTGGTGAAAAACACTGATCCCTCTGTCGTGCCCGCCTCGCGGGCACGATATTCCCCCGCCTGACGAAGCCAAACGCCTAATCCCAGCCCCATCAGCGAGAGCGCGAGTACATACCAGGCAGGCGCCATCGGCGACACCCCCATCATCACCGTGACCACTATCGGCGTCAGCCCGCCGAAAATGGCATACGCGACGTTATAAGAGAACGATATCCCGGTGAAGCGAACCTCCGGCGGGAAGGCGCGCACCATGACGTAAGGCACAGCCCCCACGACGCCCACGCACAGTCCGACCACGCCGTACAGCAGGAACAGCTGTTCAGGATGGCTGCCCGCAAGATGGTAAAACGCCCAGCTCGACGCGGCCAGCAGCAGGCTGCCGACAATAAAGGTCAGGCTGGCACCCAAACGATCCGCCGCCAGTCCGGCGGCCAGACAGCCAAAGCAGAGCATAATTGTCGCAATACTGTTTGCCTGTAAGGTCACGGCAGGGGCGAAACCGTACTGTTTCTGCAGCCACACCGGCGACATCAAAATCACCACCACGATGCCCGCCGACAGCAGCCAGGTGAGCAGCATCGACACCACCACCGCTTTTTTATGACGCACCACAACAGCTTTGACCGGCAACTCCTGCGCCAGCGCTTTACGCTGCTGCATTTCGAGGAAAATCGGCGTCTCCTGCAGCCAGCGGCGCAGGTACATTGCCACCAGGCCAAACGCCCCGCCCAGCAGGAACGGAATACGCCAGCCCCAGTCGTGCACGGCCTGCTGCGTCATGCTGGTGTTGACTATCGTCGCCACCACCGACCCCAACAGGATCCCGACGGTCAGCCCCGCCGTTAACGTTCCGCAGGCGATCCCGATGCGGCGGGTAGGAACGTGCTCCGCCACAAACACCCAGGCCCCCGGCACTTCCCCGCCGATGGCCGCGCCCTGAAGAATGCGCATCAGCAGCAGCAATAGCGGGGCGAGAATGCCCATGGAGGCATAGGTGGGCAGCAGGCCGATGGCCAGCGTCGGTACCGCCATCAGCAGGATGCTCAGGGTAAACATCTTCTTACGCCCGACAAGATCGCCAAAGTGGGCCATGACGATGCCGCCCAGCGGACGTGCCAGATACCCGGCAGCAAAGATGCCGAAGGTTTGCACCTGACGCAGCCATTCTGGAATATCCGCCGGGAAGAAGAGCGCCCCCACCACGGCGGCGAAGAAGACAAAGATGATGAAGTCGTAAAACTCCAGCGCGCCACCTAAGGCGGCGAGCGTAAGCGTTTTGTAGTCCTGTCGATTCAGAGGTCGGGTGTTATGTGACATAGCGAACCATTGTGCATGTGTTGTGGATTATTTTTTACAGCAATCGTAAAGAAAAAATTACTATATCGTAAATCCATTTACACGCTACTGCGGCTGGCGCTAATGTCACATTTTAGTAAATTTCAGGAGATTGTCTCGCGGCGTGCGCTTTTAGGACGAAATGCTGCTACCACTTTGTCGTCAGTTTCCACGTACGGCCCGTCAAGCAACTGTATACAATACGGTACACTTGCAAATATGCCGTGCACGATGACGCGACCGTCCTCGGCTTTTAATCCTTCCAGCGTCTCTTTGATCGACTTTGGCTGCCCCGGCAGGTTCAGTATCAGCGCCTGTTTGCGGATCACCCCCACCTGGCGGGAAAGGATTGCCGTCGGGACAAAGTGTAGACTGATCTGGCGCATCTGTTCGCCGAAGCCCGGCATTTCACGGTCGGCGATAGCCAGCGTCGCGTCCGGCGTCACATCACGACGCGCGGGGCCGGTTCCACCCGTGGTGAGCACAAGGTGACAGCTCATCTCATCCACCAGCTCACACAGGGTCTGCTCAATGATCGACTGTTCGTCGGGGATAAGGCGAGTCTGGATCTCAAACGGGGTGGTCAGCGCGCTTGCCAGCCACTCTTCCAGAGCAGGGATGCCTTTATCCTGGTAAACGCCGCTGGAGGCGCGGTCAGAAATCGACACTAAGCCGATGCGTAAGGTATTCATATCCATTCCATTCAAAAAGTACTGATTAAAGGGAATGATACACGCAGAGGGAAAATTCAGACAGAGGACAGAAGAAGACGCGTGACCGGGAGCCCGGTCACGCAGAATGATTACAGCAGGTCGCCGATCATTTTTTCCAGTTTTTCCTGGTCGATAGCAAACTTACGGATACCGTCCGCCAGTTTGTCTACAGCCATTGGATCCTGGTTGTGCTGCCACAGGAACTCGGATTCGGTGATGCGCTCCGGGCGCGCCTTCACTTCGCCGGTGTAAGACAGCTTACGCTCGATAGCACCTTCGCTTTCTGCCAGCTCTTTCAGCAGCGCAGGGGCGATGGTCAGACGGTCACAGCCAGCCAGCTCAATGATTTCGCCCACGTTACGGAAGCTTGCACCCATAACCACGGTCTCATAGCCATGCTGTTTGTAGTATTCGTAGATTTCAGTCACGGAAATCACGCCTGGATCTTCAGACGCCGCGTACTCTTTCTTGTCGGTGTTGGCTTTGTACCAGTCCAGAATACGGCCCACGAACGGAGAAATGAGGTACACGCCTGCTTCCGCACATGCACGCGCCTGCGCGAAGGAGAACAGCAGGGTCAGGTTACAGTTGATGCCTTCTTTTTCCAGCTGCTCGGCAGCGCGAATGCCCTGCCAGGTCGACGCCAGTTTGATCAGGATACGGTCGTTGCTAATGCCCGCGTCGTTGTACAGTTTGATCAGGCGTTTTGCTTTCGCGATTGACGCTTCGGTGTCGTAGGAGAGACGTGCATCCACTTCGGTAGAGATACGGCCCGGAACCAGCTTCAGGATTTCCAGACCGATGTTCACTGCCAGTTTATCGGTAGCATCCACAACCTGCTGCGCACGGTCATTGCTCTGTGCTTTCGCCCAGGTCACAGCCTCGTCAATCAGTTTGCGATACTCAGGGATCTGTGCGGCGTTAAGGATCAGAGAAGGGTTAGTTGTGGCATCCTGCGGCTGGTACAGCTTCATTGCCGCGATATCTCCGGTGTCAGCTACGACAGTGGTGAACTGACGAAGGGAGGTCAATTTATCCGTCATGATAGTGTTTCTCTTTTAACGTGCCCTGGATAATTCACGCTACCGACAGCATGCCTGCAGCGGAAAAATGACAGGTTTACTTGTTAGGGGGATGTAACCGGTCTGCCCTGATGATAACACGACAGAGGGGTAGCGCAACCGCAGACAGTGCGCTTAGGCAGAGTATGATAAACTCAAAATATTAACAGGCTGCTAAGCAACAGCATGCCCAATCAGTGGTAGCGCTTACATATTCACGTTGGCATCAACAAGAGGGACGTTAATGCCTGATTTCCTTTTCTTTATTAACGAAGTCCTCTGGGGTTCGATAATGATCTACCTGCTTCTGGGAGCAGGTATCTGGTTTACGCTACGCAGTGGGTTTATCCAATTTCGCTATATTCGCAAGTTTGGCAGAAGTCTGAAAAACAGCGTCACGCCCCAGCCGGGCGGATTAACGTCGTTTCAGGCGCTGTGTACCAGCCTGGCTGCCCGCCTCGGTAGCGGAAACCTGGCGGGCGTTGCGCTGGCCATCAGCGCCGGTGGGCCAGGCGCGGTGTTCTGGATGTGGGTCACGGCGCTTCTCGGAATGGCTACCTCTTTTGCCGAAAGTTCGCTGGCGCAACTCTACAAAGAGAAAGACAGAAACGGGCAGTTTCGCGGCGGTCCAGCCTGGTATATGGCGCGTGGCTTAGGAATGCGCTGGATGGGCGTTCTGTTCTCGCTTTTTTTACTGCTCGCGTACGGTCTTATTTTTAATACCGTGCAGTCAAATTCCGTCGCCCATGCCCTGCGCTATACCTTCTCCTGCCCGGAGTGGATCACCGGCATCGGTTTAGCCCTCTTTGTTTTGCTCACCATTTCTGCCGGCCTGAAAGGCGTTGCCCGCCTGATGCAGTGGCTGGTTCCCATCATGGCGTTGCTTTGGGTTGCCGCGAGCCTGGTCGTCGCTGCGCTGCATGCCGACCAGGTTCCGGGCGTGATTGCGACCATCTTTAAAAGCGCCTTTGGCTGGCGTGAGGTGGCCTCAGGCGCGCTGGGTTACACCCTGAGCCAGGCGCTGATGGCAGGTTTTCAGCGAGGCATGTTCTCCAATGAAGCCGGGATGGGCTCCACTCCCAACGCCGCCGCGGCCGCCTCTTCCTGGCCGCCGCACCCGGCAGCGCAGGGTATCGTGCAGATGATAGGCGTGTTTATGGATACCGTTATTATCTGTTCCGCCAGCGCCATGATCCTCCTGCTGGCTGGTCCTGTCGCGCATGAGTCGGATATCGACGGAATACAGCTTCTTCAGCAGGCGCTGGTGAACCTGACCGGCGGCTGGGGTTCGGGATTTGTCTCGCTCATTCTGATGCTGTTCGCCTTCAGTTCGATTGTGGTGAATTACCTGTACGCCGAAAATAACCTTATCTTCCTGAAATACGACTCTCGTCCGGCCATCCTCCTGCTTCGCCTGGGCGTAGTACTGATGGTGATCGCGGGCTCCCTTCTGAATATGCCGCTGGTCTGGCAGCTGGCGGATGTCATTATGGCGCTAATGGCAATCACTAACCTGACGGCGATCCTGCTGCTCTCGCCCGTTGTGAACCTTATTGCCAGGGATTATCTTCGCCAGCGCAAGCTGGGCGTTCCCCCGGTATTTGATGCCGCACGCTATCCCGAAATTCAGTCACAGCTTGCCCCCGGCACCTGGGATGATTTGCCCCGGCGATAACAGCTATCGATCAATTCAGGGCGATTTTTTGTTAAAGTCGCTCTAAATTTCCTGCAAGGACTGGATATGCTGATTCTGATTTCACCTGCAAAAACGCTCGACTACCAGAGCCCGCTCGCCACCGAGCGTTATACCCAGCCAGAACTGCTGGACTATTCGCAACAGCTGATCCGCGAAGCGCGTAAGCTCTCTGCGCCGCAAATCGCCTCGCTGATGAGCATCAGCGACAAGCTGGCAGACCTGAACGCGACCCGGTTCCACGAGTGGCACCCGGATTTCACCCCCGCCAACGCGCGCCAGGCGATCCTGGCGTTTAAGGGCGATGTTTACACCGGCCTGCAGGCGGAAGATTTTAGCGAAGCCGACTTTGATTTTGCCCAGCAGCATCTGCGCATGCTGTCGGGCCTGTATGGCGTACTGCGCCCGCTGGATCTGATGCAGCCATATCGTCTGGAGATGGGGATTCGCCTGGAAAACGCCAAAGGCAAAGACCTTTACCATTTCTGGGGCGACATCATCACCGACAAGCTGAACGCGGCGCTGCATGCTCAGGGTGATAACGTGGTGGTTAACCTGGCATCCGATGAGTACTACAAGTCGGTGAAGCCGAAAAAGCTGAACGCGGAGATCGTTAAGCCGGTCTTCCTTGATGAGAAAAACGGCAAGTTCAAGGTCATCAGCTTCTATGCGAAAAAAGCGCGTGGCCTGATGAGCCGCTACATCATTCAGAACCGCCTGACGAAGCCGGAGCAGTTAATGGGATTCAACACCGACGGCTATTTCTTTGACGAGGCGTCGTCAGGGAAAGGTGAGCTGGTATTTAAGCGCCACGAGCAGTAAAACTAAACCCCGCCATCTGGCGGGGTTTTGCGTTAATGGTGCTTCCAGTCCGGGCCCGGACGGTGGTCGTCGTGATGATGGTCGTGTCGGTCATCACGATCGCGATGCTCGTCATGCGGACGCCAGTGGTTATCGCGCCAGTCATAATGCGCCTTCCACCAGTCGTGGTCGCGCCAGCGGCCGCCATCCCAGTAATGCCCACTATTGTCCCGATCGCCAATCTGCAGTTTTACCGCAGGTACGAGAGTAATTTCAGATGCCTGTACCGCCATGGGGGCGACCAGCATCAGAGAAAACGCGATGAGTGCAGGTTTTAGTGTAGACACAGGTGACTCCTTATTCTTCTTGCCCAACGTGGGCCGATGTAAGGAGAGTACGCGAGGGGAACGGTGGATGTTATTCTCTGCAATCCTAAACGCTAAGTGACCGCATTTATTGGGAATTTCTGCTTTTTTCCTGCAATTTTTCTCCTTAATTTCTTCATAAAAAAGCCGGGTGGCGCTGCGCTTACCCGGCCTACGGTCATCTCGTCGTTGTAGGCCCGGTAAGGCGTAGCCGCCACCGGGCAACAAAATCACGCGCGCGTCATCATCAGATTCCGCAGTGCCGCGAAATCCGCCGGCAGCTCATGAGACAGCAGCGGCAGGTCGGCACGCTCGGCCAGCTCTTTTGGCAGCGGCAGCGTTTCGCCCAGAATATCTTCCACGCTCTCTTTGAACTTCGCCGGATGCGCGGTGCCCAGGAACAGGCCATATTCACCCGGGTTAAGCTGGTCGCGCAGCGCGCGGTAAGCAATTGCCGCGTGCGGCTCAGAGGTGTAGCCCACCGCTTTCAGCTCGCGCATGGTGGCTTTGGTGGTTTCGTCCGTCACCGCAGCGTAGCCCAGGTCACCCAGACGCCACACCTTGCGGCGGAACAGCTCTTCCACGCGCGGCCAGTTGTTCGGCTGCGACACGTCCATGGCATTGGAGAGCGTCGCCTGCGTAGCGTTAGGCGCCCATTTGCCGTCTTTCAGGAAGCGCGGCACAGTATCGTTGGCGTTGGTGGCAGCGATAAAGCGTTTCACCGGCAGACCGAGAGATTTCGCCAGCAGCCCCGCCGTCAGGTCGCCGAAGTTGCCGCTTGGTACGGAAACTACCAGCTGATTGCGCGCTTCCTGCGGCAGCTGAGCCACCGCTTCGAAGTAGTAGCAGATCTGCGCCAGCAGGCGGCTGATGTTGATGGAGTTCGCCGAGTTCAGCCCCAGCGCGGCCTTCAGCTCTTCATCATCGAACGCCTGCTTGACCAGCGCCTGGCAGGCATCGAAATCGCCGTCGATCGCCACGGTTTCAATGTTGCCGCCGAGGGTGCAGAACAGTTTTTCCTGCAACGGGCTGATCTTGCCTTTCGGATAGAGGATCACCACGCGGACGTTTTTCAGGCCGTAGAACGCGTGTGCCACCGCCGCACCGGTATCACCGGAGGTGGCGGTCAGGATGGTCACCGGCTTGTCGCCGCTGATGTGGGTCAGCATCTGCGCCATAAAGCGGCCACCGAAGTCTTTAAACGCCAGGGTCGGGCCGTGGAACAGCTCCAGACAACCGACGTCAGGCTCAACCTGCTTAACCGGAGCCGGGAAAGCAAACGCCGCACGCACGCGCTCTTCCAGCAGCTCCTGCGGGATTTCATCGCCAATAAACGCAGACAGAATTTTGGTGCTGCGGGTGACAAAGTCCAGCTTCAGCAGCTCATCGATTTCGGTCAGCTGAAATTCCGGCAGGTCGTGCGGGAAAAACAGCCCCTGATTTTTGCCCAGCCCCTGAGTCACTGCCTGCGCGAAGCTGACCTGCTCGTTATGATCTTTAAGGTTGTAGAGTTTCATTCGTTATCCCAGTACTCGTGCGCCAGCCGTGTCCAGACGGCAAATATGAACAAAGCCTTCCTGATTTTGCAGGTAGTGTTTAGAGAGCCAGTCCGCCACGCGCTGCGCGGTGTCTGGCTTATCGCAAAGGGCGAACAGCGTCGGGCCGGAGCCGGAGATGCCGCACGCCTGCGCGCCGATATCCATTGAAGCCTGTCGCGCCTCGTTAAAGCCGGGCAGCAGCTTCGTACGGTACGGCTCGGCAATGACGTCTTTCATCAGCTTCGCCGCCAGCTGCGGCTGACGGGTGTAGCAGGCGTGGATAAAGCCCGCCAGATGACGCCCGTGGGCGATACAGTCCTGGCGACGATACTGCGCAGGCAGGATCGCACGCGCTTCCGCGGTAGAGACCTTGATGCCCGGATACGCCAGCACCCACAGCCACTCATCAAACCCTGGCACCTGCTGGCTGATGATGCCATTTTCTTCAATCATCAGCTGCATGCCGCCGAGGAAGCACGGCGCCACGTTATCGTAATGAATACTGCCGGAGATGCGCCCTTCCAGCTCGCCCATCAGCGCCAGCAGACGGCTATTGTTCAGCGGCTTGCCGCAGTGCTCGTTCATCGCCACCAGCGCGGCGACAACCGAGCAGGCGCTGGAGCCCAGGCCCGAACCAATCGGCATGCTTTTTTCCAGCGTCATGGCGACCGGCACGTTTTTGCCAATCTCCTGACAGAAGCGCTCCCAGCACTGATAAACGATATTCTCGCGTGGTTCAGGCGGCAGCTTACTGGCGAAACGGCCAACGTTATTCAGGCTGAAGCTTTCTGCCGCCTCAACCGTTACCGTATCGCCCAGCAGCGAACCGTCCACCGGCGTCACCGCCGCACCCAGCACGTCAAATCCGACGCTCATATTGGCGCTGGAAGCCGGGGCATATACTTTAACCATCTTAAACTCCTAACTTCCATGACAGGGTACGCAGCAGGTCGGCAAACACGCCCGCCGCCGTCACATCATTCCCTGCGCCATAGCCGCGAAGCACCAGCGGCAATGGCTGATAATAGTGGCTGTAAAACGCGAGGGCGTTTTCGCCGTTTTTGACTTTGTACAGCGGGTCGTTACCATCCACTTCGGCAATCTTCACCCGGCATACGCCGTCCTCTTCAATGTTCCCAACATAGCGCAATACCTTACCTTCATCACGGGCTTTCGCAACGCGTGCGGCAAAGGCATCGTCAAGCTGAGGTAAATTCGCCATAAAGGTGCTGACATCGCCGCTGGTGTCAAACTCGGCTGGTAGCACCGGATCAATCACGATATCCGAAAGCTCCAGCTCGCGGCCCGTTTCGCGCACCAGGATCAGCAGCTTGCGCGCCACGTCCATCCCGGAGAGATCGTCGCGCGGATCTGGCTCGGTGTAGCCCAGCTCGCGCGCGGCACGGGTGGCTTCCGACAGGCTCATCCCTTCATCCAGCTTGCCGAAGATAAACGACAGGGAGCCGGAGAGGATGCCGGAGAAACGCTGCAATTCGTCGCCCGCGTTCAGCAGGTTTTGCAGGTTCTCGATGACCGGCAGGCCGGCGCCTACATTGGTGTCGTACAGGAACTTGCGGCGCGACTTGCTCGCCGCCAGGCGCAACTGGTGATAGTAATCCATCGACGAGGTGTTGGCCTTTTTGTTCGGCGTCACCACGTGGAAGCCTTCGCGCAGGAAGTCGGCGTACTGGTCGGCCACCGCCTGGTTCGAGGTACAGTCAACGATAACCGGGTTAAGCAGGTGATACTCTTTCACCAGACGGATCAGGCGCCCCAGGTTGAACGGCTCTTTCGCCTCTTCCAGCTCCGCCTGCCAGTTCTCCAGGTTCAGACCGTGAACGTTAGTAAGCAGCGCTTTCGAGTTCGCAATTCCGCAGACGCGCAGATCGATGTGCTTTTTCTTAAGCCACTCCTGCTGGCGCTTCACCTGCTCCAGCAGCGCACCGCCGACGCCGCCCACGCCAATCAGGAACAGCTCGATAACCTGATCGGTGTTGAACAGCATCTGGTGAACCACGCGCACGCCGGTGGTGGCGTCATCGTTATCCACCACCACGGAGATTGAACGCTCGGACGAGCCCTGGGCAATCGCCACGATGTTGATATTGGCCCGCGCCAGCGCGGCAAAGAATTTGGCGGAGATACCGCGCAGCGTGCGCATACCGTCGCCAACCACCGAAATCACCGCCAGGCGCTCCTGAATGGAGAGCGGCTCCAGCAGTTCCTCTTTCAGCTCCAGATAGAACTCTTCTTCCAGCGCGCGGCGCGCGCGCAGACAGTCGACCTGAGGCACGCAGAAGCTGATGCTGTATTCGGAAGAGGACTGGGTGATCAGCACCACCGAGATACCGTTGCGTGACATGGCCGCAAAAACGCGCGCCGCCATGCCGACCATCCCCTTCATCCCCGGACCGGAGACGCTGAACATTGCCATATTATTCAGGTTGGAAATGCCTTTCACCGGCAGACCATCTTCATCGCTGCTGGCACCAATCAGCGTGCCTGGCGCCTGTGGGTTACCGGTGTTTTTAATCAGGCATGGGATCTGGAACTGGGCAATGGGGGAGATGGTACGCGGGTGAAGCACTTTGGCGCCGAAGTAGGAAAGCTCCATCGCTTCCTGGTAGGACATCGACTTCAGCAGCCTGGCGTCCGGCACCTGGCGCGGATCGCAGGTATAGACGCCGTCGACGTCAGTCCAGATCTCACAGCAGTCAGCGCGTAAACAGGCGGCCAGCACGGCGGCGGAGTAGTCGGATCCGTTACGGCCCAGCACTACCAGTTCACCCTTCTCATTTCCTGCGGTAAAGCCCGCCATCAGGATCATATGGTCAGAGGGGATTTTGCTCGCGGCAATACGGCGGGTTGATTCGGCAATATCAACGGTAGATTCGAGGTAGTGGCCCGCTGCCAGCAATTTCTCAACCGGATTGATCACGGTAACGTTGTGGCCGCGCGCTTCCAGCACGCCCGCCATGATGGCGATGGAGAGTTTTTCGCCCCGGCAGATCAGCGCCGCGTTGACGCTGTCCGGGCACTGGCCCAGCAGGCTGATGCCGTGCAGCACATGTTTGATCTGAGCAAACTCCTGCTCAACGAAGGACTTCAGCTGCGCGAGCGGGAAACCAGGCTGTGCCTCTGCCAGCCCCTGCAGCAGCTCGGCGAAGATACGCTCGGCATCGCTGATGTTCGGGAGTGCATCCTGGCCACCTATGGTCTTTTCAATCATCGCCACCAGATGGTTTGTGATTTTTGCCGGGGCAGAGAGCACGGTCGCAACCTGCCCCTGCCTGGCGTTGCTCTCCAGGATATCGGCAACACGCAGAAAACGTTCTGCATTTGCCACTGATGTACCGCCGAACTTCAACACTCGCATGGTTCTACCTCGTTTCCTTTAGCCGAAAAAAAAGCCCGCACTGTTCAGGTGCGGGCTTTTTTTTGTTTTTCCTGTACGCGTCAGCCCGCATCGTTACCTGTGGTAATGATGATGGTTGTGGTAATGGTGGTGATGCTGATGCGTTTCATGGATGTTGTGTACTCTGTCATTATTATCTGTCTGTGCTGTATTCTTTTAGGGTTAAAGGATCGGGCACCTTAAGTCAATGAATTTTTAATTTGATCACAATTCCGCGGACGTTCACGTCACGCTGCGTGACGTTTTATTTTCATCCGAATCCCCCAGCCGCAACCCTCCACGACAGACCATTTCGCCATAGTAAAAACTTATGACAGCATTTTACTCGGCCAATTTTTTTTCAATATCGTGCAGCAAACGGTGCAACATGGCGGTGTCCCGCTGCTCAAGACGTCCAAGGCGCTGCTGTAGCCAGTCGGCCATTTTTTGATCGTCCGCAACGCCAAGGCTCGATAAAAGACGCTCTACGCGAGCACGAAGCGCGGCCAGCTGATTTTCATTGGCGGCTTCTGTCTGGGGTTGAGGGATTTGCATTAGGGAAGCTAATTGATAGCAATAGACCATTACCGCCTGGCCTAAATTCAGGGAAGGATAATCGGCTACCATCGGCGCACCGGTGAGAACGTCCGCCAGCTCAAGCTCTTCGTTGGTGAGCCCGGAATCTTCACGACCAAATACCAGCGCGGCTTTCTCAAGCCACTGGCTTTTCTCTTCCAGCATGGGCACCAGTTCAGCAGGCGTGGCGTAGTAGTGGAACTTCGCCCGGCTGCGTGCTGTGGTGGCAACGGTAAATGAAATGTCATGCAGCGCGTCGGCAAGCGTAGCGTAAGTCGTTATATTATCGAGAATATCCCCCGAACCGTGCGCCACCCAGCGGGCGGCAGGCTCCAGGTGCGCAGTGCTGTCCACAATACGTAAATCGGTAAAACCCATGGTCTTCATGGCACGCGCCGCAGCGCCTATATTTTCGGCTCTGGCTGGAGCGACCAGTACAATCGACAGATGCATTTATGCTCTCTTTTTAATCAGTTAGCGGAGAAAAGTGTGATGTACTTCAACATATTACGCAGCACGAATTTACAAATTTGCAACACAAATCACCGAAATAGCGTTTCATAACAAATTAAAGACGCTAAACTATTTTGTGTCTGAACAATCAGTTAGAATGTTAACAGAAGCCTATTATCCCTATGTTTTATAATGATAATGGCAACGTGAATACCCTGTTCTGATTGGATTCGCTTTGTTTATAAATCAATCTCCGCAACTAGTTGGTTTATTGAAAAATTGTGACAAAGGCTAGCATTCGGCTACGATGATTTCATCAAACTGTTAACGTGCTACAATTGAACTTGATATATGTCAACGAAGCGTAGTTTTATTGGGTGTCTGGTGTCACTTAGCCTGTTATGTTGCTGTTAAAATGGTTAGGATGACAGCCGTTTTTGACACTGTCGGGTCCAAAGGGAAAGTACCCAAGACCAAGCTAATGATGTTGTTGACGTTGATGGAAAGTGCATCAAGAACGCAATTACGTACTTTAGTCACGTTAAGCCGATCATGTTAATTTGCGACATGTATCAGGCAGGTCAGGGACTTTTGTACTTCCTGTTTCGATTTAGTTGGCAATTTAGGTAGCAAACATGCAGACCCCGCACATTCTTATCGTTGAAGACGAGTTGGTAACACGCAACACGTTAAAGAGCATTTTCGAAGCAGAAGGCTACGATGTCTTTGAAGCGACCGATGGCGCAGAGATGCATCAGATCCTTTCTGAAAATGATATCAACCTGGTGATCATGGATATCAACCTGCCGGGCAAAAACGGTCTTCTGCTGGCGCGCGAACTGCGTGAACAGGCGAACGTCGCGTTAATGTTCCTGACGGGCCGTGATAACGAAGTTGATAAAATTCTTGGCCTGGAGATCGGTGCGGATGACTACATCACCAAACCGTTCAACCCTCGCGAGTTAACCATTCGTGCACGCAATCTGCTGTCCCGCACCATGAACCTGGGCACGGTCAGCGAAGAGCGTCGTAGCGTCGACAGCTACAAATTCAACGGCTGGGAACTTGATATCAATAGCCGTTCGCTGATTAGCCCGAACGGTGAGCAGTATAAGCTGCCGCGCAGCGAATTCCGCGCGATGCTGCACTTCTGCGAAAATCCGGGCAAAATTCAGTCCCGTGCAGAACTGCTGAAGAAAATGACCGGTCGTGAGCTGAAGCCTCATGACCGTACCGTCGACGTGACCATTCGTCGTATTCGTAAGCATTTCGAATCGACGCCTGATACGCCGGAAATCATCGCCACCATCCACGGCGAAGGGTACCGTTTCTGCGGTGATCTGCAGGAATAATCCGTCACGTCACGCAGTAAAAAACGGCGCATTTGCGCCGTTTTTTTTATCTACATACGTCTGGAGAATATCATCGTCGACACCTGCGAAAGCGCGGTATTGCCTGCGAGGTAAATTAATGTAATCCAGGCATCCCGGCTCTCTCTTTGTGCTTCTTGTTTATCAAAATCAAGGGATTCTGCCCACTCCCACTTGCCACAAAGATGGAGCAAATGCTCTACAGCCGATTTCAAAGCAACGTCGCAATCCATAATGGTGAAAACGGCAAAGAACAATTGAAAGACGCAGATGTAAAAGATGCCTACATAAATTTCCTTTCTGACCCACAATCCAGCTATCTTCAGAATGCACAGATAACAGGCTATTAGAATGACTGATGCCAGAAAGAGATTTAGGCAAAGAGCCAAAAGAAGTTGGGCATACGTTAGTTGATATCCTCCCCATGCGTAACTGCCGAAATCCAGTGAGTTAACAGCCAGAACACCAATCAGCACAAAACCCATGGGAGCCATGCATATACGCGCCAGCAGGGGCAAGTACCGTTTCACTTTATGCCCGCCTCATCCCAATCACGCTGAGCTCTCCATAAGCCTTTATCTTGCTATGGGGAAGCACCTGGGTAGTCGTTTTAAGAAGCGCCTGACGCAGCTGATCGAAATCAGCCTGATTACGGAACGTGATGCAACCATCAGATACGCCACTGCCGTCTGGACGGAGTGGATGAAGACGGAAATTTCCTCGCATCACGCCATCGACAAACGTCCTATCGTCTATCAAACCATCCTGGCGGTACAGGGCAAACCATTCCCAGTAGCGATTCCCCGTTTTGAACCATTTCTCCACCATTCTTTCCATTGAGCCAATCCCTCCCATAGGCCTGTCTACAATCCAATATTTACCCAGCGGTATCGGTCCATTACGGTGTCCGGAATACTCAGAAATATTCATGAATGCGCCCAGGCCAGAAAATACCGGGAATGTGCCTACACCAGCGCAACGAAGCATTAAACTATTTGCTGAAAAATGCTCGTTGTAATTGAACTCACAATAGATCATTTCTCTCAACCTTAAGCGCACATGCGTGAATTCCATTCATCGGTAAACTGAATGTTGCCGTCGAGATATTTCCAGGTGATACGTGCATACCCCAGGCCAAGAGACTCCGTTGGAACCGAAAGCTGCCCAATGGGCTGTTTGAAATTATGCATCGAAGGATTTATATGGATGAGACGTATATCCTCAAGCAAAATATGAAAAAACTCCTCTTCCGTGCCTGAAGTTGTTATTCGATACCACCGAATTTGTGCTCTTTGCAATCTCTCGGCTTGCGCTACAGCACGGTAAAGATACGGAGAGGCTTTATCGAACTCCTTTTCAATACTCATCACGTTGTGTACACGTGTAGACGTCAGCCGGCCAGTATTACCGTCAAAGGGAACATGTAATCCATGAACAAAACTCTGTATTTCTATACTGCCTTCTCTTCCTGCGACTTCACTCCCTCCCGGGATAAGTGAACCATTTATGTCATAAAGCCAGAGATGAGCGGGTACGGCCATTAGCTGATTTCCTTTTAAAAATTGATCGCACCGACTTTATTACACCTAAAACTGCATATTTAATAAGGTAATAATGTCATTGGTACGATCAATAATATTCAGGAAAATCAATGCCACGGCATAATTGGCACCGCGCTGATCGCGTTTTTCGGTGAGCCTTCCACGACTTTGTCGGAATAAGCCAGATAAGCTAACGTGTTGCGTTTCGCATCATAGAAACGCACCACCTGCAGCTTTTTAAACACCAGCGAGGTCCGTTTCTGGAACACCACGTCGCCCTGCGCTTTGCCGTTTTTGATTTTATCGCTCAGCTCAACCGGCCCCACCTGCTGACAGGAGATCGCCGCATCGGAAGTGTCTTCCGCCAGCCCCAGGCCGCCTTTAATACCGCCCGTCTTCGCGCGGCTGACGTAGCAGGTGACGTTTTTCACGTCCGGATCGTCAAACGCCTCCACCACAATTTTGTGGTCCGGACCGAACATTTTGAACACGGTATCGACAGAACCAATCTGTTCCGCCTGCGCCGCACGGCCCGCTACCAGTAACAGGGCAGTAAGAAGCAAAGTCTTGTATTTCATATTGTTACCATTCTTTAAAATTGCATTGAGCGATTATTCAACACGTTAGTCAAAAATGTAGCAAGATCACAGGATTAGAATATATTCACCCAAAATGAGAGAGAAAAGGCATTAATGCGCAAAAAAAACACTGAATGCTAAAACATCAAAAAATGCTATTATCCGCTAACCTGTTATCAGGCACCTGCTGTTTTAAGGATGAGGATAGTATATGGATCAGGCTGGAATTATTCGCGACCTGCTCACCTGGCTGGAAGGTCATCTCGACCAGCCTTTGTCACTGGATAATGTGGCGGCTAAAGCGGGCTATTCCAAGTGGCATCTGCAAAGGATGTTCAAGGATGTCACCGGTCATGCTATCGGTGCCTATATTCGCGCACGTCGTTTATCGAAATCTGCGGTGGCATTGCGCCTGACCGCGCGGCCAATTCTGGATATTGCCCTGCAGTACCGTTTTGATTCGCAGCAGACCTTCACCCGCGCCTTTAAAAAACAGTTCTCGTTGACGCCAGCGCTCTATCGCCGCTCGCCTGACTGGAGCTCGTTTGGCATGCGTCCGCCGCTGCGTCTGGGCGAGTTCGCGATGCCGAAATACGAAATGGTCACTCTGCCGGAAACCCATCTGATCGGTACAACCCAGAGCTACTCGTGCTCTCTGGAGCAGATTTCTGAGTTCCGCCATCAGATGCGCGTCCAGTTCTGGCGCGATTTCCTGAGCCATGCACCGGCCATTCCGCCGATCCTGTATGGCCTCAACGAAACGCACCCAAGCCAGGAAAAAGACGACGAGCAGGAGGTGTTTTACACCACCGCGCTGACGCCGGAGCTGGCGAATGGCTACATTCAGGGTTCGAAGCCGGTCGTGCTGGAAGGCGGCGAGTACGTGATGTTCTCGTATGAAGGACTGGGCACGGGCGTCCAGGAGTTTATCCTGACCGTTTACGGGACCTGCATGCCAATGCTAAATCTGAATCGCCGTAAAGGTCAGGATATCGAGCGCTACTACCCGGCGCAGGATGCCAAACCGGAAGAAGGCCCAATCAATCTGCGTATGGAATTCTTGATTCCTGTCCGTCGTTAACGCTGCAGTTCATCAAGCGCAGGGGCATCGAGATGCGAAATGTCCCCTGCCATCTCCACGACCCAGCCCGACGCCAGCCACGCGCTTTCCTGATAATCAATCCGGGAAATGGAGCAGTTACGCAGGCGTAACCGACGCTCAGCGTAAGCCGGTAACCCCAGAATGGTGCTCACCAGGCAGCCGAGCGCGATACCGTGACTCACCAGCAGCGGACGGCTGCCTGCCGGAAGCTTGAGGCATTCCGCCAGCGCGGCATGCATACGCACGCTCAGCTCCTGCATGGATTCCCCTTCAGGAATACGACCATCTTCGGTACCGTTCACCAGCGTGCGGCGCCAGCCCTCTTCCGTTTCCGTCAGCGTATCAATATGGCGCTTTTCCAGCACACCCATATCCAGCTCGCGCAGGCGCGGCTCAAGCATCACATCGCAGCCGCAGGCGTCGGCAATGATGCGCGCCGTCTGCTGTGTGCGACCTAAATCGCTGGTAATAACGTGGGTAATGCCCAGCGTTCTGGCGCGTTCCGCCACCTGCCACGCTTGCTGCACACCCTTCTCGGTGAGAGGACTGTCTGACTGGCCTTGAATACGTCGCTCGGCGTTCCACTGCGTTTCACCGTGGCGAACAAGGTATACCTGTAACATGCTTTTTTTCCGTTATACTGCGATGAGTTTTTTTGAATCGAGCTTAATTATGCACCATGTTGTCTCTGCTACCACCAATCCTGCCAAAATTCAGGCAATTCTAAAGGCTTTTGAAGAGATTTTCGGCGAAGGATCCTGCCATATTGAGGCCATCGGCGTCGAGAGTGGCGTACCTGAACAGCCGTTTGGCAGCGAGGAAACGCGCGCTGGCGCACGAAATCGCGTGGCAAATGCAAAAGCCGCGGCCCCGAAGGCTGACTTCTGGGTCGCCATTGAAGCAGGCATCGACGAAGGCGCAACCTTTAGCTGGGTGGTGATTGAAAGCCGTGAGCAGCGCGGCGAAGCGCGCTCAGCCACCCTGCCGCTGCCGGAGATCATTCTGGAAAAAGTCCGTGCAGGTGAAGCGCTCGGGCCGGTGATGTCACAGTACACCGGCATTGATGAGATTGGACGTAAAGAAGGGGCAATTGGCGTCTTTACGGCGGGTAAGCTCACGCGTTCAGGGGTTTACCATCAGGCGGTGATCCTGGCGCTGAGCCCGTTTCATAACGCCATTTATCGTTGATCGCTCAATAAGACTGACTCGAGCCACTGGCGCAGCTCAACCGGCGCAGACTTCAGGCTGTTCGATCCACGGGTGATCGTCGCGATGCCCGCGCCCAGCTCGTTTTTCAGCTCGCGCTGGCTCATCTCACCGCGCAATAGCTCTTCAATAATCCGCACGCGCGTGCCCAGCGCCTCACGCTCGTCCGGCGTAAGCATCAGCTGCATGAGGGGTAGGTGCAAATCCTGCTCGTAAGACTGGCGAAGCAGCTCCACAAAACGAAGCCACTCCTGGTGACGCTGTTCGGCCATTGCCGAGGAATACGGGGAATGCTGGGTCATGTTATGCTGCCTCTTGTACTCTTTAGCGAGTACAGCATAACACAACCCATGCCGATCAGTAACGTCTCTGCCACTCGGCATCGCTCATCAGGGTATCTTTCTGCCCCATGAAGTAGCGATAGTAGGCGTCATAGGCCAGCACGTTCTTCACGTAGCCGCGCGTTTCCGAGAACGGAATGCTCTCCACGAACGCCACTGCGTCAATGCGTCCTGCACTGTTGCCAAGCCAGGTGCGCACGCGGCCCGGACCGGCGTTATACGCCGCCGACGCGAAGATGCGGTTATTGCCAAACTGCTGATAGACATACTGCAAATAGCTGGTGCCGATGTTGATGTTGGTATCCGGATCGAGAAGCTGTGACGGGCTGCTGTAACCTGGAATGTTGAACATCTTCACCGTATGCGTCGCCGTCCCCGGCATAATTTGCATCAGCCCGCTGGCACCCACCGGTGAACGAACTTTCGGATTCCATGCGCTCTCCTGACGGGCAATCGCCATGGCGTAGCTTTGCGGGATATCTTTGCCGCTGGTGTAGCGGTCAAACAGATCTTTATACGCCAGCGGGAAACGCTCTTCGAGATGGTCCCACAACTTGCCTGAAATCGTCGCCTGCACGCTCAGATCCCACCAGCGATTATCAAACGCATAGCGGGCAAGCTGCGCTTTTTCATCCGTGGTGCGGCTGGTCACCAGGTTGGCCCACTCGCTGCGCGCGGTGTTATCCATGTTCCAGTACATCAGCTCGCGCACGCGCGCCATCTCTGGCCCCTGCGTCAGAGCGGGGTTCGCGTTAGCGGGCGCTTTGTCGATCTTAAGCGTGTACTCCTCGCCCAGCCGTTGCGCCGCCGCCATCGGGTAGAACCCGCGCTGCTGCATCAGCGAGTGAAGAATCTCTTTGGCTTCGTCTTCACGACCGCGCTCCATCAGCAGATCGGCCTGCCAGTAGCGCCATTCGTCCTTCTCTTTGGCTTCCATCGGCAAACGCGCGAGCCAGGTGTTGAGGCCACGGCGGTCGCCGGTGCCCAGCGCCATGCGCACGCGGCGCTCGACAAGCGAGGTCGAGTTTGAGCGCATGATCGCATCGTCACGCCAGCGCGCTTGTTCGTCGGTCACGTCCGTGCCCATCAGTCGCCAGGCCACGATGTCGCGCAGCTCCTGGGTTTGATCTTCATTCAGCTGCTGCGCCTGCACCAGCTGCGGGATCATCAGCCGCGCGTTTTCGACATCGTCACGCGCCACGCTGGCAAAAGCCACCGCCGCCATCTGGCGGGTAAAATCGGTCGAGCCCGTGCTGCGGGCAAAGGTCAGGACGCTGTTCGGATCGTTTGCCAGCGCGATAACCGCCGAGGAGATCGTCTGGTAATCGGACGGCATCTGCCCTGCCAGCGCGGTCACCAGACGCGTGTTGCCGGCTTTCATCGCCAGGCGGATGCGCTCAAGGTAGGCCAGCGGATCCTGCTTGCCGGAAGCGCGCCATGCGCCGAACAGGGAATCACAGGCGTTCGGCTGGCTTTTGCCGGTCAGCCACAGATCTTTCGCCCCGGCCCAGGCCTCTTCCTGCTGCCCGGTCGCCCATTTCGCATAGTAGTAATTACACTGCGCTTCGGTGGTATTCGGCTTGTCAGGGCTAAACGCCAGCAGGCCGCGCCAGTCTTCACGACGCGCCAGCTCATTCACAAAACGAGACTGGAGATTTCGGGCAGGCGGTAGGGTCGGGTTCGCCTGAATGAAATTATTCACGGTGACGGTCGGCTGGTTCATCAGATCGTCGGTAATCTGGCGATACTCCAGATACGGATACAGCGGATAATCCTTGAGCGTCGGCATCAGCGCCTGCACGGTATCCATCTGCTTGTTGTCCCACGCCTGTTTAATCTGGGCGTAGCGGTTACGTTGTTCATCCAGTGAATCGGCATGCACCGCCTGGCTTACCGCCATTACGCATACGCTGGCAGCCAGCAGACGCCAGACCACCCGTTTGGCTTTTTCCACAAGCTCTTCCTCATTGTTTTTTCGTCAATTGCAGCGTCTTGCCACGTCAAAGTCACAACAACTTATGCTAACCAGGCATCCAGCAACGCGCCACGTCATGGACACTTTTTTACCTTTCTTGCGCGTTTTAACACTCCCGACGTTCCTGGCTGGGATTAGGGCGTGAAAAAGGCTACACTTCGAGGCTGAAATTCCTTCTCATTTACGATAAAAGAGGCGAAGTCCACGTGGCTCAATTCGTTTATACCATGCATCGTGTCGGCAAAGTTGTCCCGCCGAAACGTCATATTCTTAAAAATATCTCGCTGAGCTTCTTCCCGGGCGCAAAAATTGGTGTGCTGGGTCTCAACGGTGCCGGTAAGTCCACCCTGCTGCGCATCATGGCCGGCATCGATACAGACATCGAAGGTGAAGCCCGTCCGCAGCCAGGCATCAAGATCGGCTACCTGCCGCAGGAACCTCAGCTGAACCCGGAACACACCGTACGTGAATCCGTTGAAGAAGCGGTATCCGAAGTGGTTAACGCGCTGAAAGGTCTGGATGAAGTGTATGCCAAATACGCCGAGCCGGATGCGGACTTCGACAAACTGGCCGCTCAGCAGGGCAAATATGAAGAGATCATCCAGGCGCACGACGGTCACAACCTGAACGTGCAGCTCGAGCGCGCGGCGGATGCCCTGCGTCTGCCGGACTGGGATGCGAAAATCGCGAATCTCTCCGGTGGTGAACGCCGCCGCGTGGCGCTGTGCCGCCTGCTGCTGGAAAAACCAGACATGCTGCTGCTCGACGAACCGACCAACCACCTGGATGCGGAATCCGTGGCGTGGCTGGAGCGCTTCCTGCACGACTTCGAAGGCACCGTTGTAGCAATTACCCACGACCGTTACTTCCTCGACAACGTCGCCGGCTGGATCCTGGAGCTGGACCGTGGTGAGGGTATTCCGTGGGAAGGCAACTACTCCTCCTGGCTGGAGCAGAAAGATCAGCGTCTGGCGCAGGAAGCGTCTCAGGAAGCGGCCCGTCGCAAGTCTATCGAGAAAGAGCTGGAGTGGGTACGTCAGGGCGCGAAAGGCCGTCAGTCTAAGGGCAAAGCCCGTCTGGCACGCTTTGAAGAGCTGAACAACACCGAATACCAGAAACGTAACGAAACCAACGAACTGTTTATTCCACCTGGAGCACGTCTGGGGGATAAAGTGGTTGAAGTGACCAACCTGCGTAAGTCCTACGGTGACCGCGTGCTGATCGACGATCTGACCTTCTCCGTACCGAAAGGCGCTATCGTTGGCATCATCGGTCCGAACGGCGCGGGTAAATCGACCCTGTTCCGTATGATGTCTGGTCAGGAACAGCCAGACAGCGGCTCAATCACCCTGGGTGAAACCGTGAAGCTGGCCTCCGTAGACCAGTTCCGTGACGCGATGGATAACAGCAAAACCGTGTGGGAAGAAGTTTCCGGCGGGCTGGATATCATGCGTATCGGCAACACCGAGATGCCAAGCCGCGCCTACGTTGGCCGCTTTAACTTTAAGGGCACCGACCAGGGCAAACGCGTGGGCGAGCTGTCCGGCGGTGAGCGTGGTCGTCTGCACCTGGCGAAGCTGCTGCAGGTGGGCGGTAACGTTCTGTTGCTCGATGAACCGACCAACGACCTGGATATCGAAACCCTGCGCGCACTGGAAAACGCCCTGCTGGAGTTCCCGGGCTGCGCCATGGTTATCTCGCACGACCGCTGGTTCCTGGACCGTATCGCGACCCACATCCTGGACTACCAGGACGAAGGTAAAGTGGAGTTCTTCGAAGGTAACTTCACCGAATACGAAGAGTACAAAAAACGCACGCTGGGCGCAGACGCGCTGGAGCCGAAGCGTATTAAGTACAAGCGTATTGCGAAATAAAAGCAAAACGGCAACCTCGGTTGCCGTTTTTTATTCAGGGTGAGGGCATCAGACCGCACAACATCACCCACCCACGTAATACCGCTTCACCTCATCAAACTGCATCGCAAACTCGATATAGCTCATCAGCGCGGGTGAATTCAGCTTCCGGCTCGGATAGGCCAGCCAGAGATCGTTACCTTCAACGCGCCATTCCGGCAGCACCTGAACCAACGCCCCCTTTTCGATCTTATCTTCCAGCAGAAATGCGGGTAACAGCGTGATCCCCGCCCCGGCAATCGCGCATTCGCGGGCGTACACCAGATTATCGGTCATGTGGCCGTTGTCCGGCAGGTAGCGGTAATCCTCACCCTCGCTTCGCAGCAGCCATTCCGACCACGCCCGGTGCGTAATACAGCGGTGCTCCACCAGCTGTCGGGGATGGATTAACGGCTCCCGGCGTGCCAGATAATCCGGCGAGGCCAGCATGTAGCGCGGGCAGTGCCCGATCATTCTGCCTATCAGAGAGGAGTCCTGCGGCTTGCCGGTGCGCAGCGCCACGTCAAAACCGGACTCGACCAGATCCACCACGTCGTCAGAGATCGATACATCGAGCGACACGTCAGGATAGCGAAGCTGAAACTCGGCATTCATATGCGCCAGCAGGGTCGCGCCAATCCCCGCCGGACAGGTAATACGCAGCCTGCCGCTGGGGTTTTCACGCAGGCGCTGAATGGCGTACTCCGCCCGCTCGCTGGCCGCCAGCATCTCCCGACAGTGCACCAGATAGTGCTCGCCCGCGAACGTCAGGCTGATCCTGCGCGTGGTGCGGTTAAGCAGACGGATCCCCACCTGCTGCTCCAGCTGGCTGATCCGCTGGCTGACGCTGGATTTCGGCAGTTCGGCTTTCTGCGCCGCCGCGGTAAAACTGCCCATCTCCGCCACCAGCGCAAACAGCGCCATATCCTGCAGCTGTTTAAACATGATTGTTCACCCTGTACGAACGCTGAGTTCATGATTGTCCATCTTATCATGCGGCTGGCCACTTAATAGACTAGCCTCAACAAAACGCATTCCATTGAGGAGCACACCATGTCAGTGAAAGCCATTGCCGTTAACCCGGAAAATCCGTCCACCTTCATTGAAATCACCCCGCCAATGCCGACGCCTGGCGAACACGATCTGCTGGTAGAGGTGAAAGCCGTATCTATTAACCCGGTTGATACCAAAGTGCATGCAGGCATCGCCAAAAATGGGCTGAACGAGCCGCGAATTCTGGGGTGGGATGCCAGCGGGGTCGTCAAAGCCGCTGGAGCTGGCGTCACCAGCTTCAAACCAGGTGATGAGGTGTGGTTCGCGGGCGACATCACCCGCCCGGGCAGCAATACCACTCATCAGCTGATAGATGCGCGCATTGTCGGCCACAAGCCTGCCAGCCTCGGCTGGGCGGCAGCCGCTGCGCTCCCCTTAACTGCGCTCACCGCGTGGGAAGGTCTGTTTGAACGGCTGAACATTCAGGATGCCGAAGCGGACAAAACCCTGCTGATCATCGGCGGCGCGGGCGGCGTGGGATCGCTGGCGATCCCGTTTGCGAAGCACAACAGCAAGGTGAAGATTATCGCAACCGCTTCACGGGAAGATTCAGCCCAATGGTGCCGCGATCGCGGTGCTGACGTAGTGGTCAACTACCGCGATCTAAAAGGCGAGCTGGCGAAGCAGGGGCTTACCTTCGTGGATTATATTTTCATCCTCAACGACACCGACGGGCATTGGGATGCGGTCAGCGAACTGATTGCGCCGCAGGGGCATATTTGTTCCATCGTTGAGAATGAACATCCGCTGAACCAGGATAAGCTGAAGTCCAAATCCGCCGCCCTGCACTGGGAGTTTATGTACACCCGCAGCATGTACAAGACGGCTGATATGGCGCGTCAGGGTGAGATCTTAAATGAGGTGGCGAAGCTGGTGGATAACGGCGTGGTGGAAAGCTCGCTCAGCGAAACGCTGCACGGGCTGAGCGTGGAAAGCATTACCGAAGCGCACCGTAAGGTGCTGGAGGGGCATATGCGCGGGAAGGTGGTGGTTGAGTTCTGAGGTATTCCCCCCCTCACCCCAAAAGGGCGAGGGGGAAGTTATTACCCCTGCTCCCCCATCATCTCCTTCACCAGCTCGACGCATCGCAGGAAACGGGAGTCGTAGTCTGACTCTTCCACATGCACAAACTCAACGTTGTTCTCGTTAAGCATCTCCACCAGCATGGTCTGGAATTCGCGCCTGTCCACCGAGCTGCCGAGGCTGCGCATGCCGTCGGCCACCCACGGGGTGTTGTTTTCCAGCAGGATCACCAGGTCAAAGCGGTATTCGTCAATCAGCGCCTGCACGAACGGGTGCTCGCGCCCCTCGTACTTTTTACAGAACGCCTGCGTGGTGACGAAATCGGTATCAATAAACGCCACTTTGTTAGCGTATTTCACCGCGAAATCAATGTACTGGGCGTGCCCGAGCGCGATTTTATCGTAGTCGGAATACTGCAGTGCCATCTCGTCGCCGCCGAGGTGAGAGAAGACGTAATCGCGTCCATACTCCCACGCGCTGGTGGTGTTGAAGATGTTCGCCAGCTTGTTGACCAGCGTTGATTTACCGCTCGACTCGCCGCCCAGAATAGCCACCGTACGCACGAAGAACGGCTTCACTTCGGTCGGAATATAATCCCAGTAGCGGAACGGGTTCTCGCGGATCTGCGCCCCGCTGATGTTCATAAAGGTGCGTTTCGGGTCGATCAGCACCGTCTCGATGCCCAGATGCTCGCGGAACTGCGGCGCGTCGGACTCTTCAGAGGTGTAGATCCAGTTAGGTGCAATGCCCTTCTCTTCCATAAACGCTTTGATGCCGTTGCTCCACACGTCCCAGCCGTGCGGGTACGGCTCCATGCCCTCTTCGTTAAAGGCATGAATGCGAATGTTTTTCTGGTACTTAAAGGTCTGAAGCAGCCAGCGCAGGCGGTCCGGTACGGTGGGCTGCTGCGACATGGCGCTGTCTTCAAAGAGCTGGCGATCGCGGGTTTCGTCGTAGCCCATGATGATATGCAGCTCGTCCACCTGGCTACAGGCGCGCTGGATCAGATAGATATGCCCGGTATGCAGCGGATAAAACTTGCCGAACACCACGCCGATGTTCTTTTGCATTCGCGGGAACTCCAGCCCCAGAAAGCGGTGCAGCGCTTCAAGCTTCTGCGCGCTGGGGCTTTTGATTTTGGCGTTCAGCAACTGGCTCAGGTAGCCTTTGGTCATGCCGCTGGCGTCCGCCACCTGCTGCAGCGTGCAGCCCTTCTGGCGGATCGCGGTCTTGATGTAGTCAAATGATGACATAAATTACGGTGCCTCCTGCAAAATCGAATACGTAATTATAAGTCGTCAAAGACATTTAACGCATCTGCGAGTTTCTTAACGCCAAAGACCTGCATCCCTTCCGGGATTTTTTTCGGCACGTTGGCGGCCGGAACGATCGCCCGACGGAAGCCGTGCTTTGCCGCCTCGGAGATACGCTCCTGGCCGCTCGGCACCGGACGGATTTCCCCGGCCAGACCCACTTCACCGAAGACGACCAGATCCTGCGGCAGCGGTCTGTCGCGCAGGCTGGAGACCATCGCCAGCAGCAGCGCCAGGTCTGCGCTGGTCTCAGTGACTTTCACCCCGCCAACCACGTTGACGAACACATCCTGATCCGCCATCTGCAGGCCGCCGTGACGGTGCAGCACCGCCAGCAGGATAGCCAGGCGGTTCTGCTCCAGACCGACCGCCACGCGTCGCGGGTTACCCATCATCGAGTGATCCACCAGCGCCTGAATTTCAACCAACAGCGGGCGCGTCCCTTCCCACAGCACCATTACCGAACTGCCGGAGGTGATCTCATCGCCGCGGCTCAGGAAGATGGCCGACGGGTTGCTGACCTCGCGCAGCCCCTGCTCGGTCATGGCAAACACGCCCAGTTCGTTCACCGCGCCAAAGCGGTTCTTGTGGCTGCGCAGGGTGCGGAAGCGGGAATCCGCGTCGCCGTCGAGCATCACCGAGCAGTCGATACAGTGTTCGAGCACCTTCGGACCCGCCAGAGAGCCATCTTTGGTAACGTGGCCGACCATCACAATCGCCACGCCGCGCGTTTTGGCAAAGCGCGTCAGGTAAGCAGCGGTCTCACGCACCTGCGCCACGCTGCCCGGCGAGGACTGAATGTCCGCCATGTGCATTACCTGGATGGAGTCGATCACCATCAGCTTCGGCTGCTCTTCTTCGGCGATCATGCAGATCTGCTCGATGCTGGTTTCCGACAGCATGTTCAGGTTACCGGTCGGCAGGCCGAGACGGTGAGCGCGCATCGCCACCTGCTGGAGGGATTCTTCACCCGTCACGTACAGGGTTTTCATCTGTTCGGCGAGCTTGCAGAGCGTTTGCAGCAGCAGGGTCGATTTCCCCGCCCCCGGGTTACCGCCGATCAGAATCGCGCTGCCCGGCACCACGCCGCCGCCGAGCACGCGGTCAAACTCTTTGAAGCCGGTGGAAAAGCGCGGCAGCGCTTCCAGGCTGATATCAGAAAGCTTTTGCACCTTCGACACGCCTGCATTGCCCGCATAGCCGCTCAGGCGCTCATTGCGCGCCACGCTCGGCGAAGCCGCCACACCACGCACTTCGGTGATGGTGTTCCAGGCATGACAGGCGCTGCATTGCCCCTGCCAGCGCGGATAATCCGCACCACATTCATTACAGACAAATGCGCGTTTTGGAGCTTTCGCCACGGTTTACCTCATTATTTCTGATTAAGGCTGCCGGAGAGAATGCAGAACACCCCCATCAGGTCAGCGTGACGGATAGTGACTTCCGTCTTTTCATTCACTTTTGGTTTGGCATGGTAGGCAATGCCAAGGCCAGCCACTTTGATCATTGGCAGATCGTTCGCGCCGTCGCCAATGCCGACGGTCTGCTCGACCGGAATCTCATACTTTTCCGCCAGGCGCGTCAGGGTATTGGCTTTGTACTGGGCATCCACGATATCGCCGATCACCTGGCCGGTCAGCTTGCCGTCCATGATTTCCAGCTCGTTAGCGACCACCGTGGTCAGATGCAGTTTCTCGCGTAGATAATCCGCAAAGAAGGTAAAGCCACCGGAGGCGATCGCCACTTTCCAGCCGAGGGACTGGAGCTTCAGCACCAGCTGCGTCAGCCCCGGCATCAGCGGCAGCACGTCGCGCACCTGGCGCAGGATGTTAGCATCGGCCCCCTTCAGGGTCGCCACGCGCTGGCGCAGGCTGGCAGTGAAGTCCAGCTCGCCGCGCATCGCACGCTCGGTGACTTCCGCCACCAGCTCGCCGCTGCCTGCCAGTTTAGCAATCTCGTCAATACATTCGATCTGAATAGCGGTGGAGTCCATGTCCATCACCAGCAGACCCGGCGTTTTCAGGTGCGGAATTTTGCCGAGAGGCGCTACGTCAAGCCCGGCGTCATGCGCCAGACGCGTGGCGCGCTGCGTCAGGGAACCCGCGAGGCGAATGACCTGGTAATCTTCCACGCACCAGGCGGCAACAATGACCATCGCCGCGCCCAGTTTGGTTTGATACTGGGTCAGGCGTTGCTTATCCAGGCCGCGTCCGTACAGCAGCCAGCCGCTACGGCCAGCGTGGTAATCCAGAGGCATCACCTCATCGCCACTTAACGAGAGCGGCAATCCTGGCCATAAAGAGACATCCGTTGGCAGGTCACACCAGGTAATGTTCGGCATTAAAGCTCCTGTAATTTTGTTCGCGCCGGAAGGTTCCAGAGGGAAAATAACGCATGAGGCTACCCTGTAACCATCACTTCTGGCAACATTAAGCCCTAAATTTTCAGCAGGTGGAATATGGCTCGCGCAAAACTGAAATTCCGGCTTCATCGCGCCGTGATTGTCCTGATCTGTCTCGCACTGTTAGTCGCATTGATGCAAGGGGCATCGTGGTTTAGCCAGAATCATCAGCGGCAGCGCAACCCGCAGTTTGAAGAGCTGGCCCGTACCCTGGCGCGTCAGGTGACGCTCAACGTTGCCCCCCTGATGCGCAATGAAACGCCGGACGATAAGCGGATAGGCCAGGTCTTGCGTCAGCTCACGGAAAACAGCCGTATTCTGGATGCGGGCGTGTACGATGAAAAAGGCGACCTGATTGCCCGCGCCGGTGAGCACGTCGACGTGCGCGACAGGCTGGCGCTGGACGGCAAAAAAGCCGGAGGCTATTTCAACCAGCAGATTGTCGAACCCGTTCAGGGTAAAAATGGCCCGCTGGGGTATCTGCGCCTGACGCTGGATACCCACACCCTGCCAACAGAAGCTAAGCAGGTGGATAACACCACCAATATTCTGCGCCTGATGCTGTTACTCTCGCTGGCGATAGGCGTCGTGCTGGCGCGCACGTTGCTTCAGGGCAAGCGTACCCGCTGGCAGCAGTCGCCGTTCCTGCTGACCGCCAGCAGGTCGGTTCCCGAAGACGAAGAGAGCGAGAAGAAGGAATAGTGATAAAGTAGGCGAAAGATATGGAAAAGGAACTCTGCCATGACGACGTTACGCCTGCTTAACTCGGACTCTCACGATCCCTGGTTTAATCTCGCGGTAGAAGAGTGCATCTTCCGCCAGATGCCCGCTACCCAGCGCGTCCTGTTTCTCTGGCGTAACGCCGATACGGTGGTCATCGGCCGCGCGCAAAACCCGTGGAAAGAGTGCAACACCCGGCGTATGGAAGAGGACAACGTCCGTCTCGCACGCAGGAGCAGCGGCGGCGGCGCGGTGTTTCACGATCTGGGCAATACCTGCTTTACCTTTATGGCGGGAAAACCGGAATACGACAAAACTATCTCTACGTCTATTGTGCTCAACGCGCTCAATGCGCTCGGCGTGACGGCTGAAGCCTCGGGGCGGAACGATCTCGTGGTCAAAACGCCCGAGGGCGACCGCAAGATCTCCGGCTCCGCCTACCGCGAAACAATGGATCGCGGGTTCCACCACGGCACCCTGCTGCTGAACGCCGACCTGAGCCGTCTGGCGAACTACCTTAATCCTGATAAGAAAAAGCTCCAGGCTAAGGGCATTACCTCCGTGCGCGGACGCGTGGCGAATCTGGTGGAGCTGCTGCCGGGGATTACGCACGAGCAGATTTGCGACGCGATCCGTGAAGCGTTCTTTGAACATTACGGCGAGCGCGTGGATGCGGAAGTGATTTCGCCGGATAAGACCCCGGATCTGCCCAACTTCGCCGAAACCTTTGCACGCCAGAGCAGCTGGGAATGGAACTTCGGCCAGGCTCCGGCGTTTTCACACCTGCTGGACGAACGTTTTACCTGGGGCGGCGTGGAGCTGCACTTTGACGTGGAGAAAGGCCACATTACCCGTACGCAGGTGTTTACGGACAGCCTCAACCCGGCACCGCTGGAAGCGCTGGCGGCCCGCTTGCAGGGCTGTTTGTATCGGGCGGATATGCTGCAGCAGGAGTGCGACGCGTTAATGGGGGATTTCCCGGAACAGGAACAAGAGTTGCGGGACTTATCGGCATGGATTGCGCAGGCAGTACGCTAGTAAAAAAGCCCGCTGGCGCTGCGCTTAGCGGGCCTGGAAAACCGTAGGCCGGGTCAGGCGAAGCCGCCACCCGGCACAACAGCTCTTACTCTTTATCGCCCAGCAGAACGGATTCCAGCGCGATTTTGATCATGTCGTTGAAGGTGGTCTGACGCTCGGCAGCGGTGGTCTGCTCGTGGGTACGGATGTGGTCAGACACGGTGCAGATGGTCAGCGCTTTCGCACCAAACTCAGCCGCCACGCCGTAGATACCCGCCGCTTCCATTTCCACGCCCAGGATGCCGTATTTTTCCATCACATCGAACATGTCGCCTTCTGGCGAGTAGAACAGATCGGCAGAGAACAGGTTGCCCACGCGTGCGTCAACGCCCAGCGCTTTTGCCGCGTCAACCGCGTTACGCACCATGTCAAAATCAGCGATTGCCGCAAAGTCATGATCCTTAAAGCGGATGCGGTTAACTTTCGAGTCGGTACACGCGCCCATGCCGATCACCACGTCACGCAGCTTAACGTCCATACGCACCGCACCGCAGGAGCCTACGCGGATGATTTTCTTCACGCCGAAATCGGTGATCAGCTCTTTGGTGTAGATGGAGCAGGACGGGATACCCATGCCGTGGCCCATAACGGAGATTTTGCGGCCTTTATAGGTACCGGTGAAGCCCAGCATGCCGCGAACGTTGTTCACTTCACGCACGTCTTCGAGGAAGGTTTCTGCAATGTGCTTCGCGCGCAGCGGGTCGCCCGGCATCAATACGACGTCAGCGAAATCACCCATTTCTGCATTAATGTGAGGAGTTGCCATCTTCAGTTCCTTTTACATTGTTGTTTTTGCCGGGTGGCGGCTACGCTTTACCCGGCCTACATTCTGTTCTCCCTCTCCCTGTGGGAGAGGGCCGGGGTGAGGGCATCAGGCCGCACCCAATCCGTTTAGAACATGGCCTTGCCATATTCCATGTCAGACGTACCAAAGTATTTCGCAATGGTCTGGCCGATGTCCGCGAAGGTTTCACGGTGACCCAGCGAGCCCGGCTTCACTTTCGGGCCGTACACCAGTACCGGAATGTGCTCACGGGTGTGGTCGGTACCGGTCCAGGTTGGGTCACAGCCGTGGTCTGCGGTCAGGATCAGAATGTCATCTTCCCCCACCAGCTCCATCAGCTCCGGCAGACGGCGGTCAAACAGCTCCAGGCCCGCAGCATAACCGGCTACATCGCGACGGTGGCCCCAGGAGGAGTCGAAGTCCACGAAGTTGGTGAAGACAATGGTCTTATCGCCTGCTTCTTTCATCTCTTTGATAGTGGCATCGAACAGCGCATCCAGACCGGTCGCTTTCACTTTTTTGGTGATACCGCAGTTGGCGTAGATATCCGCTATTTTGCCCACGGACACCACGTGACCGCCCTTCTCGTCGACCAGCTTCTGCAGCACGGTTGGCGCCGGTGGCTCAACGGCCAGGTCGTGACGGTTACCGGTACGCTGGAAGTTACCCGCTTTGTCGCCGATAAACGGACGTGCGATTACGCGGCCAATGTTGTAGCCGCCTTCGGTCAGCTCTTCACGGGCGATTTCGCACAGCTCGTAGAGTTTATCCAGGCCAAACGTCTCTTCGTGGCAGGCAATCTGGAACACGGAGTCAGCAGAGGTGTAGAAAATCGGCTTGCCGGTTTTCATGTGCTCTTCGCCGAGCTGATCCAGAATCACGGTGCCGGAAGAGTGGCAGTTACCGAGGTAGCCCGGCAGGTTGGCACGCTTCACCAGCTTATCGAGCAGCTCCTGCGGGAAGCTGTTCTCGTGATCGGAGAAGTAGCCCCAGTCAAACAGCACCGGCACACCGGCGATTTCCCAGTGACCGGAAGGGGTATCTTTCCCGGAAGAGAGCTCGTGCGCCCAGGCGTAGGCGCCCACCACTTCCGCGTTGCCGTCCATACCGGCTGCGATTTTACCGGTAGAGCCTTCATGTGCTTTTACCAGCCCGAGGCGGGTCAGGTTAGGTAGAGTCAGAGGGCCTTTACGACCATTGTCCGCTTCGCCTTTTGCACAGGCTTCCGCGATGTGACCCATGGTATCGGAACCCACGTCACCAAAACGTTCTGCATCTTCGGTTGCGCCGATGCCGAATGAGTCCAGCACCATAATAAATGCACGTTTCATAATTGTTCTCCGTACTTAGTGCTTCATAAAAATGCGATCAGATCAGTATACCGCTATTCAGTGATACGACGATAGACCGTCGGTGTGGTTTCCGGTGCTTTATCGTCAAGAGATATTGCCGCTTTCACCGCTTTCGCCGCGTCCTGCCAGCTGGCTTCGTCTTTCGCGTGGATCACTGCCAGCGGACGTTGGCCGTCGACGCTGTCGCCCAAACGGGCCATGTCGGTAAAGCCGACACTGTAATCAATGGTGTCCGATGCCTGACGACGACCGCCGCCCATAGATACAACAGCCATGCCAAGCGCGCGGGTGTCCATGGCGGAGACAAAACCTTCGCCATCCGCATAAACAGCTTTGCTGAGCATCGCGGTTGGCAGGTATTTCGCGTAGTTTTCGACGAAATCGGTCGGGCCTTTCTGCGCCGCCACCATGCGGCCAAAGATCTCCGCCGCTTTGCCGTTGTCCAGCACCGCCTGCAGTTTCGCGCGGGCGTCCGCGTCGTCTTTGGCCAGCTTGCCGGAAATCAGCATCTCCACGCACAGCGCCATGGTGACATCGAACAGGCGCGGGTTACGGTATTCACCTGTGAGGAACTGCACGGCTTCGCGGACTTCAACCGCGTTACCGGCGCTGGAGGCCAGCACCTGGTTCATGTCGGTCAGCAGCGCGGAGGTGCGCACGCCCGCGCCGTTGGAGACGCCAACGATCGCTTCGGCAAGCTGAGCAGAGAGTTCATAGGTCGGCATAAACGCGCCGCTGCCCACCTTCACGTCCATCACCAGCGCGTCCAGCCCTTCCGCCAGTTTTTTGGCGAGGATAGAGGCGGTGATCAGCGGGATGGAGTCTACGGTGGCGGTAATATCACGCGTCGCGTAAAAACGCTTGTCTGCCGGAGCAAGAGAGCTGGTCTGGCCGATAATCGCCACGCCAACGTCTTTAATAATATCGCGGAAGCGATTGTCATCCGGGAAGATATCGAAGCCCGGAATGGCTTCCAGTTTGTCGAGCGTACCGCCGGTGTGGCCCAGGCCGCGCCCGGAGATCATGGGAACGTAACCGCCGCAGGCTGCCACCATAGGGCCGAGCATCAGCGAAGTCACATCACCCACGCCGCCGGTGGAGTGTTTGTCCACAATCGGGCCGTTAAGGTTGAGGCTTTTCCAGTCCAGAACGGTTCCTGAATCTCGCATCGCCATGGTCAGCGACACGCGCTCAGGCATCGACATATCGTGGAAGAAAATGGTCATCGCCAGAGCCGCAATCTGCCCTTCTGAGACGGTGTTGTCACGAATGCCATTGATGAAGAAGCGAATTTCTTCGTCGCTTAAAGCAAGACCATCACGTTTTTTACGAATAATTTCTTGTGCGAGAAACACGGTAACCCCCATGCGGAATCGGGTGAATGGCGGCGGGTACGCTTACCCGCCCTGCGATCCTGTAGGCCGGATAAGCGAAGCGCCATCCGGCATTGTCTGGCAATCAGTAGCTGCTTGCGCTCTTACCGTCGCCGTGACCCAGCGCCTTCAGCAGGCTGGCCAGCAGGCTGGACGCGCCGAAGCGGTAGTGGCGGGAGTCAGCCCACTCAGCGCCAAACAGTTCGTCGGCAATCGCCAGGAACTGCTGCGCGTCTTCCGCGGTACGTACGCCGCCCGCAGGCTTGAAGCCCACGGTTTTGGACACGCCCATATCGCGGATAACTTCCATCATGAAGCGCGCGCTTTCCGGGGTCGCATTGACCGGCACTTTACCGGTAGAGGTTTTAATGAAATCCGCACCGGCTTTGATGGAGATTTCTGACGCCTTACGAATCAGCGCCTCTTCTTTCAGCTCGCCGGTTTCGATGATCACTTTCAGCAGCACGTTTGCCGCCGCACACGCGTCTTTACAGGCTTTCACCAGGTCAAAACCGACCTGCTCGTTGCCGGCAATCAGCGCGCGGTACGGGAACACCACGTCAACTTCGTCTGCGCCGTAGGCAATTGCCGCGCGGGTTTCCGCCAGCGCAATCTCAATGTCGTCATTGCCGTGCGGGAAGTTAGTCACGGTTGCAATGCGCACGTCCGGCGTGCCCTGCTCTTTCAGAGTTTTGCGGGCAATCGGAATAAAGCGCGGGTAGATACAGACGGCGGCGGTGTTACCCACTGGCGTTTTTGCCTGATGGCACAGGGCGATGACTTTTTCATTGGTGTCGTCATCGTTCAGGGTGGTCAGGTCCATCAGCTTCAACGCGCGCAGGCTGCTTGCAGTTAAATCGGTCATAACATTCTCCAACGGCAGTGCCGTATAAATTTTACCTTGCGGGTCTGTGAGTATTCTAACATTCACCCGCATCCACACTTCGACATTCATCACAGTTAATGAAAACTGCGTACAAATTTGCATTACTGTAATGAGATCTTCTTCAAACTTTAGCGTGCAAGTTGCTGACTAAAGCAGCGATACCCCTTGTTGGATCAAAAGCGCCGGCAGGCTGGCTTCCTACAATCCGTTCATCATCCGCAGAACATTCAAGGAAGTGAACATGCCCGACGCCCTGCAACAACGTTGCCAGCACATTGTGACAAGCCCGCTGTTAACCCCGGAGCAAAAACGTCATTTTCTGGCGCTGGAAGCGGAAAATTACCTGCCCTACCCGACGCTATCTCCGGCCGCCCGCGCCGCGCTGGACGAGGGGTTTATCTGCGACATGTACGAAGGTCATGCCCCCTACAAACCGCGTTACGTGCTGCCGGATTATGAAAAATTCCTGGCTAACGGTTCGGAATGGCTGGAGCTGGAAGGCGCGAAAGATCTTGATGACGCCCTCTCTCTGTTAACTATTCTCTATCACCATGTTCCTTCCGTCACATCAATGCCGGTCTATCTGGGGCAGCTTGATGCGCTACTGAACCCGTATGTTAGAATTCTAACACAAGAAGAAATCGATAGCCGAATAAAACGTTTCTGGCGCTATCTCGACAGAACGCTGCCCGATGCGTTTATGCACGCCAACATCGGGCCCGCCGACGGCCCTGTCACCCGTGCCATTCTGCGTGCAGATGCTGAACTGAAGCAGGTTGCGCCCAATCTGACCTTTATCTACGATCCTGAGATCACCCCAGACGATTTACTGCTTGAGGTGGCAAAAAACATTTGTGAATGCAGCAAACCGCATATTTCAAACGGCCCGGTGAATGATAAAATTTTCACAAAAGGCCGTTTTGGGGTGGTGAGCTGTTACAACTCTCTGCCGCTGGCGGGCGGTGGCAGCACCCTGGTGCGCCTTAACCTCAAGGCAATCGCCGAACACAGCACATCCATTGATGACTTCTTCACCCGCACGCTACCGCACTACTGCCAGCAGCAAATCGCCATCATCGATGCCCGCTGCGATTTTCTGTACGGGCAATCCGGCTTCTTTGAGAATAGCTTCCTGGTAAAAGAGGGGCTGATTGATGCCGATCGGTTTGTGCCGATGTTTGGCATGTACGGTCTTGCCGAAGCGGTGAACGTACTGTGTGAGAAAGCAGGCATGGCGGGGCGTTACGGGAAAGACGAGCAGGCCAACGCGCTGGGTTATCGCATCAGCGAACAGCTTGCGGCGTTTGTTGAAAATACGCCGGTGAAGCACGGCTGGAAGCATCGCGCGATGCTGCACGCCCAGTCAGGCATCAGCTCCGATTCGGGCACCACGCCGGGGGCGCGTCTGCCGTACGGTGACGAGCCGGATCCTGTCAGTCATCTGCTGGCCGTAGCGCCGCACCATAAACACTATCATTCCGGCATCAGCGATATTTTAACGCTGGATGAGACGGTAAAACGCAATCCGCAGGCGGTGGTTCAGCTTTGCCTGGGGGCGTTCAGGGCCGGTATGCGTGAGTTCACCGCGAATGTGGCCGGTAACGATCTGGTACGCGTGACCGGCTATATGGTTCGCTTGTCGGATCTGGAGAAATACCGGGAAGCGGGTTCAAGAACGAACACCACGTGGCTGGGGGAAGAGGCCGCACGCAATACCCGTATTCTGGAACGTCAGCCGCGCGTGATAAGCCATGAACAGCAGATGCGCTTTAGTTAGTCAGGTCATCCCCTTCTCCTGCGTGGACGGGCCGGGCAGCCGCCTGGCGCTGTTCCTGCAGGGCTGCAACCTGCGCTGCAAAACCTGCCACAACCCGTGGACCATCGGGCGCTGCAACGACTGCGGGGACTGCGTGCCCCACTGCCCGCACGACGCGCTGACCATTCAGGCCGGACGCGTCTGGTGGCAGGAGAGTCACTGCCAGCAGTGCGACACCTGCCTGCGCCTGTGCCAGCAGCAGGCCACGCCTATGGCACACCGCCTGAGCGTCGACGAGATCCTCGTTCAGGTCCGTAAATCCGCGCCCTTTATCGAAGGGATCACCGTGAGCGGCGGCGAAGCCACAACCCAACTGCCGTTTTTGATCGCCCTGTTTACCGCGATCAAAACCGATCCTGAGCTACATCATTTAACCTGCCTGGTAGACAGCAACGGTCTGCTAAGCGAAACCGGCTGGCAAAAACTGCTGCCGGTGCTGGATGGCGCAATGCTGGATCTCAAAGCGTGGGGGAATGAACATCACCGCTTCCTGACCGGACGCGAAAACCCGCAGATTAAGGAGAGTATTCGCTGGCTGGCAGACCGTCACCGTTTGACGGAGCTCCGCTTGCTGGTCATCCCGGAACAGTGTGATTATCTGGAACATATCAAACCGTTGATCGCGTTCATCCTCGAGCTGGGGAATGTTCCGGTGCGTATTAACGCGTTTCATGCACACGGGGTCTACGGCGAGGCGGCGTCATGGCGCAGCGCCACGCAGGAGGATATTGAACCGCTGGCGCGGGCGCTGGAAAAACAGAAGATAACGGTGATTCGTCCGGCGCTTTATCTATAGCGTGATACCAAAAACCGAACGGGTATTTTCGAGCAGCGCGCTGGCAATGACCTCTTCAGGTTCCTGACGCAATTCGCACAGCACGTCAAATACCCGCGCCGCCTGTTCCGGGCGATTCGGCTGCCCCTGAAAACCATTCAGCGGCATATCGGGGGCATCCGTTTCCAGTAACAGCGCAGAGAGAGGCAGCTGCGCCATTACGTCACGGGTTTTACTGGCGCGCGGATAGGTGATGGTGCCACCGACGCCAATTTTATAGCCCAGTTCAATAAAACGCTGCGCCTGCTGCAGGCTGCCGGAAAAACCATGCACTACGCCTCTTCGCGGCAGGTCGATGCGCTTCAGGTGCATCGCCAGTTTGTCATGAGTGCGTCGGGAGTGGAGGATCACCGGCAGATCGTGACGTTTTGCCAGCCGAAGCTGCGCGTCCAGGATCGTCTGCTGGCGTTCAAACTGCGGATCTTCGCGATAGAGATCGAGGCCGATCTCGCCGATGGCGACAAGTTTCTCTCCTGCACGTTGCAGCACCCGATCCAGCTCTTCAAGATGCTCATCACGATGGCGCTCAATCACAATCGGATGCAGGCCGAGCGCGGCATAAAGCGCGGAGTATCGCGCGGAAAGCTCCAGCACGCGGGTAAAATAGGCGGCTTCAACCGACGGCACAATGATGGCCTGCACGCCGGCTTCGGCAGCTTTCGCAATGCTTTGCGCTTCATTCCCCGTAAACGGCGGGAAATCAAAGTGGCAGTGGGTATCAACAAAGCGGTGCGTCACGCCAGATCCTCATTATCCAGTAAAGCGTCATTCGCCTGCGGAATGTCCACCAGCGGCATGGTCAGGGCGTCATTGGCGACAATTGCAGGTGGCGTAATAATGCGTTTATGCCGATGCAGAGGCGGTTGCTCGGCCAGCATTTTCCCGACGGTCGCCAGGAAGTAACGCCCGCACAGCCGCCCCGTTTTGTAATCCATACGCAACGCAGGCAGCCGGCTGCCCAACGCCATGCTCAGCAGCGGCTTAGGCGGATAAATTTCAAAGATGCGCAGCTTGCCCGGGGGTTTTTCAATAAAGCGCTGCATCGCGCCGTAGGTGGTTTCATGCTGCTTCGCGATGTTCACCAGCGGCTGCAGGCTGCTGTCGCCCAGCCAGCGCTCCATCCGCTTAAACCACTGGGGGGTGTAATACATTTGCGACGGAACGGTACGGATCACCACGATGGTTTTCGCCCCGCGTCGCGCGGCTTCCTGAACCGGCACCGCGTCGCTGATGCCGCCGTCCAGATAGCTGATGCCATCCAGCAGCGCGCCGGTACGATAAAAACCGGGAATAGCGCTGGAGGCGCGGATGATGTCGAGCCAGTTCTCCTTCTGCGGTGAGAAATAGCCCGGCGAATAGTCATCCCCCCGGCTGGCGCACATCCAGAATTCTTTGCCGCTATCAAACAGGCGGGCAGCGGTATCCATAGCCAGCGGCATCTGGCTGGAGGTCGACTCCAGCAGCCAGTCGAGATCGATCAGGTTGCCGCCGCGCACGAAGCGCACCGGGTTAAAAAATTCTTTCGCCGTGGTGAAGCGCATGATCACTTTTCGCGCGTAGCCGGGCTGGTTACAGACATACGCAGAGAGATTCTGTGCCCCGGCGGACGTGCCGAAGTAGAGGTCAAACGGGTTGAACTGCGCGCGCATAAATTCATCCAGCACGCCGGCGGTAAAAATGCCGCGCTGTCCTCCCCCCTCGCAGACCAGTGCGAGTTGACCCGCACTAAACGGTTTTAACGTCAGCGGCGCAATATTGCCGAGCGTAACGGGAATTCGTTGCCCCACCTCTGCTTTCCTGTTTTGATTATTTTATCACTCCACAGTAACGCACCCGACCTGTAACGCAAATAAGAAAAAGCCAGTCGCAGTGACTGGCTTTATTTTGTTGAAGGAATATTGCGTTTGCTACGGACGTCTACGACCCGTAAACAGGCTGACCAGGAACAGAATAATACCGACGACGAAGACAATTTTAGCTGCCCATGCCGCTGTACCTGCCAGACCACCAAAGCCCAATGCGGCGGCAATTAACGCGATAACCAGAAATATAATGCCCCAACGAAACATAAGCTTCTCCTTTACCATAGTTAATGTCGGCCGCTAAACGTGAGCGCTCAGGTCACTCACCGGCGTTTTTCCAGAGTCGTTCTTATTTCGCCCGCAGGGTTAAACCTTACGGGCGAATGGTCCAGAATTACTTCGTTTTCAAATCGTTTTTAACGCTTTTAACACCATCAATGGCTTTCGCAATTGACTCGGCGCGTTCACTTTGCGCCTGTGAATCAACCGTACCCGAAAGCTGAACCACGCCATCGGTGGTTTCCACTTTCACCTTACGAGACGGCACGATGTCATCTGCTAACAGTTTAGCTTTGATTTCGCTGGTAGTAGCGGCATCACCGGCATAACCTTTCACCGAGGCGTTTTTACCGTCGCGAACGTGCAGTTTATCGCTCACGGATGCGACACCTTCGACACCCTTCGCCACCTTCACAGCCTGTTCGGCCTGGGCCTGGCTTTCAACAAAGCCACTCAGGGTAACGACCTTTTTGTCGGTCTTAACGGAAATATCGGTGCTCTTGATGGCTTCATCATCCACCAGTGCGGCTTTCACTTTTGCTGTGATAGAGCTGTCGTCCATGAAATTACCGACTTTATTCATAGAGCTATCGATTTTTTGCCCTGCGGTATCGGCCGTGGACTGTGCTTTATCCATGGTGCTGCTTTCCGCCAGGGCGGAACCGCTAACCAGAACGCTACCCAGTGTTACAGCCAGCAGAGTTTTAGAAATCTTCAGTCTTGTCATATTCATCGATGTATTCCTGTGTTTTACCCGTTATTCGGGCTAAATACTTCCTTAGTAGTTTTATATATCGCGAATAAACACACGGGTGAAATGGAGAACCAATCGACATGCATTGAACAGTTAATTCATCCATGCCCGGTGCTAAACACTGAGTTAAATATAGATCACTCTCACAATGCCGCTTTCAGAATTGCGTAAAAAACGCGCGAATAGCGTGAATTTGCGGTGAATTAAGAACATTCCGCAAGGGACTAATAAGACAGGAATAAAAGAAGAGCACGGCGATTGCCGTGCTCCGGGAGGGGATTAGTGTTCGCGCGTTTTGCGGAACTGAACGTCTGGATAACGTTCCTGCGTCAGGTTCAGGTTGACCATCGTTGGCGCGATATAGGTCAGGTTGTCGCCGCCATCAAGCGCCAGCTGAATTTCGTTCTTACGCTTAAATTCTTCGAATTTCTTCACGTCAGAACACTCAACCCAGCGCGCGGTCGCCACGTTGACCGATTCGTAAATCGCTTCCACGTTGTACTCGCTCTTCAGGCGCGCAACCACCACGTCGAACTGCAGCACGCCGACCGCGCCGACAATCAGATCGTTGTTGGCGATTGGACGGAACACCTGCACGGCGCCCTCTTCAGAGAGCTGAACAAGGCCTTTCAGCAGCTGTTTCTGCTTCAGCGGATCGCGCAGACGAATGCGACGGAACAGCTCCGGTGCGAAGTTCGGAATACCCGTGAACTTCATCATCTCGCCCTGGGTGAAGGTATCGCCGATCTGGATCGTACCGTGGTTGTGCAGACCGATGATGTCGCCCGGATACGCCTCTTCAACGTGCGAACGGTCGCCCGCCATAAAGGTCAGCGCGTCGGAAATCACGACATCTTTACCGATGCGCACCTGGCGCAGCTTCATGCCCTTCTCATACTTACCGGACACCACGCGCATGAAGGCCACGCGGTCGCGGTGTTTCGGGTCCATGTTGGCCTGAATTTTAAAGACGAAGCCGGTGAACTTCTCTTCCTTCGCTTCCACTTCGCGGGTGTCGGTTTTACGCGGCATCGGCTGAGGTGCCCACTCCACCAGACCGTCCAGCATGTGGTCAACGCCGAAGTTACCCAGCGCGGTACCGAAGAAGACCGGGGTAATTTCGCCGCTCAGGAACAGTTCTTTGTCGAACTCGTGAGACGCACCCTTCACCAGCTCCAGCTCGTCGCGCAACTGCGCGGCCAGCTCTTCGCCAACGGCGGCATCGAGATCCGGGTTGTCCAGACCTTTCACAATGCGCACTTCCTGAATGGTGTGGCCTTTACCGGTCTGATACAGGTAAGTTTCGTCTTTATAGAGGTGATAAACCCCTTTGAACAGCTTACCGCAGCCAATTGGCCAGGTGATTGGCGCACAGGCGATCTTCAGCTCGTTTTCCACTTCATCCATCAGCTCCATCGGATCGCGGATGTCACGGTCGAGTTTGTTCATAAAGGTGAGGATCGGCGTATCGCGCAGACGGGTAACTTCCATCAGCTTGCGGGTACGATCTTCTACACCCTTCGCGGCGTCGATCACCATCAGACAACAGTCCACCGCCGTCAGGGTACGGTAAGTATCTTCGGAGAAGTCTTCGTGCCCCGGGGTGTCCAGCAGGTTCACCAGGCAGTCGTGATACGGGAACTGCATCACGGAGGTGGTAATCGAAATACCACGCTGCTTTTCCATCTCCATCCAGTCAGATTTTGCATGCTGGCTGGAGCCACGGCCTTTAACGGTACCCGCAGTCTGGATCGCCTGTCCGAACAGCAACACCTTCTCGGTGATGGTCGTTTTACCGGCATCCGGGTGCGAGATAATGGCAAAAGTACGGCGCTTGGCCACCTCTTGCAGATAAGGAGACAACGTCATAATTAAATCTTCTTTTATAAGCGCGGCAGCACGCCACGCATCATGGAATACGAAATTGCGGCTATTTTACCCATCAACGGGGGGCAGGCAATCATTGTTTACACAGGAGTTGCTCCAGTTCGGTCAATGACGTGACGGTCCAGGTTGGCTCGATGCCTTCAGGCTTCACGCGGCCATGCGCATTCAGCCAGACGGTCGACAAACCTGACTTCATACCGCCAAGAATATCAGACTCTGCGGTATCACCCACCATCAGCACGCGATCGCGGTCGGGATTATCGGCCTGCGCCAGTGCATAATCGAAAATTCGCGGATCCGGTTTCGGCACCCCAACCTCTTCGGAGATCACCAGCGCATCGAAATGATCGCGCAGGCCGGTGCGCTCCAGGCGGATTTGCTGCAGCGCGGTAAAACCGTTGGTGATGATCCCCAGTTTCACCTTGCCTTTCAACGCATTCAGCAGGGAAACCGCGCCCGGCAGGGGCGCACAGATATCGGCCATGGCGTTAAGGAAAGCCTCGTTCAGCGTCCCCGGACTGACCTTTAAGCGCTCCGCCCAGACGTCAAATCGCTGGTGCTGTAGCTGTAACGCGGTGATGGCACCGTTCTGGTAATCCACCCACAGCGGCTTGTTCACCGCCTGATAGTCCTGAAAATCTTCGGCGGTGAAGGTCACGCTATAGTCGAGAAACATCCGCTGTAGGCCGCCGAACGAGTCAAACGTAAACAGCGTTTCGTCGGCATCAAAGAAAATCCAGTCCCATTTCATCGTTACAACCTTATATTCGTTATCCAATTGGCAGAGCCATGATAATGGCGTCTTCACGTCCCTCTGCGGTGGGGTAGTAGTTACGTCGGACTGTCGCCTCGTTAAAGCCTAAGCTTTCATAGAGCGCGATGGCGGCGACATTCGACGCGCGCACCTCCAGCCACAGGGTGAAAACGTCGCGGGTTTCGAGCTCACGAATGAGATGCTCAAGCAGTTCTCTGCCCAGCCCACGGCGCTGAAACGCCGGGTCGACGGCGATGTTAAACAGCGTCGCCTCGTCAAGAACCACCTGCGTGATGGCAAACGCGGCCAGAGTGCCGTCAACGTCCAGACGGTAGTTCAGATAGCGCTCGCCCTGATTGCTGGCAAACGTTTTTTCGCTCCACGGAAAAGCGTGGGCGCGTGTTTCAATCGCGAACGCTGCGGCTAGGTCAGGCGTCGTGAGGGAAGAAATCGTGTTCATATTCGCAGATTTGTTGCCATAGCGCGCTGCGCGCCTTTGGATTGGCTTTCAGCTCGTCCAGCGCTGGTGAGCTGATTTGGCTCCCCTGAAGAGAGATGTCGTTTGTCTCTCCGATGCGCCAGCTGTTACAGCGGCTATCAGGAGGAAGCATGGCAACCCGTTCCGGCGTCAGCTGTAAGACCTGGTCGGGCGTCAGCTTCAGGCTGCGAAGAACATCACCGATCAGGGGCTCATTCAGGGCAGGCAGTTCTTCCGCCACCATCACCAGCCGAACGTGCGCGGGGATGGAGATGGCGATTTCGCCCTGCAACGCCGTCGGGCGACGCAAAGCCCACTGGGTGATGCCCAGCTGCTGCAACTGCCAGTCTCGTCGGGATGTCATAGGGATAACTCCTGTCTCTCAGGCGCGCAAATATAGCAAATGTGTCGAAAGTGCGCCATCTACCTACTATAATCCCCGCCTGAGTTTATTGAGGAACAATTCATGTCTGCATTTACCCCGGCAAGTGAAGTCTTGCTGCGTCACAGTGATGATTTCGAAGAAAGCCGTATTCTGTTTGCCGGAGATATGCAGGATGACCTGCCCGCGCGTTTCGACTGTGCTGAAAGCCGTGCCCACACCCAATACTACCACCACTGGCAGGTGCTGAGCCGCCAGATGGGCGAGCGCGCACGCTTCAGCCTGGTGGCGGAGCAGAGCGATATTGCCGACTGCGATACGCTGATCTACTACTGGCCGAAGAACAAGCCGGAAGCCCAGTTCCAGCTGATGAACCTGCTCTCCCTGCTGCCGGTTGGCTGCGATATTTTCGTGGTCGGTGAAAACCGCAGCGGTGTCCGTAGCGCCGAGCAGATGCTGGAAGCCTACGCGCCGCTGACCAAAGTCGACAGCGCGCGCCGCTGCGGTCTGTATCATGGCCGTCTGGAAAAACAGACAACGTTTGATGCGCAGGCATACTGGGACGAGTACCAGCTTGACGGCCTGACCATCAAAACCCTGCCGGGTGTCTTCAGCCGTGACGCGCTGGATACGGGCAGCAAGCTGCTGCTCTCCACCCTGACGCCGCACACCAAAGGAAAAGTGCTGGACGTGGGCTGCGGCGCGGGCGTGCTTTCAACAGTGCTTGCCAGCCATTCACCAAAAGTGCGTTTAACCCTGTGTGACGTGAGCGCCCCGGCGGTAGAAGCCAGCCGCGCAACGCTTGCGGCCAACGGCATTGAAGGCGATGTGATTGCCAGCAACGTCTTCTCTGACGTCACCGGCCGCTTTGACATGATCATCTCTAACCCGCCGTTCCACGACGGGATGGAAACCAGCCTCGAAGCTGCGCAAACCCTGATCCGTGGCGCGACTCGTCACCTCAACAGCGGCGGCGAGCTGCGCATCGTGGCGAACGCCTTCCTGGCGTACCCGAAAGTGCTGGACGAAACCTTCGGCTTCCACGAAGTGATCGCCCAGACGGGCCGCTTTAAGGTCTACCGCACCGTGATGACGCGTCAGGCAAAGAAATAATTCGCCATACAATGCTTGCCGGATAAGCGCCAGCGCCATCCGGCAAGCAGGCGTCGCAATTCCGTCCATTTTTGCAGCAATCAATAAAAGGTGCGCACTTTTCTGTTGACGTAAAGCTGAAAACATCTAGAATGCGCCTCCGTGGTTACGATACTTTTACAGTATCGATGGTATGCGAAGGTGGCGGAATTGG
>NZ_JADBQK010000006.1:146478-257558 GCF_014895885.1 Enterobacter cloacae complex sp. P17RS
AGTCCCCCCCCTCGCACCAATTATCTTATCTCCCTTCTGTAATACCTCTTATTTTCCCTGTTATTTCAAACTCATCATTATCACCAGAATTGCGCTGACTAATGCGACGCATGATGGCAGTAACACATAATGGCGTAGGTGCTTATGCCAGATCATGCCTGACGTCATCAGCAGCCCTGACACAATGATGGCCTTCCAGCTTTCGATGGAGAGATCGGCAAACATCAAACCGCCAAGGATTACGCCCGGCAGCAATACTCCCCATGCACTTCCCAGCGCCCTGTTCAACATACATCGCCCTTTCATAACGATAATGATAAACAATATCATATGATAAAAATTATCATTTGTCAGCGCGGTGAAGCAAAAAAAATCGCCCTTTCCCCTTATGTAGAATGACAGAAATTTCCTAAGGTGATAAATTGCTCACCTGTTAACTACACATAAAGTTTTTCTTATAATTACGCTTTGAGTTTTTTGCATAATTAAGTGCGAAACCACACCTATTCATCTGTTTTAATTAAGTTTTAATAAAAACGCACGACTATGACATCACAATCCTGGCGGTCTTTGGTTCAAAGAAAATATCAATTATCGTTACGTTTATTTTTATTTCTGAACGCAACGTCAGCCGTGTTCTCGGTAACAAACCCGCTCTATTCTGTACGCGTGTTTTCTGCCCCTCTGATTGCTATTTTCGCGATCAGTACTGGCCTGTTCATCTGGCACTGGAAAAAGCGCGCGCGGAAGATAAATATTCCTGCCGTTTCAGCAATCTTTGGTATTTTGTGGGCCTGGCAAATAGATTCGAAATTTTCGCTAATTACCCATGACCAGGCGATGTATTTGATAATAGCTTTACTCACGGTGCTTTTTATCGGAACGCTGGCCTTCGCCAGTAATATCAAAGCATTTACGCTGCACTCGCTCCCCGCCTTTATTGTCTGCCTGTGGTTAAGTGACCAGGATATATGGCTAAGAATGTCCTATTCTTTCGCACTTCCTGTGGTGGCTATTGCTATTCATAACATTTTGCAACGGCGCAACGATCGCTTCGCCCAGGAGCTGCTCTCTCGCCTGCTGGAAGAACGGGAAACTCTGACCGATCTCAGTATGATGGACCCGCTAACCGGGCTCTATAATCGTCGCGGCCTGCAGAGCCGTCTGGAGAACCTGCCGGCGGTAGAAAACGGCGAACATTTTGTTCTTTTGATGGATATCGACCACTTCAAAGCCTATAACGACCATTATGGCCATATGATGGGTGACCAGGCGCTGAAGCGCGTCTCTGCGGCAATTCGTGATGCCGTCAGATCGCGCGATATTGTGGCGCGTTTCGGTGGGGAAGAGTTCATGGTGCTGCTGACGAATATTTCACTTGAACACGCCCGCCATACGGCAGAGCGGATCCGTCAGAAAGTCTATGATTTGAAAATCCCCCATCTATTCAACGAAAGCGTCGCCACCAATGTCACCATCAGCATCGGTATTGCCATTTTCGAAAACGAGGACGTGGAAAGCGCTCTGGAGAGAGCGGACAGAGCCCTCTATGAAGCAAAGCATTTAGGTCGCAATAACATTCTGCTGAGTGAAGAGCTACAAACCGCTTAAGCGCGTCTTCGGTTAATCAGGACAAAAGTCTTGCCATTGGTATGAGCAATAGTTAGGATTGGCAATCATTATCATTTAGATTTCTATCTCAACTATGGCTACGCATACCGCACAAATCGTTGAACCACTCCTCTGGCGAGCGCCCCTCACCAGCGGGAATGCGTCGCTTGCGGATGCCATACGGGACAAGATTGCTAAGACGCGCGCCCACCTGCTGGACTTTATCAGGCTTGATGAAGCGCCCCCGCATCACGCCATGACGCTCGCTGAGTGGCAGCAGCCCTCTACGCTGCAGTCGCTGCTTGCAACCTATTCCGACCATATCTATCGCAATCAGCCGACCCTAACGCGGGAAAATAAACCTCTGCTTTCCCTGTGGGCACAGTGGTATATCGGGCTGATGGTTCCCCCACTCATGCTGGCGGTATTAACCCAAAAGAGCATGCTGGCGCTCTCCCCGGATCATTTTCACGTCGAGTTCCACGAAACTGGCCGAGCAGCCTGCTTCTGGATTGATCTGCACGAAGATCGCGGCGCAGAGCAGTTCTCTGCTCAGGAACGTCTGGAACAGCTTGTCATCCAGGCCCTGATCCCAGTGGTAGAGGCACTTGAAGCAACGGGCGAGATCAACGGGAAGCTTATCTGGAGTAATACCGGGTATTTAATTCACTGGTATTTAACAGAAATGAAGCCGCTGCTTGGCGATGAGAAAGTGGAGGCCCTGCGCCAGTCCTGCTTCTTTGCCAAACAGCTTTCCGATGGTCGCGATAACCCGTTATTCCGTACCGTTGTGCTCCGTGACGGGCTTCTGGTACGCCGTACCTGCTGCCAGCGCTATCGCCTGCCGGACGTTAAGCAGTGCGGGGATTGCACGCTGAAGTAGTGCAGTGAATTGCCCGGTGACGCTTCGCTTACCGGGCCTACAAAAACCTCGACTCGTAGGCCGGGTAAGGCGCATCCACCACCCGGCACAACGTCTTTAAGCCACCTGCTGATTGTCCTCTTCCCCATTACGCTGTGCTTCTTCCGCTTCCTGCTCCAGCAGCTGCTTCTCGTACACTTTGAAGAACGGGTAGTAGATGATTGCCGACACGCAGGCCAGAACCACAACCAGGATAGCCGCGCGGAAATCCCAGCCCAGAGCCCATGCTGCGCCTATCGGCGCCGGTGCCGTCCAGGGAACCACTGAAATAACACGACCAATCAGATCAAACGTCATCGCCGCCCAGGCCAGCACGGCGTTAACCATCGGGGCTAGCAGGAACGGAATAAAGAACACCGGGTTCATTACAATCGGCGTACCGAAGATAACGGGTTCGTTGATGTTGAAGAAGCTGGGCACCACGCTCAATCGGCCAATAGAGCGTAAATGCGCTGAACGGCTGTGCAGATAGCAAATCACCAGACCCATCGTTGCACCCGACCCGCCAATCACGATGAAGAACGTCCAGAAGGCTTCCATAAAAATATGTGGCAGAGGATGGCCGGCAGCCAGCGCGGTCTGGTTCGCTCCGAGGTTAGTCAGCCAGAACATCTGCAGCATCCCGGAGACAATAGCCGCCCCGTGGATCCCGGCGAACCACAGCAGGTGGCCAATCAACACCGCCAGCAGGATCGCGGGCAGTGAATCCGCCGCGGAAACCAGAGGCTTGAAGATGGACATAATTGCCTGCGGGATCAGCATGTCAAACTGAGACTGAATCACCAGGCTCAGCGGATAAAGCGTTAACACCACCACCAGCACCGGAATCAGCAGGTCAAAGGAGTTTTTGATCATCGGCGGCACCTGGTCCGGCAGGCGAATACCGATGTTATGCGCCTTCAGGAAACGCATCATTTCAACGCAGTAAATCGCCACCAGAATGGCGGTAAAAATACCCGTTCCACCCAGGCTATCGACGGGAAGCGTGCCTTTGGTTTTCGGGGCGGCAACCAGCAGAAACGCCATCAGCGACAGCATGGCGCACATGAACGGATCCAGCTGGTGCGTTTTGACATAATGTTTGCCAAGGTTATAGGCGATGGCCGCGCAGATATAAATGGACATAATGCCCATCGTCATATCAAACGGCGTCAGGATCTGGCCTTCAAACTGCTTCGCCATATCCAGCCAGGCGCGCGCGAAACCCCAGGTGGTATCAGGCGAAAACGGCGGGTAAGCAAACACTAATAAAAATGAACCCACAATCATGAACGGCATCGCGGAGATGAACCCATCACGAATAGCCATGACATGACGCTGGGACGAGATCCGCCCGGCGATCGGGCTCACGTAATTTTCAACGAAACGGAATATCAGATTAAACGCAGCATGGTTGGCAGACATGGTTGATCTCCTGTCAGACGTTTATTACAGGCGCGCTCGCGCCGCACGTTGTTCCATAAATCAGCTTCACAACCTTGCTGGCTTGCGTACCAGCGGTACTGCTCAGACGAAATGGTTTCATAATTGGCTCTTATTATTGGATACAGGGGACGTTACATACTCAGTATTAATCTACGCATCACGCTCTGCAACCGGTTACTGTAACCGGTTTCTGTGATTGTGAAGAGGATCCAGAAATCAGCCATCCTGGATATTTGTTACTTAAGAGATATTTACAGAGCATAAATTCTTATGACAGATTACGCAGGATATTTGTCAGGAGGAAACAATGAGTTTGCAGTCCGTACAGCAGTTTTTTGCCGACAACGCGCCGGAAATAGAGGTAATAGAACTTAGCCAGAGTACGGCTACCGTTGCGCTGGCTGCTGCCGCCCACCGTGTAGAGCCGGGACAAATCGCCAAAACCCTATCGTTGAAGGTTAAAAATGAGGTGATTCTGGTGGTGGCGAAGGGTGATGCGCGTCTGGATAACAAAAAACTGAAAGACACGTTTGGCGCGAAAGCACGCATGCTCAGCAGTGATGAAGTGGTTACCGTGACGGGTCATCCCGTTGGTGGCGTCTGCCCGTTTGGGCTTGAAAACCCACTTGCGGTTTACTGCGATATCTCTTTAAAACAATACGCTGAAGTGCTCCCCGCCGCTGGCGCTATCCATAGTGCCGTACGTATTTCTCCGGACAGAATGGCAGAGCTAACTTCAGCAAAGTGGGTTGATGTGTGCATCTGAATGACGCGCCAGAGCACATCTGGCGCGCAAAAGGCACAGGTTACAAAAATGTCGGTTTGCTTAGCCCCACAGTTCTCGGTTCTCTAACCGGAAGATGGGTAAGAATATCCGCTGCATCAAGCAATCCTACGTCAGAATTCACCCCTAGCTTCACCATCGCATTAAACTTATGCGCGCGAATAGTCTTGATATTGCGTTCAAGCTGCGCCGCGATTTCGGGAATGGAATATCCGCATGACATATAACGTAAAATTGCTCTTTCCGTTGGGCTTAACATCCGGTTCTGACTGCAGTACCAGTGGTTAAGCATATTGTCATTAATGCGCAGCGTTTCGCTCAACAATACCACTAACTCCTTCAGCAGGTGTTCAAGGGTCACCGATTTACTGACCACACCGTGAAGACGTGAAGGCGAAAGATGGCTAATCAACCTCGCCTCCATCTCATCCGAGACCAGGATAATGCGCTGAATATGGCTATGCGTAAACGCGAGATCCCGCAGATGCGCCAGGCAGTTACGTCGTTCTTCTCGCGCATCGGAAAGCGAATAGATCAGCGAGAAAAAATTCACGTGTTGCAGTGCTTTCTTAAAGCCATCAAAATCATTAAACAGGTGCAGTTGATATTGGCTGAGTTCAGGCTGCGTAAAAAGATGCTGCAGCCCGACCGCACTCATCGAGCAATTTTCGATGATGGCGATATGTCTTGTTGAATCGGTTTTTTCCATTCCTCGAACTCTCCATAGGCTGACATTAAACTCAGCTCTCTCATTCCCTGTGTACTATTGATCCAGGCGTACATATCGGCATTACTCCGCAATGAGAGCCTTCGCATCGCACTGTTTTTCTGCGCACTGATCGTTTTATTGCTCTTTTTAAGCAACGTAGCGATTTGGTTAATCCCCCACCCTTTGCCTAACAGGCGAAGCACCTTACGTTCTGAGTGCGTGAGCGCAATAAAGTGTTCGTCGTCATCCTCACTTTCCTCAGGTTCTGGGGTTAATAACGTCTGGCTTATCCGTTCTGCGCGTTCACTCCCTGCCCGGATAGCGTTAACGACACCTTCGATAGGTTCCATATCAGAAAGCAGCGTACTTTCCGGCCGCATAAGCAGCTCAACGGCAATAGGGTAAAACGGCCGGGAGACCAAAAAGATCCAGTGGATTTCCCGGTACTGGTTCAGTAAGCGGTAATACTCTTCGAGCGTACCCCGTGGGTTCCTGTATTCGCCTGAAACGTCGGCGATAATCACATCTGCGCGGCGCAACTGAAGCAGGGTTAACTCCTGCAGTGAGCGGCAGTAGGTCAATTCAAAATCGGGGAAATGACGTGCCATCACGTCCCCTAACCCATTCTGCATGACGGGTATCCGGCTAATGACAACGCCATGCTTACCAGGCAACGACAACATAGACCCTCCGTGTCCATTTTCCTTCGGTGCGTCATGTAAAACGCACCAAGGTATAAATATTTTCTTCCCTGAGTATAAAAAGATTAATACAAGCAGAAGATGAGATATGTTCTTAGTTTAGGAAATGCCTAAAACAGCGCTAATATCTCACAAAGCGCAAATCAATTTAATTGTGCAGACATTAAAATAACAACAAAATAAAATTAGAATTTCTAAATACAAATATTTTATTATTTCAAATTACTAATTCATCGTATTAATAAATTAATCCTGTAAGTCGTCGTGACGAGGGGGGGTAACTGTTTGCATAAACCTTGATCTGACCCACAGCAAGAGCCACTGCACTTTGTGCTAAAAGTAGGCATTACGGGCCAACCGGCAACTATTCACCTTATCTTCGGGATAATACATGCAGGCAGATCGGTCAACGCAGCGTGCTATCACGCGGCTCTGTATTCAGTGCGGTCTTTTTCTGCTCCAGCACGGCGCGGAAAGCGCGCTGGTCGAGGAGCTCTCAACCCGGCTGGGGCTGGCGCTGGGAATGGACAGCGTTGAGAGCGCTATCTCGTCCAACGCCATTGTGCTGACCACCATTAAAGACGGGCAGTGTCTTACGTCCACCCGTAAAAATCACGACCGCGGCATTAATATGCACGTTGTAACCGAGGTCCAGCACATCGTCATCCTGGCTGAGCATAAGCTTCTCGATCTCAAGGAGATTGAAAAACGTTTTAACCAAATCAAGCCATTACGTTATCCACGCTGGCTGGTCGTGCTCATGGTGGGGCTGTCATGCGCCTGTTTTTGTAAGCTCAATAAAGGTGGCTGGGACGGCGCGATCGTCACCTTTTTCGCCAGCAGCATCGCCATGTACGTGCGCCAGCTGCTGACGCACCGGCAGCTGCACCCGCAAATTAACTTCTGCATTACCGCGTTTGTTGCCACTACGGTGTCTGGCCTGCTGCTGCGCCTGCCGCAGTTTGCCGCTACCCCGACGATTGCGATGGCCGCCAGCGTGCTTCTGCTGGTGCCGGGCTTCCCGCTGATTAACGCCGTTGCCGACATGTTTAAAGGGCACATCAATACCGGGCTGGCACGCTGGGCTATCGCCAGCCTGCTGACGCTGGCGACCTGCATCGGCGTGGTGATGGCGATGACGCTGTGGGGGTTACGAGGATGGGCGTGATAGATTTTCTGCTGGCGCTGGCACAGGACATGGCCCTGGCGGCCATTCCTGCCGTCGGCTTTGCGATGGTATTTAACGTTCCGCAACGCGCTCTGCCGTGGTGTGCGCTGCTGGGCGCAATTGGCCACGGCTCGCGAATGGTGATGATGACGGCGGGCTTTAACATCGAATGGTCGACGTTTATCGCCTCTATGCTGGTCGGCAGCATCGGTATTCAGTGGTCGCGCTGGTATCTGGCGCATCCGAAAGTGTTCACCGTCGCCGCCGTTATCCCGATGTTCCCCGGCATATCTGCCTATACGGCGATGATTTCCGCGGTGAAAATCAGCCATTTTGGCTACACCGAGCCGCAGATGATCCTTCTCCTTAGCAACTTTCTTAAGGCGTCCTCCATCGTCGGTGCGCTCTCTATCGGGCTGTCGATACCCGGGCTATGGCTCTACCGCAAACGCCCGCGCGTTTGATATTTGTGTTATTTCGCTGCCGTGGAGATAATCTTTCTGGTCCGTTTGGTAAAAATAAGGAAAGGATGTGGCTAACTCTGGCAGCGAACACCCCGATCACAGTGAAGAATCGAGCCTGAAAGAGAAAATTTTTCAGAGCGCTATCGCGCTGTTTGCCGAATTTGGACTGAACGGCGCCCGCATGGAGCAGATCGCGGAGAAAGCAGGTACCACCAAACGCATGGTCGTTTACCATTTTAAAAACAAAGAAAATCTCTACCTGCTCGTCCTGGAGTACGTTTACACCCAAATTCGCGCCAGTGAAAAGGCGCTTAGCCTGGCGGATATGCCTCCCGTCGAAGCGCTGGTCCATCTGGTTGAAGCCACCTTTGACTATCATGCCGACCACCCGGATTACATCCGCATTATCTGCATGGAAAACATGCAGCGCGGCCGTTTTATGCAGCAGTCAAACTATCTGCGGCAGGTCAACCGCAGCGCGCTCGACCTGCTGGAAGGCATCCTGCGCCGGGGCAAAGAAAAACAGCTTTTCAGCCAGACGGTTGACGCCCGCGACCTTCACCGTCTGATCAGCAGCTTCAGCTTTCACTACGTTGCCAACAGCTACACCTTCACCCTGCTGTTTGAAGAGGGTGCAGACGAGCAGGCCCAGCGCCAGCACTACCGTAAAATGGCCGTTCAGGTGGCGCTGCGTTATACCTGCCCCTAAAATTGCTTGCAATTAAATCGTGCACAATCTATATTCATTTCATGAACGCAAAAACGAACGACACGACCGCTGCGCTCCTGCTGGATAACCAGCTCTGTTTTGCCCTCTATTCGGCAAATCTGGCGCTTAATAAGCTGTACCGGCAACTGCTGGCGCCGCTAAACCTGACTTACCCGCAATATCTGGTGATGCTGGTGCTATGGGAGCAGGATGACGTGACGGTGTCGGACATCGGTGAACGGCTGTTCCTTGACTCCGCAACGCTGACGCCGCTTCTGAAGCGTCTGGAAAGCGCAGGGCTAATCAACCGCCACCGCTCGCGTAAAGATGAACGTCAGGTCGCCGTCACGCTGACTGAAGCCGGACGTGAACTTCAGCAGCAGGCACTGGGTATCCCACACGCAGTGGGGTGCGCCGCACAGTGTGATACCGACACCATGCTGGCGCTCAAGCAGCAGTTGGAACTTTTGCGACAACAGATTCAACGCGCGTAAGGCTATACTTTACGCGTTTTAACTTACCCATATACATCGCACGCTATTTAATAGCACATACAAAAGTAAGATGAGGAACCTGCCATGTCTTTAGAAAAAGTTGTTTATACCGCCAAAGCAAAAGCAACCGGGGGCCGTGACGGCCGCGCGACCTCTTCCGATGGAGTTCTGGACGTTAAACTGGGCGTGCCCAAAGAGATGGGCGGTATGGGTGGAGAAGTCACGAACCCTGAGCAGCTGTTTGCTGCGGGTTACTCTGCCTGCTTCCTGGGCGCGATGAAGTTTGTGGCGGCTCGCGACAAATTTACCCTGCCAAAAGAGGCGTTTATTGAAGGCGAAGTGGGTATCGGCCCGCTGCCGACCGGTTTTGGTATCGAAGCAAAACTGAATATCCACGTTGAAGGTATGGATCCTGCGGAAGCCAAAAAGCTGGTCGATGCGGCGCATATCGTTTGCCCGTACTCTAACGCGACCCGTGGCAACATCGACGTGACCCTGAATATTATCGCGTGATAACTGCCTGATGGCGCTGCGCTTTTCAGGCCTACGACTGTAGCCCCGGTAAGCGCAGCGCCACCGGGGAAATCCCCTCCATCCCCTCCCCTCTCTGTGCTACCATAAGCCCATATCACGCCCGTAGTAATCAGTTGAGTAAGCGTTATGTCCTCCAGAATTCTGACCACCAGCATTGCTGGCATTGATGCCTTTATGCGCGACCCACGCGGTGTGTTGACCCACGCCGAAGGCGGCACGGTTGCGGTTTTTGCCGACAACGCGCCGGCGTTTTACGCAATCACGCCGGAACGTCTGGCGCAGCTTCTGGAGATCGAAGCGCAGATGTCACGTCCGGCAAGCGACGTCACGCTGGATAACCAGTTTTTTGAAGAACCGGTTAATACCCCGCTAACCATTCCGATGGGCAAATTTGTCCTGTACGCGGGCTGGCAGCCTGACGCAGATTTTCAGCGGCAGGCAGCATTGTGGGGCATTGCGTTAACCCAGCCAGCCACCGCGGAAGAGCTCGCCGCGTTTATCGCCTGGTGGCAGGCGGAAGGCAAAGTGTTCACCCACATTCAGTGGCAGCAAAAGCTCGCGCGTCATCTTCAAATTACCCGCGCCAGTAACAATGGCCAGCCTAAGCGCGATATCAACACTTTTTCAGAACCGGATAAACAGATCCCAAGTGGATTCCGAGGTGCGAAATGAAGAACGTCGGCGACCTGATGAAACGTCTGCAAAAGATGATGCCAGCCAACGTGAAGCCCGCCTTCACCACGGGTGAAGAGCTGCTGGCGTGGCAAAAGGAGCAAGGTAAAATTCGTGCCGCCGCGCTCGCCCGCGAAAACCGGGCAATGAAAATGCAGCGCACCTTTAACCGCTCCGGTATTCGTCCCCTGCATCAGAACTGCTCGTTTGATAACTATAAAATTGAGACCAGCGGGCAGATGAACGCGCTCGCCGCCGCGCGTCAGTACGTGGATGAATTTGACGGCAATATCGCCAGCTTCATTTTTAGCGGCAAGCCGGGCACAGGTAAAAACCACCTCGCGGCCGCCATCTGCAACGAACTGCTTCTGCGCGGTAAATCGGTCCTCATTATCACCGTGGCCGATATCATGTCCGCCATGAAAGACACCTTCAGCAACCGTGAAACCAGCGAAGAGCAGCTTCTTAACGATCTGAGCAATGTCGATCTACTGGTCATCGACGAGATTGGCGTTCAGACCGAATCCCGTTATGAAAAAGTCATCATTAACCAGATAGTCGATCGCCGCTCTTCGTCCAAACGTCCCACCGGGATGCTGACGAACCACAACATTGACGAGATGACCCGCTTACTGGGCGAACGCGTCATGGACCGCATGAAGCTGGGCAACAGTCTGTATGTCATCTTCGACTGGGACAGTTACCGAAGCCGCGTCACCGGCAAAGAGTATTAAGACAGTTCCAGGAATCGCCAGCAGGGCGCAGGTATATACTGGAACCCCTTCCGGCCCAAAACGGACCTTTTTGAGAAAGCCATGATGAAAAAACAGATTCTTATTAGCACCTTTTTAGGCGCGCTGCTGGTTACCGGCGCAGCACAAGCGGCTTCGTGGCAGGAGTCCCTGTCAAGCGCAGCGAATGAGCTGACCAAAGAGAGCAGCAGCGCCCAGGGCGGGCTCTCGGCCTCTTCTCTCACCAGCCTGCTGAGCAATAGTTCCCAGAGCCTGAGCGCGGGCACGATGAACAACGCGGCGGGGATTCTGGAATATTGCGCTAAGCAAAAGCTGGCCTCGGTGACCGACGCGCAAAACGTGAAAAACCAGGTGCTGGGTAAACTGGGTCTCGACACGCAGGAGCAAAAAGCGGATACCAGCTATATGGACGGCATTCAGGGCCTGCTTAACGCGCAAAACGGCCAACAGCTTAACCTAAGCACCCTTGGCAACTCCGCCCTGGCAAAACAGGTGAAAACCAAAGCCTGCGATCTGGTGCTGAAACAAGGCGTTAATTTCATCTCCTGATCCGCCCCATTTTCTGCCACAACACGCCGCGTTTAATGCGATAGGCTTGCATCGCGGCGTTAAACGAGCGTTTTTCCTACCTGCCACCGTCTCAGCGTCCGTTTGTCAGGATGCGACCATCCTCATAAAAACGATTTTATAAACCAAATCCTAACAACAGCACACTTTCGTGACACTAAAATTGCAGCTAAACGACATCGCCATTACATTGTCTTACCAAAAATAAACAGTTAGCCAGCGAAGCACCTGGCGTCATGAGGATATGCTGTTGTCAGAATTCATCTCTCTTATCCTTTTTCTGGCTTCCGTCGGCGTTTATGCCTGGAAAGCCGGCCGTAACACCTGGTGGTTTATCGCCACGCTGGTGGTGCTCGGCATTTTTATCGTTTTAAACATTACCTTATACGCCAGCGATTACTTCACCGGCGACGGCATTAACGATGCTGTGCTCTACACCCTGACGAACAGCCTGACGGGCGCGGGGGTAGGTAAATACATCCTTCCGGGGCTGGGACTGATCGTGGCGCTGGTGACGATTTTCGGCGCGCTCGCCTGGGTGCTGCGCCGCCGTCGCCATCTTCCTCACCATCATGGCTACAGCCTGCTGGCGCTTTTCCTGGCGCTGGCCTCCGTCGACGCCAGCCCCGCGTTTCATCAGATCACCGAGCTTGTAAAATCCCAGTCGCGCGACGGCGATCCGGACTTCGTGGCCTACTATAAAGAGCCGTCGAAAACGATCGCCAACCCGAAGCTCAATCTGGTCTACATCTACGGTGAAAGCCTGGAGCGCACCTACTTTGATAACGATGCGTTTCCGAACCTCACGCCGGAACTGGGCGCGCTGAAAAACGAAGGTCTCGATTTCAGCCACACCATGCAGTTACCCGGCACGGATTACACTATCGCCGGGATGGTGGCCTCTCAGTGCGGTATCCCGCTGTTCGCACCTTTTGAAGGCAACGCCTCCGCCTCGATGTCGACGTTCTTCCCGCAGAATATTTGCCTGGGCGATATCCTGAAAAACTCCGGCTATGAAAACTACTTTATGCAGGGAGCAAACCTGCGCTTTGCCGGAAAAGATGTGTTCCTGAAATCCCACGGTTTTGACCACCTGTATGGCTCAGAAGAGTTAAAAACGACGGTTGCCGATCCCACCTACCGCAACGACTGGGGCTTCTATGACGATACGGTGCTGGACGAAACCTGGAAGAAATTCGAGGAACTTTCCCGCGCCGGGAAGCGGTTTTCTCTCTTTGCGCTGACAGTAGATACGCACCATCCGGACGGGTTCGTCTCGCGCACCTGTAAGCGAAAAAGCTATGACGTGGACGGCAAAAACAACAAGTCTTTCAGCGCAGTGACCTGTAGCCAGGAGCACATCGCCGCGCTGGTCGAGAAAATCAAAGCCTCGCCCTGGTTTAAAAACACCGTCATCGTCGTATCGTCTGACCATCTGGCAATGAAAAACAGCGCGTGGGACCAGCTCAGCAAGCAGGATCGCAGCAACCTGTTCTTCGTGCTGCGCGGCGACCAGCCGCAGCAGGAGTTAATCGCCACCAAACGCAACTCCATGGATAACGGCGCAACCGTGCTGGACATTCTGGGGGGCGACAACTTTATTGGCCTCGGGCGCAGCACGCTCTCGGGGCAATCCCTGTCGGAAGTGTTCCTCAACATGAAGGAGAAAATCCTCGCCTGGAAGCCCGACATCATCCGCCTGTGGAATTTCCCGAAAGAGATGAAAGACTTCACCGTCGATCGGGATAAAAACACCGTTGCCTTCTCCGGCAGCAATTTCCGCCTGCCGCTGCTGGTGCGCGTGTCGGATAGTCGCGTCGAACCGCTGCCGGAAAGCGAGTATTCCGCGCCGCTGCGCTTCCAGCTGGCCGATTTCGCCCCTCGCGATAACTTCGTCTGGATTGACCGGTGTTACAAAATGGGTCAGCTCTGGTCGCAGCCGCTGGCACTCTCTACGGACTGGTGCGTCTCTCAGGGCCAGCTTGGCGGGGAGCAAACCGTGCAGCATGTCGACAAAGCCCAGTGGAAAGGCAAAACCGCCTTTAAAGATACGGTGATTGATACGGCTCGCTATCAGCACAACATCGACATGCTGAAAATCGTCGACAACGACATCCGCTATAAAGCGGACAGCTTTATCTTTAACGTGGCCGGCGCGCCCGAAGAGGTGAAGCAGTTTAGCGGCATCTCCCGTCCGGAGTCGTGGGGACGCTGGTCAAACGCGCAGCTGGGCAACGAGGTGAAAATTGAGTACACCCATCCGCTGCCGGAACAATTTGATCTGGTGATCACGGCCAGGGCGTACGGGCCTAACGCGAATAAACCTGTACCGGTGCGCGTGGGCGATCAAGAGCAGACGCTGACGCTTGGAAATGACGTAAGCACTCACACCCTGCATTTTGAGAATCCATCGCGCAGCAGTACCCTGGTGATTGTGCCGCCAGACCCGCAGTCCACCAATGAAGGAAATATTCTCGGCCATTCACCGCGCCAGCTCGGGATCGGCATGGTTGAAATTAAAATCGTGAGTCGCGCAGGCTAATGGTCGCCCTTAACCTCACCGTTCGGCCCACACATTCCGACGACGTTGCCGCCCTGCCCGCCATTGAGCGCGCGGCGGGCGAGCGTTTTCGTGACTACCCCAGCCTCGCCTGGCTTGCCGATGGCGAGGTCATTTCCGCTGAACAGCATCTCGACTATGCCGAACGGGGGCTAAGCTGGCTGGCGCTGGCGAACGACCGTCCCGTGGGGTTTATTCTCACTGAAGCGCACCCTTCGTCGCTGTTTATTGTGGAGCTCTCGGTCGATCTGGCCTGGCAGGGAAAAGGGATCGGTCGGCAGCTCATCGCCTGTGCAGCTGACCATGCCCGCCAAAAGGGGCTGAGATCGCTGACGTTGACGACGTTCCGGGACGTGCCGTGGAATGCGCCCTTCTATGCGCGGCTGGGGTTTGAAATGATGACGAGGCTGACGCCTGAATTGCGTGAAAAACGCGAAGAAGAGACGGCGCACGGTTTAGCGTATGACTCCCGCTGCGCCATGCGCCTGCCGCTTTGATATCGCCCGGTGGCGCTTCGCTTACCGGGCCTACAACAAGCTTCCGTTGGCCGGGTAAGGCGTAGCCGCCACCCGGCACAACGCGCTGGATCAGAACGTTTCCCAGTTATCGCCCGCGTCCGCCGTCGCGACTTTACGCGACATCACCGGCGCGACAACGCTTTTCGCGGCAGCGAACTCGCGCGCCTTCATCTGCTCCTGCTGAATGCGGAACACTGCCACGGCCTGCGTCAGACGGCTCGCCTGCTCTTCCAGCGCCGCCGCCGCTGCGGCTGACTCTTCTACCAGCGAGGCGTTCTGCTGGGTCACGCGGTCCATCTCTGCCACCGCCAGGCCCACCTGGTCGATACCGCGGCTCTGCTCGTCGGACGCAGAGGCAATCTCGCCCATGATATCGGTCACGCGGGTCACCGCGTTCACGATCTCACCCATGGTTTCACCGGCGCTTTCCACCAGCGTTGAACCCACTTCCACGCGTCCCACGGAGTCTTCAATCAGGCTCTTGATCTCACGTGCTGCCTGAGCGCTGCGCTGGGCCAGGTTACGCACTTCCCCTGCCACCACCGCAAATCCACGCCCCTGTTCGCCCGCACGCGCCGCTTCTACCGCCGCGTTCAGCGCCAGAATGTTGGTCTGGAAGGCAATGCCGTCGATCACGCTGATGATATCGGCAATTTTCTGCGAACTGCCCGCGATGTCACGCATGGTTTGCACCACGTTGTCCACCACCTTGCCGCCCTTCTGCGCGGTTTCAGACGCGCTTAGCGCCAGGTGGCTCGCCTGACGGGCGTTCTCGGCGTTCTGCTTAACGGTCGCCGTCAGCTGCTCCATGCTGGCAGCGGTCTCTTCCAGTGAAGCGGCCTGCTGTTCAGTACGGGAAGAGAGGTCGTTATTGCCCATCGCGATTTCGCTCGCGCCGCTATAGATAGCGTTCGCGCCGTTACGCACGTCGCCCACGGTACGCACCAGCTCGCCCTGCATATGACGCAGCGAGTCGGCCAGTTCGCCCATCTCGTTAGAGCCTTCCACGTCGATGCGCTTCACCAGGTCGCCGCTGGCGATGTGGCGGATATTGTCAATGAGACGCGTCAGCGGAGAGATCAGCGCCTGCTTGATACCCAGCCAGACGGCCACGATCACCACCAGCACGGCAACCAGCACGCTGATCAGCACCCAGATAGCCTGAGTGTAAGAGCTGTTGCTGTCTTCAACCGCCATCTGGTACAGCTTGTCGTTCTGCTGCAGGTAGCTCACGTACTGCTTCTCGAATCCATCCTGGTAGCTCTGGGTCGGCTGGTCGAAGAAGGCGTTGATTTTGCCCGCCCCCAGCAGCTGAATTAGCTCAGCCAGCGCACCGTGGTAGATATCGTAGTTACGTTTTATTTCCAGCGCAGCGGCGTCGCTCTGACGCGGGTCGCGCGGCAGGGCTTCATAGTCAGCCCAGTTTTTTTCCGCCTGTTTCAGCGAGGCAGACGCAATCTGCATCAGATCGTTAACGGTCGCGCCGCTGCCGATATTGTTCTGATCCATCATGTAGCGGATGCCCGCGCGGTTCAGGGTATTACGGGTTTGCAGCAGCGCAACCCAGCTCCCGTTAAGGGTGGATTGTTGCTGACGAATGGTTTGCAGGACGGTGAAATTCTCTTTGTCATTCTTCAGAGCATTAAAGAAAAGACCACCGGATGTGAGTTGTAAAAGGCCAAATATCGCTAAAACCAGCATTAAGCTGGTGACAATCTTGATACGGTTTAACATGTTTTCTCTTTCCATCAGACAGATAACAGAATTTTCGGCCTGATAAGGGAAAACTTTACAAAAAACGCACTCTTTTCGTGCAAAAAAGTCGCGCAATCGCGTTTCACACCCGCACAGTGAAGCCAATCACATTTCTTCTCCCCATTTTGCGACGCTGCGGGCCCCGCTTTTTCCTAACATATTGAAATATCTACCCTTCCGCCGACATCAATATAAAAACAATATCAATAACCCCGCCAATCATATTGGAACCCCAATCAACGGCACCCGAAAATGTAAGGAGATAACCCGTTAAGGAGTAGTTATGTCCCGTTCCGTCTTTACTGATTCCCCGTTTGAAGCCGCTGAAATCCTGCGCGCAGCTAAACCCGGTTTTACGCCCCGCATCGCGATGATCCTCGGCTCGGGTCTCGGCGCGTTAGCCGACAGGCTGGAAAATAAAACCGTTGTCTCATACGAAAAGCTGCCCGGTTTTCCGGTCAGTACGGTCATTGGCCATGCGGGCGAAGTGGTGATGGGGAGCCTGCACGGCGTCAACCTTATCTGCATGAAGGGCCGTGGGCATTTTTACGAAGGCGTCGGGATGGGCATCATGACCCACGCGGTACGCACCTTTAAGCTGCTGGGATGTGATTTCATGCTCTGCACCAACGCCGCCGGCTCCCTGAACACCGACATTCCAGCGGGTTCGCTGGTGGCGCTGAACGACCACATCAATACCATGCCGTCCACGCCAACGGTGGGTCCCAACGACGAACGCTTTGGCCCACGCTTTTTCAGCCTGGCGAATGCCTACGACAAGACGCTTCGCGAACGCCTGCACGCCACGGCAAAAACTCTCGGCCTGACGCTGCATGAAGGGGTGTTTGTCTCCTACCCTGGCCCCAACTTCGAAACGGCAGCAGAGATCCGCATGATGCAAAGAATAGGCGGTGACGTCGTCGGTATGTCAGTGGTGCCGGAAGTGATCGTTGCCCGCCACTGCGGCCTGCGCGTGCTGGCCGTCTCCGCGATTACCAACATGGCGGAAGGTCTGAGCGACGTTGAACTTTCCCATGAGCAGACCCTGAAATGCGCTGCCATGGTCACAGATGATTTTATTCGTCTCATCAGCGAGTTTGTGAAGCACTACCGCTGATCGTTATCCACAGACGGGCATCCGTGCCCGTCAGGAGAATACACATGTCTGATAACAACTATTCTCGCGGCAGTTTGAACGCCGTATCCTACCTCAGCTACTACTTTGTCGGCGCGCTGGTATCGACGCTCGGGATTGTCCTCGGCCCGCTGTGCGCGGCCTTCAACAAAGATCCGAGCTTTATCGGCCAGGTATTTACCCTGATGAACATCGGCATGTTTGTGCCCATTATGCTCGGCGGCCTGCTGATGAAAAAATGGGGGCTGCAAAAACCGCTGACCATCGCCGCCGCGCTCACCCTCGTCGTGAGCATCGTGCTGTTTACGCACCCGACCCTGACCCTGTTCAGCGTGGCGGTCGCCCTGATGGGGGCCTGCGGCGGGATCTTCATGACTATCGGCAGCTATCTGGTGGTGCGCATTAATCCCGATGAAAAAAGCCGTTCTGCCAGCCTGATTTTCACCGATTTCTTCTTTAGCCTTGCCGGGGCAACGCTCTCCTTCCTGTTGGCGTGGCTTTTTAAGCTTGGCGCAAGCTGGATGGCGATGTATGCCATCATGGGGGCGCTGGGTGCGCTGATGCTGGTTCTGGTGCTGCGCGCTCGCTTTCCGACGACAGAAGCGGCAACACCCGTTGAAGCGTCTTCGCCGGTGGCTGAACCCTGGGGAATGTCGGTATGGCTGATTTGCCTTTCGCTGTTTCTGTTCCTGCTGGCCGAGCCCATCTTCACCATGTGGACGCCGGGCTATCTGCAATGGCGCTTCGTCATGCAGCCTGAGCAGGCAGCGCTGTTTACAACCGTTTACTGGGTCACCAAAGCAACCGGGCTGTTCATCAACCAGTTCACCGTCAAGCTTATGAAGCTGCGTACCTTCCTGCTGATCTGCACGGTTGTCGGGATGATCTCCATTGCGCTTATCGCCAACAGTGGCAGCACTACGGCGATCCTGATTGCCTGCGGCTGCTTTGGCTTCTTTAACTCTGGCCTGTTCTCAGGGCTCATGAGCTACGGTTCGCTGCAGGTGAGCCGCAGCTCGCCAACGCTGATCTCCGCTCTGCTGACCTGCGGCACCGTCGGCACGCTGCTGTTCGCCACCGTATCGTCGCTGGTGAACAGCCGCTTTGGCCTGCACGGTGCGGTGAATGCCGCGACCGTCGCCTACGCTGCCCTGCTTCTGGTGCTGCTGTGCGCGGTTATGCGCAGCCGGGCCGAGCGTTTGCATCACTCAACCGCCAGCGCGGTTTGACAGACCAGGGAGAGGATGGCAACAATGGCGGCAACCTCTCCCTTACCAGCCATCCTCATGAACGATTCTGCTCTCCTCAGCCGCGTGCGCATGCGCATGCTACGCTACTTCCAGGTTCTGGCCGATGAACTGCACTTTGGCCGCGCAGCGGCCAGGCTGAATATCTCCCAGCCGCCGCTAAGCATGCAGATTAAAGAGCTTGAAACCCTGCTCGAGGTTGAGCTTTTCGAGCGGACGAGCCGTAAGGTCGTGTTAACCCACGCGGGAAAAATATTGAAGGCCGAGGTCGACCGGCTGCTGAGCGCTGCCGAACAGTCCCTCAACTACGTTCAGCAGATTGGCCGCAGTGAAAAACAGCATATCAACATCGGCATTATTGGCAGCGCCATCTGGGGAACGCTGCTTACCCGGCTTAAGACGCTGCACGAGCAGTACCCCAACGTCCACTGGACGCTGACAGAGCTCTCTCAGCAGCAGCAAATAGAGGCGTTGCGCGCCCGCACGATTGATATCGCCATCAACCGCAACGTCATCCCCAACGCCGAGGTCAACATCCGCTGCCAGCTCATTTCGCGGGAAACCATGCGCCTGGCGGTGCATGAAAACGACCCGCTGGCGAAACGCAGCCGCGTATCGCTGGCGGAGCTGGCGCAGCGCCCCTTTATCTCACTCTCCTTTAACCGGGGCGACTTCGCGCGTCAGGTATACGACGCCTGCGCGGAACATGGCTTTCAGCCGCTGATTGCCCAGCAGGTCTTTGAGCCGCAAACGGTGCTGGCGCTGGTCAGCGCGGCCACGGGAGTGGCGCTGCTGCCGGAAACCTGCGCGCTGATCCACTGGCCCGGCGTCACCTTTGTCACGCTTGAAGAACAGATTCCCGCCGACCTGTACGCCCTGTGGTACGACGCCCCTCTCCCCGAGCTGTTCAGCAACGTCCTCGCGGCATTACGCGGATGAGCTACTCCTCATCCCCGCGCGCGGCAATGTGACGATTGCCGAGGGTAATGAACTCTTCCAGTAGCGCCGTCAGCTGCTTCATCTTCTCCGGCGTGTATTCCGCCTCAATCTGCTGATACGCCTCTTCCACCTGCGCCTGGGCGTGCTCGTACAGCGCATTTCCCTCTTTGGTCAGCGACACGTACAGCTTGCGCTGGTCGTTCACCGGCTTTAAGCGCAGCACCAGGCCGTCGCGCTCCATGCGCGTCAGAATGCCGGTCAGGCTCGGGCGCAGAATACAGGTGCGAAACGCCAGATCGTGAAAATCCATCGACGGATGTTCAGCCAGCACGCGCACGATGCGCCACTGCTGCTCGGTGAGGTTATGCCGCTTCACAATCGGACGGAAGTACGACATCGCCGCTTCCCGCGCCTGCAAAAGCGCGATGGTTAATGAATCATGCATAGCCTCTCCCCTTCACATCATTAACAAGTAAACGATTCATAAAAGATGTTTTTATAAACAACACGTTTCCTGCCAGAAAGTCTAACAGAAACCGTTCGTTTTTATTAATCAACTGATTTACATAGGATTAAAATCCATAATGTAAATTTATTGTTATTCATATCACAAATTCTTCACTTCTGATTGCGAAATAAACAGCAAAAGCATAAAAACAGATCATTAACATATTAATGAAATCATAACCCGGACCGTCGGGATGAGGAGTTGGTGAATGAAAGGTACCGTATTTGCCGTCGCGCTGAACCACCAGAGTCAGCAAGAAGCCTGGGCTGAGGCGTTTGAAAAAGCCCCTTACAACACGCCGCCAAAAACGCCGGTGTGGTTTATCAAACCGCACAACACGGTGATTCGCGCAGGCGAGCCCATTCCTTTCCCGCAGGGGGAAACGGTGTTAAGCGGCGCGACGGTGGCGCTGGTTGTGGGTAAAACCGCCAGCAGGGTGCGCGTAGAGGACGCCGCGGCCTACATCGCGGGGTACGCGCTGGCCAACGAGGTGAGCCTGCCGGAAGAGAGCTTCTACCGTCCGGCCATTAAGGCCAAATGCCGGGACGGCTTTTGCCCGCTTGGCGAGCTGGCCGCCGTTGATAACGTCGACAACCTGACCATCATCACCGAGATCAACGGCCGCGAAGCGGACCACTGGAACACCGCCGATCTGCAGCGCAGCGCCGCCGAACTGCTGAGCGCCCTGAGCGAATTCGCCACCCTCAATCCCGGCGATGCGATCCTGCTCGGCACACCGCAAAGCCGCGTGGAGATCCGCCCGTGCGATCGCGTGCGGATTCTGGCGGAAGGTTTCCCACCGCTGGAAAACCCGGTGGTGAACGAGCGCGACGTCGCCCTTGCCCACCGCACGCCTGAACACGCCACGCTGTTCGCCCTCGGTCTTAACTACGCCGATCATGCCAGCGAGCTGGACTTCAAGCCGCCCACCGAGCCGCTGGTGTTTATCAAAGCGCCGAACACCTTCAATGGCGACAACCAGACCTCGGTGCGCCCGAACAATATCGAATACATGCACTACGAGGCGGAGCTGGTGGTGGTCATCGGTAAAACCGCGCGTAAGGTGAGCGAAGCCGAGGCGATGGAGTATGTCGCGGGCTACACGGTCTGCAACGACTACGCCATCCGCGACTACCTGGAAAATTACTACCGCCCGAACCTGCGGGTCAAAAGCCGCGACGGATTAACCCCCATCAGCCCGAACATCGTGCCGAAAGAAGCCATTCCTGATCCGCATAACTTAACCCTGCGCACCTTCGTCAACGGCGAACTGCGTCAGGAAGGCACCACCGCCGATCTCATTTTCAGCATTCCTTACCTGATTGCGTATCTGAGCGATTTTATGACCCTACAGCCGGGCGACATGATCGCCACCGGCACGCCGAAGGGGCTGTCCGACGTGGTGCCGGGCGATGAAGTGGTGGTGGAAGTGGAAGGCGTGGGCCGCCTGGTCAACCGGATTGTCAGCGAGGAGACTGCAAAATGAAAAAGATTAACCACTGGATCAACGGTAAAAACGTCGCCGGAAGCGAGTACTTCCATACCACTAACCCGGCCTCCGGCGAGGTATTAGCGGAAGTCGCCTCCGGCGGTGAAGCGGAAATTCATCAGGCCGTTGCCGCCGCTAAAGAGGCGTTCCCGAAATGGGCCAACCTGCCGATGAAGGAGCGCGCGCGCCTGATGCGTCGCCTGGGGGATCTGATCGACCAGAACGTGCCCGAGATCGCCGCCATGGAAACCGCCGACACCGGCCTGCCGATCCACCAGACCAAAAATGTGCTCATCCCGCGCGCCTCGCACAACTTCGAGTTCTTCGCCGAGGTGTGCCAGCAGATGAACGGCAAAACCTACCCGGTCGACGACAAAATGCTCAACTACACGCTGGTGCAGCCGGTGGGCGTCTGCGCGCTGGTGTCTCCATGGAACGTGCCGTTTATGACCGCCACCTGGAAGGTCGCGCCGTGCCTGGCGTTGGGCAACACCGCGGTGCTGAAGATGTCTGAACTCTCGCCGCTGACCGCCGACCGACTGGGCGAGCTGGCGCTGGAGGCGGGCATTCCGGCGGGCGTGCTGAACGTGGTGCAGGGCTACGGGGCGACGGCAGGCGACGCGCTGGTGCGCCACCACGACGTGCGCGCCGTCTCCTTCACCGGCGGCACCGCCACCGGGCGCAACATCATGAAAAACGCCGGGCTGAAGAAATATTCCATGGAGCTGGGCGGCAAATCCCCGGTGCTGATTTTTGAAGATGCGGACATCGAGCGCGCGCTGGACGCCGCGCTGTTCACCATCTTCTCCATCAACGGCGAGCGCTGCACCGCGGGCTCGCGCATCTTCATCCAGCAGAGCATTTACCCGGAGTTCGTCAAGCGCTTCGCCGAACGTGCCAATCGCCTGCGCGTGGGCGATCCGACCGATCCGAACACCCAGATTGGCGCGCTCATCAGCCAGCAGCACTGGGAGAAAGTCTCCGGCTATATCCGCCTCGGCATCGAGGAAGGCGCCACCCTGCTGGCGGGCGGCCCGGACAAACCGACCGATCTGCCTGCACACCTGAAAGGCGGCAACTTCCTGCGCCCGACGGTGCTGGCGGACGTCGACAACCGCATGCGCGTGGCGCAGGAGGAGATCTTCGGGCCGGTGGCCTGCCTGCTGCCGTTTAAGGACGAAGCGGAAGGGCTGCGTCTGGCGAACGACGTGGAGTACGGCCTGGCGTCATACATCTGGACCCAGGACGTCAGCAAGGTGCTCCGTCTGGCGCGCAGCATTGAAGCGGGCATGGTGTTCGTGAACACCCAGAACGTGCGCGACCTGCGCCAGCCGTTTGGCGGCGTGAAGGCCTCCGGCACCGGGCGCGAAGGCGGCGAATACAGCTTTGAAGTGTTCGCGGAGATGAAGAACGTCTGCATCTCCATGGGCGACCATCCGATTCCAAAATGGGGGATCTGACAATGGGCAAGCTAGCGTTAGCGGCAAAAATCACCCACGTGCCGTCGATGTACCTTTCCGAGCTGCCGGGGAAAAACCACGGCTGCCGCCAGTCCGCCATCGACGGGCATAAAGAGATCAGCAAGCGCTGCCGTGAACTGGGCGTGGACACCATCATCGTGTTCGACACCCACTGGCTGGTGAACAGCGCGTACCACATCAACTGTGCGGATCATTTTTCAGGCGTCTACACCAGCAACGAGCTGCCGCATTTTATCCGCGACATGACCTACGACTACGACGGCAACCCGGAGCTCGGGCAGCTGATCGCCGACGAAGCGGTGAAGCTCGGCGTGCGTGCCAAGGCGCACAACATCCCGAGCCTCAAGCTGGAGTACGGCACCCTGGTGCCGATGCGCTACATGAACGCGGATAAGCACTTCAAAGTGATCTCCATCTCGGCGTTCTGCACGGTTCACGATTTCGCCGACAGCCGCAGGCTGGGCGAGGCCATCGTCAGCGCCATCGAAAAGTACGACGGCACCGTGGCGGTGCTCGCCAGCGGCTCGCTGTCGCACCGCTTTATCGACGACCAGCGTGCGGAAGAAGGGATGAACAGCTACACCCGCGAGTTCGACCGTCAGATGGACGAGCGGGTGGTGAAGCTGTGGCGGGAGGGCCAGTTTAAAGAGTTTTGCAGCATGCTGCCGGAGTACGCCGACTACTGCTACGGCGAGGGCAACATGCACGACACGGTGATGCTGCTGGGGATGCTGGGCTGGGATAAATACGACGGCAAGGTGGAGTTCCTCACCGAGCTGTTCGCCAGCTCCGGCACCGGCCAGGTCAACGCCGTTTTCCCGCTGCCCGCATAAGGAGTCGTTATGCCGCACTTTATTGCTGAATGTACCGACAACATCCGCGCGCAGGCCGACCTGCCGGGGCTGTTCGCCAAAGTGAACGAGGCGCTGGCCGCCACGGAGATCTTCCCGCTCGGCGGCATCCGCAGCCGCGCCCACTGGCTGGACACCTGGCAGATGGCGGACGGTAAGCATGATTACGCCTTTGTGCATATGACGCTGAAGATCGGCGCCGGGCGAAGCCTGGAGAGCCGGGAAGCCGTGGGGGAGATGCTGTTTGGGCTGATCAAAACGCATTTCGCGGAGCTGATGGCAAGCCGATATCTGGCGCTGTCGTTGGAGATAGACGAACTGCATCCGACGCTCAATTACAAACAAAACAACGTGCACGCGCTCTTTCGCTGAGGTCTTTTATGCTGGACAAACACACCCATACCCTGATCGCCCACCGCCTGCATCAGGCGGAACAGTCCCGGGAGCAGATCCGCGCGATCTCGCTGGAGTACCCGGAGATCACCATCGAAGACGCCTACGCCGTACAGCGCGAATGGGTGAGCCTGAAAATTGCCGAAGGCCGCGTGCTGAAAGGCCATAAGATTGGCCTCACCTCGAAGGCGATGCAGGCCAGCTCGCAGATTAGCGAGCCGGACTACGGCGCGCTGCTGGACGACATGTTCTTCCACGACGGCAGCGACATCCCCGTCGATCGCTTTATCGTCCCGCGCATTGAAGTGGAGCTGGCCTTCGTGCTGGCAAAACCGCTGCGCGGCCCGAACTGCACGATCTTCGACGTCTACAACGCCACGGATTACGTCATTCCCGCCCTGGAGCTGATCGACGCCCGCTGCCACAACGTTGACCCGGAGACCCAGCGCCCGCGCAAGGTGTTCGACACCATCTCCGATAACGCCGCCAACGCCGGGGTGATCCTCGGCGGTCGTCCGATTAAGCCCGACGCGCTGGATCTGCGCTGGATCTCCGCCCTGCTCTACCGCAACGGCGTGATCGAAGAGACCGGCGTCGCCGCTGGCGTGCTTAACCACCCGGCGAACGGCGTGGCGTGGCTGGCGAACAAGCTCGCGCCGTACGACGTGCAGCTTGAGCCCGGACAAATCATCCTCGGCGGCTCGTTTACCCGTCCGGTTGCCGCCAGCAGAGGCGACACCTTCCATGTTGACTACGGCAACATGGGCTCCATCAGCTGTCGCTTTGTATAAGGAGGCGACCATGCAAAACGCATTCAAAGCGGCGCTGAAGGCGGGCCGCCCGCAAATCGGTTTATGGCTGGGGCTGACCAGCAGCTATAGCGCAGAGCTGCTGGCCGGGGCCGGTTTTGACTGGCTGCTGATCGACGGCGAGCACGCGCCGAACAGCGTGCAGACCGTCCTGACTCAGCTCCAGGCCATCGCCCCTTATCCCAGCCAGCCGGTAGTGCGCCCGTCGTGGAACGATCCGGTGCAGATCAAGCAGCTGCTGGACATAGGCGCGCAAACTCTGCTGGTGCCGATGGTGCAAAACGCTGACGAGGCGCGGCTGGCGGTAAGCGCCACCCGCTACCCGCCTGCGGGCATTCGCGGCGTCGGCAGCGCCCTGGCACGCGCGTCGCGCTGGAACCGCATCCCGGACTATCTGCATCAGGCTAACGACGCCATGTGCGTGCTGGTGCAAATCGAAACCCGCGAGGCGCTGAAAAACCTGCCGCAGATCCTGGACGTGGAAGGCGTCGACGGCGTGTTTATCGGCCCGGCGGATCTGAGCGCCGATATGGGCTTTGCCGGCAACCCACAGCACCCGGAGGTGCAGGCCGCCATTGAGCAGGCGATCGCGCAGATCCTCAGCGCGGGCAAAGCGCCCGGCATCCTGATGGCGAATGAACAGCTGGCGAAACGCTATCTCGGCCTCGGCGCATTGTTTGTGGCGGTCGGTGTGGATACCACCCTGCTCGCCCGCAGCGCCGAAGCGCTGGCGGCCCGCTTTACCGACGTCATCACAGCAGTTGATAACAATAAATCCGTCTACTAAACGTACGATGTGGAGCGCAACATGACGACCTCAACCCTGCATAATAAAGATGTAGAACATCGCGCAATAAATAAGCTGTTCCGTCGTTTGATCGTGTTTCTCTTTATCCTGTTTGTTTTCTCGTTTCTCGATCGCATCAACATCGGCTTTGCCGGGCTGACGATGGGCAAAGATCTGGGCCTCACGTCGACCATGTTTGGCCTGGCCGCGACGCTGTTTTACGTCACCTACGTGCTGTGCGGGATCCCCAGCAACATCATGCTGGCGAAGGTCGGCGCACGCCGCTGGATCGCCGGGATCATGGTGGTGTGGGGCATTGCCTCCACCTGCACCATGTTCGCTACCAGCCCCGAAACGCTTTACGTCCTGCGCATGCTGGTGGGCATTGCGGAAGCCGGTTTCCTGCCGGGGATTTTGGTCTATCTCACCTGGTGGTTCCCGGCCTATCACCGCGCCCGCGCCAACGCGCTGTTTATGATCGCCATGCCGGTGACCATGATGCTTGGCTCGATCCTCTCCGGGTATATTCTGGCGATGGACGGGCTGTGGAACCTGAAGGGCTGGCAGTGGCTGTTTCTGCTGGAGGGGCTGCCGTCGGTGGTGCTCGGCGTGGTGACCTGGTTTTACCTCAACGACACGCCGGATCAGGCCACCTGGCTGGATGAAGACGAAAAGCAGGCGCTGAAAACGATGATCGCGCGCGAGCAGGAGGTCGCCATCGCCCAATCCGTCACGCCGCGCTCGACGCTGCGCGAGGTGCTTACGCCCGCCGTGCTGCTCTACACGCTGGCCTACTTCTGTCTGACCAATACGCTGAGCGCGATCAACATCTGGACGCCGCAGATTCTGCAAAGCTTCAACACCGGCAGCAGTAATATCGTGATTGGCCTGCTGGCGGCGATCCCGCAGTTTTGTACCATCCTCGGGATGATCTGGTGGAGTCGCCGCTCCGACAGGCTGAAAGAGCGAAAAAAGCACACCATCCTGCCGTACCTGTTTGCAGCGGCGGGATGGATGCTGGCCTCAGCGACCGATCACAGCCTGATCCAGCTGCTTGGCATCATCATGGCCTCAACCGGATCGTTTACCGCCATGGCGATATTCTGGACCACGCCGGACCAGGTTATTAGCCTGCAGTCACGCGCGGTGGCGCTGGCGGTGATCAACGCCATCGGTAACGTCGGATCCGCCGTCAGCCCGCTGCTGATTGGGATCCTGCGCGACGCGACCGGCAGCTTCAGCTCCGGGCTATGGTTCGTGGCGGGTCTGCTGGTGGTCGGCGCGCTGGTGCTGACGCGCATCCCGATGACGCAGCGGGTTCAACAGAGGAACGATCATGTGCCAGAGCCCTATCGCCAACATTGATATCAGCAAGGAGTACGACGAAAGCCTGGGCACCGACGACGTGCACTATCAGTCGTTCGCCCGCATGGCGGCCTTTTTTGGCCGCGACATGCAGGCGCACCGTCACGACCAGTATTTTCAGATGCACTTTCTCGACACCGGGCAGATTGAGCTCCAGCTCGACGACCACCGCTATTCGGTGCAGGCGCCGCTGTTCGTGCTGACGCCGCCGTCGGTGCCGCACGCGTTTATCACCGAATCCGACAGCGACGGGCACGTGCTGACGGTGCGCGAGGATCTCATCTGGCCGCTGCTGGAGGTGCTCTACCCCGGCACGCGGGAAGCGTTCGGCCTGCCGGGGATCTGTCTGTCGCTTGCCGACAAACCTGACGAACTGGCGGCGCTGAAGCACTACTGGCAGCTCATCGCCCGGGAATCCACGGCGCAGCTGCCGGGCCGTGAGCATACGCTGGTCCTGCTGGCGCAGGCGGTATTTACCCTGCTGCTGCGCAACGCGAAGCTCGACGACCACGCGGCCAGCGGGATGCGCGGCGAGCTGAAGCTGTTCCAGCGCTTTACCCAGCTGATCGACACCCATTACCACCAGCACTGGACGGTGCCGGAATACGCCAGCGAGCTGCACCTGACCGAATCCCGCCTGACCGATATCTGTCGCCGCTTCGCCAACCGCCCGCCAAAACGCCTGATTTTCGACCGCCAGCTGCGGGAGGCCCGACGCCTGCTGCTCTTCTCCGACAGCGCGGTCAGCGAGATTGCCTGGCAGTTGGGATTTAAAGATCCGGCCTATTTCGCCCGGTTTTTCAATCGCCTGACGGGCTGCTCGCCCAGCGCGTATCGGGCGCAGAAAGTACCGGTTTCCTGAGCGCATCGCGGTATGTAGGGCGGGTAAGCGCAGCACCACCCGCCAAAAACCCGCACAGATCACAAATCCCTTCTACGCCCGAAAAGTACCCGCCGTTGTCCCAAACGTCCCTTCACGTTCCGCCCCTCTCACGCTTCAATTAAACAACAAAAACAAAACATAAATTTAACAACCTTCTTCCGATACGAGGTCCCTATGAAGCCTGAAGAATTCCGCGCTGATGCCAAACGTCCGTTAACCGGCGAAGAGTATTTAAAAAGCCTGCAGGATGGACGCGAGATTTATATCTACGGCGAGCGCGTTAAGGACGTCACTACCCACCCGGCATTTCGCAATGCGGCGGCGTCTATCGCCCAGATGTACGACGCCCTGCACAAGCCGGACATGCAGGATACGCTGTGCTGGGGCACCGACACTGGCAGCGGCGGCTACACCCACAAATTCTTCCGCGTGGCGAAAAGCGCCGACGACCTGCGCCAGCAGCTCGATGCCATCGCCGAGTGGTCGCGCCTGAGCTACGGCTGGATGGGCCGCACGCCGGACTACAAAGCGGCGTTCGGCTGCGCCCTCGGCGCGAACCCAGCCTTTTACGGCCAGTTCGAGCAGAACGCCCGCAGCTGGTACACCCGCATTCAGGAAACCGGCCTGTACTTTAACCACGCCATCGTCAACCCGCCGATCGACCGCCACAAGCCGGCGGACGAGGTGAAGGACGTCTACATCAAGCTGGAGAAAGAGACCGATGCCGGGATTATCGTCAGCGGTGCGAAAGTCGTCGCAACCAACTCGGCGTTGACCCACTACAACATGATCGGTTTTGGCTCCGCGCAGGTGATGGGCGAAAACCCGGACTTCGCGCTGATGTTCGTCGCGCCGATGGATGCCGAAGGCGTGAAGCTGATCTCCCGCGCCTCGTACGAGATGGTGGCAGGCGCAACCGGCTCCCCGTACGACTACCCGCTCTCCAGCCGCTTCGACGAGAACGACGCGATCCTGGTGATGGATAACGTGCTGATCCCGTGGGAAAACGTGCTGATCTACCGCGATTTCGACCGCTGCCGTCGCTGGACGATGGAGGGCGGCTTCGCCCGCATGTACCCGCTTCAGGCCTGCGTGCGTCTGGCGGTGAAGCTCGACTTCATCACCGCCCTGCTGAAGAAATCCCTGGAGTGCACCGGTACCCTTGAGTTCCGCGGCGTGCAGGCGGATCTCGGTGAAGTAGTGGCCTGGCGCAATATGTTCTGGGCGCTGAGCGACTCCATGTGCTCCGAAGCGACGCCGTGGATGAACGGCGCGTACCTGCCGGACCACGCGGCGCTGCAAACCTACCGCGTGATGGCCCCGATGGCCTACGCGAAGATCAAGAACATCATCGAACGTAACGTGACCTCCGGGCTGATTTATCTGCCGTCCAGCGCGCGGGACCTTAACAACCCGCAGATCGACCAGTATCTGGCGAAGTACGTACGCGGCTCCAACGGAATGGATCACGTCGAACGCATCAAGATTTTGAAACTGATGTGGGACGCCATCGGCAGCGAGTTTGGGGGTCGTCACGAGTTGTACGAAATCAACTACTCCGGCAGCCAGGATGAGATCCGCCTGCAGTGTCTGCGTCAGGCGCAAAGCTCCGGGAATATGGACAAGATGATGGCAATGGTCGACCGCTGCATGTCCGAGTACGACCAGCACGGCTGGACCGTGCCGCACCTGCACAACAACAGCGATATCAACATGCTCGACAAGCTGCTGAAATAGCGCAGCGGGAGGTTACAATGCATTCAGATGAACAACGCCTGCGTTTTCGCGACGCAATGAGCAGCCTGTCGGCGGCGGTCAATGTGGTCACCACCGAGGGCGACGCCGGACGCTGCGGCATTACCGCCACCGCCGTCTGCTCGGTGACGGATACCCCGCCGTCGGTCATGGTCTGCATTAACGCCAACAGCGCCATGAACCCGGTCTTTCAGGGCAACGGCAGGCTGTGCGTCAACGTGCTGAACCACGAGCAGGAGATCATGGCCCGCCACTTCGCCGGGATGACGGGGATGGCAATGGAGGAGCGCTTTGCCCTCTCCTGCTGGCAGAAAGGCCCGCTGGGGCTGCCGGTGCTGAAAGGCGCGCTGGCGAGCCTGGAAGGCGAGATTACCCAGGTGCAAACCATCGGCACGCATCTGGTTTATCTTGTCGAAGTGAAAAACATCATCCTGAGTGACGCGGGACACGGCCTGATCTACTTTAAGCGCCGTTTCCACCCGGTGATGATGGAGATGGAAGCCGTCGTGTGATCCCCCTCGCGCTGGCCTTTTTTCGGGCCAGCGCCGCTTTCTACAAAAATTCCTAAGGTTTCCGCTAAATCACGCCGTTATATATCCATAAGAAAAATTTTCTGTGCCTGAATACTGACATCTCCGGTCAGTGCTTTTGCATTGTTCAGCGCATACCCAATATACAGGAAGACCTTATGGCTAAAACGACGCGGAGCCGCTCGGCTGAACGTCTGGTCGATATTCTCCTTGAGCTACATTTACACGGGGTGGTAAACCGCAGTGCGCTAATGGAGAAATTTAAAATTACCGAGCGTACCGTCTACCGGGATTTAAATGCGCTCTCGCCCATTGTTGAACATACCGGTAACGGGCTATATCGACTGATCCACTCCGCCCAATCTCCCGGCGGGCAGGGATTACATCATGCTCTGGCTAACTTCCTGAATGCCGATAACTTTTTCCCTGAGAGAAATACGGACTTCTGGCAAAAGCTGGAGGCGCGCGTCGACGAAAACCATATTCTTATCCTCGGTAATGACGCAGAGCACACGGTGCAGCGTGATATCCGCCGCCATTTAGCGAAAATCGAGAAATCGATTAAGAACCATAATGTCTGTCAGATCGTTTATAAGGGTAAAACCCGTCTGATTAATCCCTATAAACTCATTAACAAAAAAAATATATGGTATTTACAAGCTACCGAAAATAGCCGGTTGAAATCCTTTTCATTAAGCCAGATTAGCTGGTTTGATGTTCAAAAAACCTTTTTTACCCCTGATGAAAATGTCCGGGAACTGCTGGAAAAAAGCCTCGACCCGTGGGTGTCCGAAACTACTTTCACCGTGAAAATATTCATTAAGGATAATATTTCACATTACTTCCTGCGCCGCGATCTCCTGCCGGAACAGGAGCTGCTGGAGGAGCGGCGCGGCGGCGTCACGCTGCGCTGCCAGGCGGCACACGAAAACCAGATCCTGCCGCTGCTGTTCTACTGGCTGCCGAATATTCAGATCCTGGAGCCAAGCTGGCTGAAGGAGAAGCTCATCAAGACGCTGGAAAGCTACCTGTCGATGGAGCGCAGCCCGGAAAACCACGTGATCTCAATCACATAATTTCCCCGACCAGCGGCGAGCCTGAACCACTCGCCGCGTCCTTTGACCGCTCACCCATCACTTTCAACCACTCACTCATTTACCGTCCTTTACGCGCGCGCGGATCTGGCACGATCGCTCCAGCATTAATCAATACCTCCTCACAACGAACCCTGACCCTTTTTTCTTTACATAAAAAACCAGGTCTTACTATGGATACTAAAAAACTACTTAAGCACGTGCCCTGGGCCTTACTCGGGATCCTCGGCGCTTTTTGTCTGGCGGTTGTCGCATTACGCCGGGGCGAACACGTCAGCGCCCTGTGGATCGTGGTCGCGTCGGTCTCCGTCTACCTTGTGGCCTATCGCTACTACAGCTTGTACATCGCGCAGAAGGTCATGAAGCTCGACCCGACGCGCGCCACCCCGGCGGTCATTAACAACGACGGCCTGAACTACGTGCCAACCAACCGCTACGTGCTGTTTGGTCACCACTTTGCCGCCATTGCAGGCGCTGGCCCGCTGGTCGGCCCGGTGCTGGCCGCGCAAATGGGCTACCTGCCGGGTACGCTCTGGCTGCTGGCGGGCGTGGTGCTGGCGGGGGCGGTGCAGGACTTTATGGTGCTGTTTATCTCCTCGCGCCGTAACGGCTCGTCGCTGGGTGAGATGATCAAAGAAGAGATGGGCCGCGTGCCGGGCACTATCGCCCTCTTCGGCTGCTTCCTGATCATGATCATCATCCTCGCGGTGCTGGCGCTGATCGTGGTGAAAGCGCTGGCCGAAAGTCCGTGGGGCGTCTTCACCGTCTGTTCTACCGTACCGATTGCGCTGTTCATGGGCATCTATATGCGCTTCCTGCGCCCTGGCCGCGTGGGTGAAGTGTCGGTCATTGGTATCGTGCTGCTGGTCGCCTCCATCTACTTCGGCGGCGTGATTGCGCACGACCCGTACTGGGGCCCGGCGCTGACCTTTAAAGACACCACCATCACCTTCGCGCTGATCGGTTACGCGTTCGTTTCCGCCCTGCTGCCGGTGTGGCTGATTCTGGCTCCGCGCGACTACCTGGCGACCTTCCTGAAAATCGGTGTCATCGTCGGGCTGGCGATCGGGATTGTGATCATCAACCCTGAGCTGAAAATGCCGGCGGTGACCCAGTACATTGACGGCACCGGTCCGCTGTGGAAAGGCGCCCTGTTCCCGTTCCTGTTTATCACCATCGCCTGCGGCGCCGTGTCTGGCTTCCACGCGCTGATCGCTTCCGGCACCACGCCGAAGCTGATGGCTAACGAAACCGACGCGCGCTTTATCGGTTACGGCGCGATGCTGATGGAGTCCTTCGTGGCGATTATGGCGCTGGTTGCAGCCTCGATTATCGAGCCAGGCCTGTACTTCGCGATGAACACTCCACCGGCGGGTCTGGGCATCACCATGCCAAACCTGCATGAGATGGGCGGGGAAAATACCGCGCTGATCATGGCGCAGCTGAAAGAGGCCAGCGCACACGCGGCGGCGACCGTCAGCTCCTGGGGCTTCGTGATCTCGCCTGAGCAGATCATGCAGACCGCGAAGGACATTGGCGAACCGTCCGTGCTGAACCGCGCAGGTGGCGCGCCGACGCTGGCCGTGGGTATCGCACACGTGTTCCACAAAGTGCTGCCGTGGGCGGACATGGGCTTCTGGTATCACTTCGGTATTCTGTTCGAAGCGCTGTTCATCCTCACCGCGCTGGATGCCGGTACCCGTGCGGGCCGCTTCATGCTGCAGGATCTGCTGGGCAACTTCGTGCCGTTCCTGAAGAAAACCGACTCTCTGGTAGCGGGTGTTCTGGGTACTGCCGGGTGCGTAGGGCTGTGGGGCTACCTGCTGTATCAGGGCGTTGTCGACCCGCTCGGCGGCGTGAAGAGCCTGTGGCCTCTGTTCGGTATCTCTAACCAGATGCTGGCAGCCGTTGCCCTGGTGCTCGGTACCGTCGTCCTCGTGAAGATGAAACGCACCAAATACATCTGGGTGACCGTGGTTCCTGCGCTGTGGCTGCTGCTCTGCACCACCTGGGCGCTGGGCCTGAAGCTGTTCAGCACCAACCCGCAGCTGGAAGGCTTCTTCTTCATGGCTAACCAGTACAAAGAGAAGATTGCCGCAGGCGGCGCGGATCTGACCGCGCAGCAGATTGCTAACATGAACCATATCGTGGTGAACAACTACACCAACGCGGGTCTGAGCATTCTGTTCCTGGTGGTGGTGTACAGCATTATCTTCTACGGCATCAAAACCTGGATGAAAGTGCGCAACACCGATGGCCGTACGGATAAAGAGACCCCGTACGTGCCGGTGCCGGAAGGCGGCGTGAAGACCTCTTCACACCATTAATCTGGTTGTATTCAGCCCCGCTCCGGCGGGGCTTTGTTCTTATCAGGATGGACTATGTTTGGTAACTTAGGCGAAGCAAAAAAATACCTCGGTCAGGCGGCGAAGATGCTGATTGGCATTCCGGACTATGACAACTACGTTGAGCATATGAAGACCAACCATCCGGATAAGCCGTATATGACCTACACCGAATTCTTCCGCGAGCGTCAGGAAGCGCGCTACGGCGGAAGTGGAGAAGGCGGCGTCCGCTGCTGCTAAAGGAGAGACCATGACCCCGATTGCCGTTACCCTGCTGACCGGTTTCCTCGGCGCCGGTAAAACCACCCTGCTGCGCCACATCCTGAATGAACAGCACGGCTTCAAAATCGCCGTCATCGAAAACGAATTTGGTGAAGTCTCCGTTGACGATCAATTAATCGGAGACCGCGCCACGCAAATCAAAACCCTGACCAACGGCTGCATCTGCTGCACCCGCTCTAACGAGCTGGAAGACGCCCTGCTGGACCTGCTCGACAGCCGCGATCGCGGTGACATCGACTTTGACCGTCTGGTGATCGAGTGCACCGGCATGGCCGACCCCGGCCCGATTATTCAGACCTTTTTCTCGCACGATATTCTTTGCCAGCGCTACCTGCTGGACGGGGTGATTGCCCTGGTAGACGCGGTCCACGCCGACGAGCAGATGAACCAGTTCACCATTGCCCAGTCTCAGGTGGGCTACGCCGACCGCATTCTGCTGACTAAAACCGACGTGGCAGGCGACAGCGAAAAACTCCGCGAGCGCCTGACGCGCATCAACTCGCGCGCGCCGATTTATACGGTGACGCATGGCGATATCGATCTATCCCAGCTGTTTAACACCAACGGCTTTATGCTGGAGGAGAACGTCACCACGAAACCGCGCTTCCACTTTATGGGAGACAAGCAAAACGACGTGGCGTCGATTGTGGTGGAGCTGGACTACCCGGTGGACATCAGCGAGGTCTCCCGCGTGATGGAGAACCTGCTGCTTTCGTTTGCCGACAAGCTGCTGCGCTACAAAGGCATGCTGTGGATCGACGGCGAGCCGAACCGCCTGCTGTTTCAGGGCGTACAGCGCCTGTACAGCGCCGACTGGGACCGCCCGTGGGGCGATGAAGCGCCGCACAGCGTGATGGTGTTTATTGGTATCCAGCTGCCGGAAGAAGAAATCCGAGCAGCGTTTGCAGGTCTGAAGAAATAACCGCCTTGCTTCCCCTCTCCCCTTTGGGGAGAGGGTTAGGATGAGGGATATAATTATTTCAACGCCTCCGGCAGCGTCACAATCCACAGCTCGCTCTCTGACTCCGGCTTCTTCAGCGGCTTCACGCTGAGCGTGGTTTCCACCGGTTTATCATCCAGCGTCAGCTTGCCTTCCTCGTTAACCCGATAGTCCTTGAGCTTTTTGCCCTCGACCGGATGCTGCATCGCCACCTTCACGCCAAAGTCGTTATCGTTCGCCACCGCAAGCCGTTTGCCGTCGATCAGCGCCAGCCCTTCGGCCTTCTCCTGCTTCCAGCCCAGCGCGCGCAGATCGACGACCTGCGTTTTTGCAGCAAGGGTGATGCCGCGCTGTGCCAGGGTTTTCTCATCATCAAACTCCGGGTACTCGCCCGGCTTGTCGAAAGCGGTCAGGTCGCTCGCCTTGCTGAGATCCACCTTGTAGATAAGGTTACGCATCGCGTCATTTTTATCCTCACCCTGTTCAATTAGCAGGATGTGCTGGTCGTCCAGCGCCACGATGTCGCCGATTTTGGCGTCGCTGTTTTTGCTGTAGGCCGCGCTGTCGATGGGGTAGCCGTACATCGCCGTTTTCCCGGTCGCCGGGTCGAAGCTGACCAGACGCGTAAACAGCGCCTGCTTTTTGCTCTTACCGTCGATATCCAGCGTGCTTTGCACGGCGGCGATAATCCGTCCGTCCGGCATCCGGGTCAGGCCTTCAAAGCCCCGGTTCGGCTGGCGCCATTTGATAACATTTGGCAGACCGCCCGCGATGGATTTTTCCCCTTCCGCCGCCTGCGGCCCGTGGATCGCCAGAATTTTCCCTTTGCTGTCGACGTTAATCAGGAACGGGCCATACTCGTCGCACAGCCAGAAGCCGCCCTTGCCGTCCGGGGTGATGCCTTCCGTGTCCAGCCCGCGGTTGTCACCCTTCAGAATTTTAAGGGTATCGCTGAACGCCACCTCATTGGTAGATCCGATCACGCCGCTTTGCAGCGGCAGGCCGTTAATCTCGCCTTTATCATCATGCAGCGGGCGGGCATCCGTTGCCTCCGCTTTGCCGTTCTGAACGCGAATTGTCATCAGCAGCGGCGCGAAATCCGGCGTGACAAAAATTTTGGCTTCGTTTTTACCCATTTTGGGCGCATCGGCGTTAGGACCGCGATCGGTCACGGTCGCGAAGGTCAGAGCATCGCCCTGCTTGCCCGTAAACAGCAGGCCGGAGCCAATCCCTACCGGGAGTCCATTCGGAAACGCACCGGCAAACGCGCCGCTGTATTTCACGTGTGAGCCGTCAGGGAAGCTGACAACATAGCGCTCAGCCGTGGGCTGCGCCGCCAGGCCAGAGAAAGAGAGCGTACAGCCGATAAGCACAGGAATGATTTTTCTTTTCATATTGTTAGCATCCGGAAAGTGAAGCCCACAACGTAATGAACAAACGTGTCAGAAAAATGACATGGAAAGGAAACGTGGCCGGACATCTGAACGAATAATGACCATAAAAATGTAAAAATTTGTTTTTTTATGTGATTTTAGAAATGGAATTGGAAATTATTAGAAGCGCAATTAATGCATATCAAATCACTATCCCTGCCTCGTTCAGATTTCGTTTAGTCAAAAAATTAAACTGTTCCTCAACACCTGAAATTTGCGCGTTGACACGCCGACAACCCAACTTAAGCGTTACAAATAAAGATAAAAGAATTAACAATTACAGCATGAAAAGTCGATTTGCATCACATTTGCAGTCATAAACATCGCTTGTTAAGGTGCCCCCAGATTAATTTGATGATGAGGCACGAAACATGAAAAAACTGAACATTCTTCTTCTTTCTGCACTGACCGCCATCTCGGGTTCCGCACTGGCAATGGGCGGCAGCATTGAGCAGGGTAAAAACTTTACCAACCTCAACCTGGAAATGGGCAAATCCTCATCCGGTGTTTATCTCGAAAGTAACTGGCTGAAAAACACCGACGACGGTACCCAGACCGGTGGCGTGGGCGCAGGCTACAACCTGGAAGTGGGCCCGGTGATGCTGAATGCAGGCGCAAAAGCCATCTACATCGGCCCGAAAAAAGGCGATAACGGCGTGGCCTTCCCGATTGGCGGCGGCGTAAACGTTGCGCTGACCGACAGCATCCACGTCTATGGCGAAGGCTACGCGGCACCAGAAGGCCTGAACAACAGCGTGAAAAACTACGTTGAAGCTAACGGCGGCGTAAGCTGGACCCCAATCAAACCGGTTACGCTGAAAGTGGGCTACCGCCACGTGAGCGTTGACGGTAAAGATGGTCGTCCAAACCACACCCTGATTGATGGCGCATATGTCGGCGGTGGAGTTAGCTTCTGATGAAACACCGCATTACCGCGCTTTGCGTTCTGAGCCTCACGCTGATGCTCACCGGCTGCGTCCAGTACAAATGGGTAAAACCGGGCGTGAGCGACGCTGAGATGAATAAAAAGCTTACGGAATGCGAAGCGCAGGCCCTGATCGATCTGCCTCCGGATAACGTGGTGACCGGTTCGAGCTCGGAAAAAACGGACAAAAAGAACAAGAAAAAGGATATTTCCACGAGCTACACGGTTGAAGACGCGAATGAATATCGCCGGGATACGTTAGTCGACAGCTGCATGTTCAAAAGCGGCTGGGACAAGATCGAAGTACAGTAATCAACTGAAAAAACCTGCCAACCGGCAGGTTTTTTTATTACCTCTTACTTACGCACCACCACCAGCTTCTGGTTCACAAACTCTTTGATCCCCAGATCCGACAGCTCGCGTCCGTAGCCGGAACGCTTCACGCCGCCGAACGGCAGCTCTGCTGCGGTATCGGTGAGCCAGTTGATGTACACCATCCCGGTCTCGATCCGCGACGCCATTTTCTTCGCGCGCTCGATGTCCTGGCTGAACACCGCCCCGCCCAGGCCGTAGTGGGAGTCGTTCGCCAGCGCGACCGCTTCGTCGTCGTTTTTCACCACGTACATCTGCGCCACCGGGCCGAAAAACTCTTCGAAGTACGCCGGGTTATCGCGGGAGATATTCGTCAGGATCGTCGGTTCGAAGAAGCTTCCGTCGCGCTGCACCGGCTTGCCGCCAAAGTGCAGCGTTGCACCGTTTTTCACCGCCTCGTTAACCTGTTTGGTCAGCGTTTCCAGCGCATCTTTGGAAGAGAGCGGCCCCAGCGTGGTGCTCTCGTCCAGCGGATCGCCAATCTTCACCTGCTTAAACGCCTCGGTAAATTTGCTGAGGAACGCGTCGGCAATTTTCTCGTGCAGGATAAAGCGCTTCGCCGCGGTACAAACCTGCCCTGCGTTGTTGAGCCGCGCATTCACGCCAATCTTAACCGCTTTATCCAGGTCCGCGTCGTCCAGCACCACGAAGACGTCGTTACCGCCCAGTTCGAGGGTCGATTTCTTAATGTGCTTCGCCGCTTGCGCGGCCACCACGCTGCCCGCCTTTTCGGAGCCGGTTAGCGCTGCGCCCTGCACGCGATCGTCTGCGATGATATTCGCCACCTGTTCGGACGAGATAAACAGGTTCGTCCACGCCCCTTCCGGCGCACCCGCCTCGCGCACCAGATGCGCAAAGGTCTCGGCGCAGTGCGGCACGATGCTGGCATGCTTGGCGATAACGGGGTTACCCGCCGCCAGGTTTGGTGCCAGGACACGCATCAGCTGGTAGTACGGGAAGTTCCACGGCTCGACGGCCATCAGCACGCCGATGGGGTGATGCTCCACCCACGCTTCCCCAAGTTCAGAGTCGTACTTCACCGGGGCGAGGAACTGCTTCGCGTTGTCGGCGTAGTAGCGGGCGATCTGCGCGCAAAGCTTCACCTCGCCGCGGCTCTGTTCGATGAGCTTACCCATCTCCTGGCTGGCGATTTTGGCCAGATCCTCCACGCGCTCGTCGATCAGGTCGGCAAGCTTATGCAGCACCGGCAGGCGCTGGCTGATGTCGCCTTTCGCCCATTCCGAATGGTAAAGCGCATCGGCCGCCTTCAGCGCCGCTTCGATATCCGCGTCGGTATGTGAGGGGTATTCTTTGATGAGCTGGTTAGTGGCAGGATTTACTGTCTGATAAGCCATATCGAATCTCCATGTTTTACCGCTTAGGGTATTAAGGGTAGTCAACATGACTGGCTGTGGACGTAAAGTTGGGTATATCCGGAAGGTTCTTAATGAAGCGCAGAACGTCATCACGTAAGCAGACGGTTCAGCGCTGCTTAATCCGAAGAATGCGCTGTTCTGTCTGGCACAGGGGTCGCGGATGGGGTTTGGCGGATGGGTGCTGTGGCGACTATGAGTTAATGCTATTTAACCCAACTCCATCATTTATTTTGAAAAACACATTCATGATATCCATGTTTTAATCCAACCCATAATCATAACATACTGATTTAGATCAGTTTTTAGTGATCAGTACTTTTAACCATGATAAAAAGAGGGTTTTAATCATCATTAAAAATGCCTGAAATATGGGCAAGGATGCTTTTATGACTTCCCTGAACTTTTCCCAAACGGCAGCCTTTATCTGGTCTGTCGCCGATCTCCTGCGCGGTGATTTTAAGCAATCTCAATATGGCCGCATTATTCTTCCGTTTACCCTGCTGCGCCGCCTGGAATGCGTGCTTGAAGAGACGAAAGAGGCCGTCGTTATTGAGGCTCAAAAAGTCCGCACGTCTCCCCTACCGGAAGAAGCAAAAGAAAAGTTAATTCTGCGCGCCACCAGCGGGCTGACGTTCTTTAACGCCTCGCCGCTGGACCTGAGCAAAATGGGGCAAAACGACATCAAGGCCAACCTGGAAAACTACATCCAGTATTTTTCCAGAGACGCGCGGGAGATTTTCGAGCACTTCAAATTCAGCGAATTCATCGGGTTACTGGATGATGCTAATCTCCTCTACAAAGTGGTGCAGAAATTTGCCACCACCGATCTCAGCCCGCAGGCCATCTCCAACCACGACATGGGGCTGGTCTTCGAGGAGCTGATCCGTCGTTTCGCCGAAAGCTCGAATGAAACCGCCGGTGAACACTTCACGCCGCGCGATATCGTGCGCCTCACCACTTCGCTGGTGTTTATGGAGGATGACGAAGCGCTCACCAGAGAGGGCGTTATTCGAACTCTTTACGACCCAACGGCGGGTACGGGAGGCTTTCTCTCGGCCGGGATGGAGTATGTTCACGAGCTGAATCCAAAAGCGGTAATGCGCGCGTTTGGGCAGGAGCTGAACCCGGAATCCTACGCCATCTGCAAGGCCGACATGCTGATAAAGGGTCAGGACGTCAGCCGCATCAAGCTGGGTAACACCCTTTCTAACGATCAGCTTCCTGCCGACCGCTTTGATTACATGCTGTCGAACCCGCCGTTTGGCGTGGACTGGAAGAAGATCGAAGCCGACGTTAACAACGAGCATCGCAAAGGATTTGATGGCCGTTTCGGGCCTGGCCTGCCGCGCGTTTCCGATGGCTCACTGCTGTTCCTGCTGCATTTAATCAGCAAAATGCGCGATGCCGATACCGGCGGGCGCATCGGGATCATCCTCAACGGTTCGCCACTGTTCACGGGCGGCGCGGGCAGCGGCGAAAGCGAGATCCGCCGCTACATCCTTGAAGCCGATCTACTGGAAGGGATCGTCGCCCTGCCCACCGACATGTTCTACAACACCGGGATCGCCACCTACGTGTGGATCCTGTCGAACAAAAAGGCGGCGGAGCGTAAGGGCAAGATCCAGCTGATCGACGCCAGCAAGCTGTGCAGCAAAATGCGTAAGTCACTGGGCGCGAAGCGCAACATGATGAGCGAGGAGGATATTCGGCTCATCACCCGCACCTTTGGCGAATTCGAGGTCGTAGATCTTAAAGAAGCCGATGACAAACGCACATTCGCCTGCAAAATATTCAACAGCACCGACTTTGGCTTCCGCCGCCTGACCATTGAGCGCCCGCTGCGTTTAACGGCACAGGTCACGGATGAATCCATCGCCGTACTGCGCTTTGCCCCAAAACCGCTCAACGCGCCGATGGCGTGCCTGTACGACGCGTTCGGTGCCTTCTGGCAGGACGAGAACTACGGTAGTTTTGCCGAGTTCGAGGTGGAAGCACGCGCCGTTATCAAGGCCGAATTCCCCGAGCTTAAAGAGAAGCAGATTAAAGATCTGCTCGACGCCACGCTGTGGCAACAACAGCGTGCGCTGATGTTAAAAGCGCAAAAAATCCAGACGGCACTGGACGGTAAAGCGGGTGGTCGCGCTGAGCCGAGCGATGATTTCAATCAGTTCCAGCTGACGCTCAAAGAGGTGTTCAAAGCCGCCGCCGTTAAGCTGGATGCTAAAGAACATAAGCAGTTTATCGAGGCCATTACCCGCAAAAACCCGGACGCGGAGCCGGTCGTTAAAAAGGTGCTCAAGGAGGATGCGCAGCCGCTGTACGGCGCGTTTGCGTACCGCGGTCAGGTGGTGGAGTTTGAGCAGGACGCCGACCTGCGCGACAATGAGAACGTAGCGCTCGATCCGTCTGTTTCGACCAGCGATTTGATTGAAGGCTATGTGAAGGCGGAAGTGCTGCCGCACGTGCCGGACGCCTGGATTAATGCCGATAAGCGCGACGCCCGCGACGGCGAGGTTGGCGTTGTCGGGTATGAGATTCCGTTTAACCGGCATTTTTATGTCTATAAGCCACCGCGCCCGCTGGAAGAGATTGATGCGGAACTGGATGCGCTGAGCGCGGAGATTATGAAGCTGCTGCAGGAGGTACACTCCTGATGGCTAAGTATAAGGCGTATCCAGAATATAAGGATTCCGGGGTTGAATGGTTGGGGGAGATACCCATCCATTGGAATCGTACAGCGTTAAAACGTTTGTGTTCACTCACTACAGGCTTAACACCACCTACTCATAGAGAAGATTACTATGCAGAAGAAGGACATCCTTGGATTAGGCCTGAAGATCTAAATGAACATGGACTTTATACATATGCAACTAAATATGTTAGCGATACTGGTTGGAATCTACTAAGACATATTAAGCCTAATTCGACATTAGTTTGTTGTATAGGAACGATTGGTAAATGTGGTTATGTAGAACAAACCGTATCAACTAATCAGCAAGTTACAGCTGCCACTTTTCATAATTCAGGAAGATATTATTTTTATGTTTTTAAGGCTTCAAGAACACAGCTTGAGGAGTTAGCTACTGGTAATGTTTTAAAAATATTGAACTGTGAAAGACTTGGATCATTGAGCGTTGTCAAAGTAGATCATAAAGAAGCAGATTCAATTGCAAAATTCCTAGATTACGAAACTATAAAAATTGATAATCTGATCGAAAAACAACTACAGCTCAACGAACTACTAAAAGAAAAACGTCAGGCAATGATTAGCCATGCCGTAACCAAAGGGCTAGACCCTGATGTACCGATGAAAGATTCTGGGGTTGAGTGGTTGGGGCAAGTTCCCACGCATTGGTCAATAAGCAAAGTTCGATATTGCTTCTTATTTGACAAAGGCCTTACTATTACTAAAGAGAATCTTCAGGATGAGGGTATACCTTGTATCAACTATGGAGAAATACACTCCAAGCACGGTTTTGAGATCAATCCAAACATCCATAAGTTGAAGTATGTTAATGAAACACATTTAAAAAATGACAAAAACTCATTACTTATAAAAGGTGACATTATTTTCGCTGATACATCAGAAGATGTTGATGGGTCAGGAAATTTCTCACAACTCACTACTGACTCTAGTATCTTCGCTGGTTACCATACAATTATCGCTCGCCCTATAGATCGGCAAAACTATCGATTCCTTGCTTATCTATTCGATTGCCAAGAATTAAGATCGCAAATAAAACATGCTGTTAAGGGCGTAAAAGTATTTAGCATCACTCAAGCTATCTTACGCGGATTATCTATTTGGCTTCCACCGACGAATGAGCAAGAGTCTATTTCAAAACTACTTGATTATCAGACCGCAAAAATCGACACCCTAATCCAAAAACAACGCCAACAAATCGACCTCCTAAAAGAACGTCGCACCGCCCTGATCGCCGCCGCCGTTACCGGCAAAATCGATCTCCGCGACTGGACGCCTCCTGCCAGCAGCACCGAAGCATCCTTCACAACAGAGGAGGCCACCGCATGATCGCCGACGTCACCAAAGAAGCCAATCTACAGGCCGATATCATCAACCAGATGTGTCAGAACGGCTGGGTTCCCGGCACTGGCAGCAAGTACGATCGCGAACGCGCGCTCTATCCGCAGGATGCGCTGACGTTTGTCCAGATCACCCAGCCGCAAGAGTGGGAAAAATTCACCCGCATCTACCCCAACGACACCGAGCGTCATTTTCTCGATGCGCTGGTCGCGCAGCTTAAAAAAGCCGATGCCAACGCCACCGATCTCCAGTCCCGGACCTACGGTACTCTGGGGGTGCTGCGCCACGGCATCAAAAGCCATAATGCGCGCTTCTCATTATGCCAGTTCAAGCCGGATCACAACCTCAACCCGGACACCCTTGCGCGCTATCGGCAGAACATCTGTCGAATCGTCCCGGAACTGGTTTATAGCCCCCACGCGAGCGGCACCGACACAGAGGCGAAAGCCAAACGCTGGCGCATCGATCTGGTGCTGTTTATCAACGGCCTTCCCGTTGCCACTCTCGAATTGAAATCCGAGTTCAAGCAGACGGTCAACAGCGCCATCAATCAGTACAAAAAAACGCGCCTGCCGAAAGATCCGGCGACCAACAAGCCTGAGCCGCTGCTGACCTTCAAGCGCGGTGCGCTGGTGCATTTCGCCGTCAGCCAGTATGAGGTCTACATGACCACCCGGCTTGCTGGCGATGACACGTTCTTTCTGCCATTCAACAAAGGCACTAAAGAGGGAGGTACGGGTAACGATATCCCGGAGGATAACCATGAATACGCCACCAGCTATCTCTGGAATGAAGTATTACTCCCTGACAACCTGCTAAAAATTCTTGCCTGCTTTGTCCATCTGCAAATCGAGGAGAAAGAGGACTGGGACGGTAAAAAGGTCAAAAAAGAGAGCCTGATCTTCCCGCGTTATCATCAGTGGGACGTGGTGAACAAGCTTATTGCCGCCGCAGACGAAGAAGGCACCGGCAACAAATACCTTATCCAGCACAGCGCCGGATCCGGGAAATCGAACTCCATCGCCTGGACGGCGCATCAGCTCTCCTGCCTGCATAACGAAAAGGGTGAAAAACGCTTCCACTCGGTGATCGTTGTGACTGACCGCACCGTGCTGGATGACCAGCTGCAGGACACCATCTATCAGTTTGAACATGCGGACGGCGTGGTCGGACGAATCAACAACCGCGAGGGCGAAGGGTCGAAATCGGAGAAGCTCGCCAGCGCGCTGGAGCACTCACAGCCCATCATCATCGTTACTATCCAGACCTTCCCGTTCGTACTTAAAGCAATTGAAAACAGCACCAGCCTAAAAGAGCGAACCTACGCGATCATCGCAGATGAAGCGCATTCTTCCCAGAGCGGCTCCACGGCGCGCCAGCTGAAAGAAGTGCTGATGAGCGAAGGGGCCGACGACGATGTGGTCCTGACCTCTGAAGATATCCTCGACGCCACTCTTGCCGCGCGCAGCGGGAGCAGTAACCTTAATTTCTACGCCTTCACCGCGACGCCGAAGGCGAAGACCCTGGAGCTTTTTGGCCGCAGACCCAACCCGCACGAACCCGCGTCCAGAACCAACAAACCTGCGGCGTTCCATGTTTACTCCATGCGCCAGGCCATCGAGGAGGGCTTTATCCTCGACGTGCTGAAGAACTACACCAATTACAAAGTCGCCTATAAGTTGCTGCAAAAAATGGGTGATAAAGACCAGGAAGTGGACAGCAATCGGGCGAAGATCAGGCTCAACCAGTGGGTGACGTTGCATGAACACAATGTCGCGCAAAAGGTAAAAGTCATCGTTGAGCACTACCGTCAGCATGTGATGCATCTGCTCGGCGGGCAGGCGAAGGCGATGGTGGTGACCAGCTCGCGCAAGGCTGCAGTGCGCTACAAGCTGGCTTTCGATAAATACATCGCTGAAATGGGCTACGGAAAAATCGCCGCAATGGTGGCATTCTCAGGCGAAGTCGAATTCCAGGAAAATGACATGAACGACCTCGCGCTGTTGCACCAGAAATTTACTGAAATCAGTATGAACCCGGCGCTTAAAGGCCGCGATATGCGTAAGGCGTTTGATACTGATGACTATCAGGTGATGCTGGTGGCCAACAAATTCCAGACCGGCTTCGACCAGCCGAAGCTGTGCGCCATGTACGTGGATAAAGCGCTTGGCGGCGTGGAGTGCGTACAGACGCTGTCACGGCTGAACCGAACCTACCCCGGTAAAAAGGAATCCGGCACTTTTGTACTCGATTTTTATAACGAGCCTGACGATATCCTCGCGGCCTTTCAGCCCTACTACCAGACGGCAGAATTGACCGATGTCAGCAATCCAGATCAGGTGTTCGATCTGTATGAGAAACTTCGCGCCATGGGCATATTTTTATGGCATGAAGTCGAACAACTCTGCGAGGCGTTTTACAGCAAGAAAAAATCGAATGCGAAGATCAGCAATATCTGCCTGCCCGCAGTAAACCGCTGGGCAATGCGGTATACCTCCGCGAAAGAGGCGTATATCAGCGCCAGGCAGATCTATGAGTTAACGAAAAGGGATTCCCCTAATCCCATTTTGCTCGCCAACGCGGAAAACAGTTTTAAAGTCTGCAAGCAGGAAAAAGATCGTCTGGAGATCTTCAAAAAAGATCTCGGCAGCTTTGTACGCTTTTACGAATTTATGTCTCAGATCGTCGCCTACGATGACAAGTCGCTGGAGAAGTTAAGCCTTTATTGTCGTCACCTTCACCCCTTGCTGCGCGAAGAGGCAATTGATGAAGATGATGTCGATCTTTCCAGTGTTGAAATGAGCCACTATCGGCTTTCAAAGATCCAGGAGCAGCATATTAAGCTTCAGGAGGATGCAGCAGAGTATAAGCTCAACCCGGTTAATGGCGTCGGCACCGCAAAAGCAAAAGATAAGAAAGAGGAGTTTATGTCGCAGGTGCTGGCGCAGCTCAACGAGTTGTTTATCACCGAAAACCTGACCGACAAAGATATGCTCAACTACGCCTTTGTGGTTTACGATAAGCTCGCAGAAAACAAACTTGTCATGACCCAACTCGACAACAACACCCGTGAGCAGGCCATGCTGGGCGACTTTACGAAAGCCATTGATGATGCCGTGATGGACAGCAACGAAGCGCACAAGGAGATGATGATGCAGTACTTATCGTCTCCGGAAGTTGCCAAAGGGTTTGCTCACCTGATGTATGACATCGCAAAAATGCGCAGGGAATCAATTCATGAGTGATATCCAGCTCTTCCGTTACAGTGCTAGCGGCGTAAAAGAACTTTCCGGTAAAGCAGCAACCATCGAAAAAGAGCTGCAATCCTTGATTGAATCCCGAATGGAGACTTTTCTCGGGGTTCGTTTTCTCGACAGTGAATACAGCACCGGTAAGACTCACCGTGGACGTATTGATTCACTGGGGTTGGACGAAAATAACTGTCCGGTCATTATCGAATACAAACGTCACAGCAACGAAAATGTGATCAACCAGGGGCTGTTTTATCTGGACTGGCTCCTCGATCATAAGGCTGAATTTAAGTGGCTGGTAATGGAGAAGCTCGGCAAAGAGACGGCGGAGGCTATCGACTGGTCAGGTACGCGCCTGCTTTGTATTGCCGCTGATTTCAATAAGTATGACGAACATGCCGTACAGCAGATTAACCGCAATATCAGCCTGATTCGTTACAAGCTTTTTTCTGACGACCTGCTAATGTTCGAACTGGTCAATGCCGTGGTTGAAAACGCGTTCTCGGAAGCAGCAAACGATACGCTAACCTCAACCGCAGGCAAGCGTAACACACGAACGCATAGCGAACAGCTCGCCAGCGCGTCCACAAAATTAGCCACCTTATTCGAGCAGCTAAAAAGCTACGTCCTGTCTCTTGGCGATGAAGTGCAATACAAAGAGCTGAAGCTATACGGCGCATTCCGTCGTCTGAGGAATTTTGTTTGCGCCGGCGTTTACCCCGTCACCGATCCCCATATCCGCTTATGGCTGAAACTGGATCCTGAGCATATTCAGCTGGAAGAGGGATTTAGCCGGGATGTAACGCATATTGGGCACTGGGGAACGGGCAACGTTGAGCTGGTCGTTCGCAATGAAAATGACCTGATGAAAGCGAAACTGCTCATCGAAAAGGCTTATCAGGAGAACTGATACTCATTTGTTCCAGGATCAAAAGCGTTACATTCTGTTCGTCAGAATGCGTTCATGCTCCGGGGATAATTTTCTCCCGGAGCTGGCTAATCAAGCCCCTAACCGGTAATCCCAGTCATCCGAATGAATAACGTTACCGTCACGGTAATGCCAGGTAATCTTTTCATAACGAAGCAAAACGAGCTCAAGATGCCCCTGCTTTTCATGGTAAGTCTCTTTCACGTCATGCATTAATGAAAACACCGTGACGACCTTCACCGCTTCCAGCGTTATTGTGAAATAAATTTCTTCCTGACCGGCATCATTGATTCTGTAAAGGTCGATAGTTGCTTTCCTGAGCGTACCGCCCGTGCTGAGTGCTTTATAGAGAAAAACGCTGGAGGCATCTATTTCTTTCTCAATAAGAAAGGGACGATGCTGGCGTTTACTCAACGCTCTGCCATTATGCAGGTCAGAGTTATAGCATACGTTATGATAGAGCCCTAATACCTCAATTTGGTTTTCACGGTCTTTAACTTTCACGCTCCCTTTTATGATATTACCCGCATCGTCAGTTAATGACATATATCCCGGAATGGCCATTTAAATATCCTTATCGAATGGAACAGAGTGTTCAAGGTTGGCGATCATAACGCCGAGACATCTTTTACCCTGCGGGCTTTTTATTTTGAACATCTCCCTGATTGAATCCACAAAAAGCTTGTTACTTTCTGCCTCCGTTTCGGGGAAATTCGCAAACGCGCAAATTTGTTCAACAGTGAGTAACGGTTTATCGTCATTTAAGATTGCTAAAACACCCTCAGGGTTATGCGGGATGGCTTCAGAAAGCGATGCCTTTAAATCTTCAGCCGTACTGGCGTCCACTCCGGACTCAAGGGCACTCGCCACGGCTAACCATGCCTGAGTTCCTTTACCTATCTCTGGAATGACATGATTCCACCATTCCGACTCACCGCTATCATTAGCATATAACTCTGCTACAACACTTCTTGCACCTTTATCGTTTATCATCTGGATAATCTGCGCAGAAGTGTGGTTTTTGGCAAAGAGAGCCATCGGAGCACATAAGAAGAGCAGTGCAATCATATATTTCATTATCGCACCACCAGTATTGTGTCACCTGAATCATAAATAATATGACGCTTGTCCTGGCCGTTCATAATGATGCAGCCTGCTGATGCAGAACCTGGCGGCTGACCTTTTTTATCACCATGAATTTGAAAATGATCTCTACCAAAGGTATTGGTCCCCGCTATAGGCTCAAGGATAATCGCCTCAGCACTTTTATGATTATTCCAACCGGCAATAAAATAAATACCTCTGGGAATGGGTCCTCTGTTTCGTTGACTTTCACACTCTGGCTTATCTTTCGATTCACCCGCACCGCTGTAGCAGTTAGCGACAAACACACCATTATGACTCAATATCCCTGTCGAAACTTTATACTCCCATGTCATCAATACCGTCTCCTTTCATGAATAGTCCTTTATCTTATGGCTAATAAGAGCGTTAAAATGACTACGATGGTCACAAAACATCACGTCCAAAATAAATAAGCACAAAAAATATAGAAAAATTAATAATAGATAATTTTGATGTATATAATTTTTATATAAAAGCCATGTGTTCAGGCAGAGATTGCGTCTCCTCCTTACACCAGCTTTGCACTTTTGGTTCACTTGCCTCTATCCTTAACCCATGGAAAAAATCGCTGAACTCAAACGCGCCAAGCTGCTGGCGCTGTCGCTGCTGCTGATTGCCGCCGCGGCCTTTGTCACCACCCTCTTCCTGCCGCAAACCTTCTGGGTGCGCGGCGTCAAAGCCATTGCCGAGGCGGCGATGGTCGGCGCGCTGGCGGACTGGTTTGCCGTCGTCGCGCTGTTCCGCCGGGTTCCCATTCCGTTTATTTCGCGCCATACGGCGATTATCCCGCGCAATAAGGACCGAATCGGCGACAATCTTGGCCAGTTCGTGCAGGAGAAGTTTCTTGATACTCAGTCGCTTGTGGCGCTGATCCGCCGCTATGAGCCAGCGCAGATGATTGGCGCTTGGTTCAGCAAGCCCGACAACGCCCAGCGCGTCGGGCTGCATCTGATGCAGGTGATGAGCGGTTTTCTTGAGTTAACCGACGACGGGCGCATTCAGCGCCTGCTCAAACGCGCGGTGCATAAAGCTATCGACAAGGTCGATTTCACCGAAACCAGCGCCGTCATGCTGGAGAGCATGACCAAAAACAACCGCCATCAGGTACTGCTGGACGCCATCATCAACCGCCTGATTACCCTGATTCAGCGGGAAAGCACGCGGGAGTTTATTGCCGATCAGATCGTCCACTGGCTCAAAACCGAGCATCCCCGCAAGGCGATGGTGCTCCCCACGGAGTGGCTGGGCGATCAAAGCGCGGAGATGGTGTCGAACGCGGTGAACACGCTGCTGGACGATATCAGCCACGACCGCACGCACCAGATCCGTCAGGCGTTCGACCGCGCCACGCTGAAGCTTATCGACAACCTGAAAAACGATCCGGAAATGGCGGCGAAAGCCGACAACATCAAGCACTACCTGAAGAACGATGAGGCGTTTAACCGCTATCTGGGCGAGATGTGGGCTGACCTGCGCCAGTGGCTGAAGGCGGATATGCAGAGCGAGGATTCGCGCGTGAAGCAGCGCATCGCCAACGCCGGGCTGTGGTTTGGCGAAACGCTAACAAACGACGCCAGCCTGCGCGCGTCGCTGAACGAGCATCTGGAGCAGGCCGCGCACCGCGTCGCGCCAGATTTCGCCGCGTTCCTGACCCGCCACATCAGCGACACGGTCAAAAGCTGGGACGCCAAAGATATGTCACGTCAGATCGAGCTTAACATTGGCAAAGACCTACAGTTTATCCGCGTCAACGGCACGCTGGTGGGCGGGACGATAGGCCTCATCCTGTTCTTACTCTCGCAAGTCCCAACGCTTATCCATTCAGCGTCCTGAGGATCAGCGCCTTCATGCTGGTAATAGCTGCATCGGGGGAGGCGCTCCCCTGATGCAGGGCGATACCCAGCTCTCCTGCATCTGGCAGCAGGTGGTTGTCGATCCGTAACGTCCCGGGCAGACCAATACGCGTGCGGAGCGTAATACCCAGCCCCGCGCTAACTCCCGCCCACAGCCCGCTCAGGCTATAGCTGGTATAAGCGATACGCCAGGGAATACCTGCGGCATCCAGTGCCGCGATGGCCCGGCTTCGCAGGAGGCAGGGCGCGTCAAACATCACCAGCGGCAGCGGCTCACCTCGTTGCAGAAGGACCTCAATGTCCACGCGGGACCGGCAAATCCATGCCAGCGGTTCGCTTCGCACGTAGTCGCCTTCTCGACCTTCCTGCCAGACCAGCGCCAGATCGAGTTCATTCGCCGCCACGCCGCGCAGCAGCGGCGGGTTGCGATCGACACGTGCCGTCATGCGAAGCTCAGGGTGTTGTCTGTGAAAATCGCCGAGGACCTTCGGCATCACGGACTCGCCAAAGTCCTCCTGCATACCCAGCCGTACCTCGCCCTGAAGCAACTCACCTCTGATAGCCCGGAGCGCTTCATCATTTAATACCAGCATGCGTCGGGCGTAGCTCAGCAGAATTTCACCCTCTCGGGTCAGTGCCAGCGTACGCCCCTGCTTAACGGTCAGAGCCACGCCACACTGCTGCTCCAGCTTTTTTAACTGGGCACTGACCGCAGAGGTGGACCGACACAGCCTGTCCGCTGCCTCGGCAAAACTGGCGGACTGGATCCCCTCCACAAAGCTGCGCAGCGCGTCCAGGTCTAATGCTGAAAAGCGTTTATCCATATCATCCTCATTTTCAGGACATTCAGTCCTGAACATTGCGATTTTATTTATGGTGGCAGCCTGCGAGAGTGATTTCCAGACGACAGGAGGAATAAAAATGAGCACAACACTGAATCGCGACACGCTTGCGCAGGTTTCCCCTAAGCTGGCTGAACTGAGCCAGCAGGTACTTTTTGGCGATATCTGGCAGCGTCCGCAGCTAGCCCCGCGGGATCGCAGTCTGATCACGCTTGCCGCGCTGGCAGCCCTGGGGCGCACCGCGCAGCTTCCCTGGCATATCGGCTTCGCCCGGCAAAACGGCGTGACGGACGACGAAATAGCCGAAGCGTTTACCCATCTGGCGTTTTACGCAGGCTGGCCGGCCGCCGTCAGCGCGCTGAGCAGCCTTGCAGAGGAGAAACAATAATGCCGTTTGTTCGTATCATGACGGGTGACCGCTATAGCGAGATGCAGCAAAAGCAGATCTCGGACATTCTGCACCAGGCGCTGACGGAAACCTTCGCCGTTCCCGCACAGGACAGATTCCATTTTTTTGAATGCTTCGCAGCCGGGGATCGATACATTGATCGGCACTATCTCAGCACGGGCAGAACGGAGGGGGCGATACTGTTTAATATCGTTGCTGGTAAGCCGAGGAGCACTGAACAGAAATCTGCCCTCTACCACCAGCTGGCTGCGCAACTGAATGAGAAGATGGGCATTGAAGGTGGAGACGTGATGGTCGTTATCCAGTTTACGGCCGCTGAGGACTGGAGCTTCAGCGGCGGCAAACGCTATCAGCCCTGAATGACGTAGCGCGTGGCGGCGAAACGGTTCAGGATCAAATGCACCAGAAAGACCATCGTCAGCGTCGCCACCAGCGAAAAGGTCACGGAGGTGATGCGATAGAGATCGCTGAACACCAGGTCGCTGTCCGGGTGCATGTTCTGCCCGAACATAATGCCGATGGTCGTGATGCTGGAAAACCCCACGCCCGCGCCCACTTTCTCCATCACGTGCAGCCGCGCGCCAAACGCCAGGCCGAGGCCAATCAGCGGCATCATCAGCAGCATATGGCTGCTGTGATCGTAGAGGATAAGCTGCACCACCAGAATGTAGAGGCAGCCCAGCACTACCCCGACCACGCGCCAGATGGAGCTCATCACCGCGCCGCGGTAGTGCATAGGGAACAAGATCAGAATTCCTGCCATCAGCGCCGAGAGCGAATCGCTTAAGTCGCTAATCTGAAACACCACGAAAATCATCGTCGCGACGCTGCCGGAGAGCAGCGACTCGTGGCGCACGCGGGCGTCGTCTTTCTCAATCAGCGGCGGCGGCTTGCGGGGCTCCACGTCCGGCAGCAGGTAGTTCATCAGCGCGCTCAGGCACACCGCCATCACGCTCGCTTCAATGTTGGAAAACAGCAGCGTGTGCCAGTTTGTGGTGGGGTAGCTCATAAAGTTGAGCATTACGCTCTGGCACACAACGCCCATCGAGCCGAAGAGGAACAGCGGCCCTTTGCTCATAAAGCGAAAACGCATCACGTAAAGGGCAAATACCACCAGCGTCATGATGACCGGCCATTGGGAAAGATAGCCGATGATAATCACCATTTCGACGCAGTTCAGCGATGCGCTGAAGATAAACTGCTTCGCCACGTGGCGGTTAAAAACTGGCACCAGCGAGAGGAGCATGATCGGATAGACCACGAAAAACACGCCGTAGCTGGTGTTGTAGAAGCTCGATATGCTCAAGGCAATCATCCCGGCAAAAACGATGCGCAGGGTCTGGCGAAAGTCGTTTGCCGTGTAGACGATGTTGCCGTGCGGGGTAAAGACCCGTGCCAGCGTATTAATAGACATAGTGAAGCAGGCTCACCAGGTGGATCTGCATTCCGGAGAAGAAGCGCGCAAACGGCCCTTCGCTGTTGTAGAGCTGCACGGTCGCCCGCGCGCCGGTTGGCAGCGGCTTCGGCAGCGGCTCATCCAGCGTGACGTGAATGCGCATGCGCTGAGCGTCTCGTACCCAGCGGTTAGAGGTCTCCGGCTGGGAGAGCTGGCCGTTAACCGCCTCCTGGCCTGCGAGGATCCCCGCGTCGCTGCTGGCCACGTGGGCGCGGAACACCTGCCCCGGGAAGGCGTCAAACACTACGGCGGCATCGGTGCCCTGACGGGTATGGCGCAGGCTCTTCTCGCGGAAATCGGCCACGATATCGGTCTGGTTGTTTACCAACGCCAGCGCGGCGGAGCCGGATGAGGCGTAAAAACCGGGGCTTAACTGCAGGTTACTGACCGTGCCGTCCGCCTGGGCGTAGACCTTTGTCCAGCCGAGGTTCAGCTCTGCTTCATCCAGCGCGTTGCGGTATTTTTGCAGCGTCACGTTGCGGTGTTCTTCGCGCTCGCCGCGCTGGATGCGCAGGTTCCGGATGTTGGCCTGAATCGTGCTGACGGACTGCTCGCTGCTCTGCCAGGCGGTGCGGACCTTATCCAGATCCGCCTGCGAGACGTTCTGTAACGTGCTCAGCTTCTGATAGCGTTCGAAGGTCACCTTGTCGTTACGCGCGGTCAGCACCGCGGTTTTCAGGCTGGCCTGCGCGGCGGCGATCTGCGCGTCCAGCTGTTCGTTAGAGAGACGCGCCTGCTCCAGCGCGATTTGCGCCGCTTCCACTTTATTGCGAAACGGCGTGTCGTCGAGCTCAAACAGCAGATCGCCTTTCTTCACCTGGCTGTTGTTGTGGACATGTACCGCCGCCACGTAGCCGGAGACGCGCGGAGAAACCGGCGTCACCACGCGCATGACGGTGGAGTCTGGCGTCAGCGGGATCCAGATATCCGCGACGACAAAATAGATAAACATCAGCAGGAAAGAGGCAATACTCACCCTTACCCAGCGGGCAAATTTTTGTTCAGGGGTCATTATTTTTCGGTCTTGTTGTCTTCTTCGCGGATTGTCCGCAAATTGCAGGCGATTTGATTTAACGTGGCGCTGAAAATCTCGATATGCTCCGGCGCGATGTGTTGCGACACGCGCGCCTGATAGGTCTCAATCACCTGAGTGAGCCTTTTTAAAATGGCTTTTCCCTCAGGCGTCAGCGTCAGAAGCCGGATGCGCTTGTCATAAGGCGATGTGGTGCGCAGCAGGTAACCCTGTTTTTCCAGCTGTGTCAGGGTGCGCATCAGCGGCGGCAGTTCAATACCCTGCACCTCCGCCAGCTCACTCATTGAGACGTTATCCCCGAGCTGATGAAGCTGCATCATCACCGTCCAGCTCGACTGGGTTAAGCCGGTATCGAGAATGGCATCATCGATCACCGCACGCCACTGGCGCACGATCATTGCCATCCGCATGCCCATCGGCCTGCGGCAGAACAGTTCTTCTTCACTCATGGGGAAACCTCTCGTCACACGCGGTCAAGATAATAGTTATCAGGGTAAGTATCAAGAAACGCGAGACGAAAGAGCAGGAATTGCGAAAACGATGTCTCCCACTCCCTGTGGGAGAGGGTCGGGGTGAGGGCACCAGCCCGCAGTGGAGTTTAGCGGCTAAAATGCCTCCTGACGGCACTTTTTCCCGAAGCCGTCACCACCACCTCCCGATACCCCGCCACCCGCTGGATCCACCCTTTGCTTTCCAGATGAATAAGCAGCGCCGCGCCAGCTTCGCCTCCGAGGTGAAACCGCCGCTCGCTCCAGTCCAGACAGGCGCAGCAGGCCTTGCGGCGCGGATGAGCGCTTAACGACACGCCGAGCTTCAGAAACTGCTCCCGGCCATACAGCGTGAGCGCTGAACCGTCTGCCTCAAGCCAGCCTTCCGCCTGCATGAAATCGTAGATCTTTACCGCCACCGCGCCCGCCAGATGATCGTAGCAGGTGCGCGCCTCCCGCATGGCCTTCGGCGCGGTGGTTTCCGGCGGCGCAATGCGGCTCCAGGAGAGCCCCATCATCTGTTCGACCAGCTCCGCCACGTCGTGCCCCGCCAGACGATAGTAGCGATGCCGCCCCTGAGACAGACAGGTAATCAACTTTCCCTCCACCAGCCGGGCGAGATGCCCGCTGGCGGTCGAGGGGGCGACGTCTGCCGCGGTGCTCAGTTCGGTGGCGGTCCACGCCCGCCCGTCCATCAGCGCACACAGCATCTTCACGCGCGACGGATCGGCCATTGCCGCCGCCACCGCCGCAATGGCCTGCTCCAGCGCCGCGCCGTTATCAGTCGGTAAGCTTGTCTTTAACATGTGCTGCCCAGGGTTCGGTGATCTCTGCGGCCAGCTTATCATCATCCGTCAGCAGAATAAGGTGATTCGCATGGTCGCTGTACTGGGTAAGAACAGACACGCCGCGTGCCGCCAGCGCCGCCGCAATTTCACCCAGCTCCCCGGGGCGCGCCTGCCTGAGTTTTCTGATCACCGGCTTTCGCACCGCCTGCACGGTAAACCCGGCGTCGAGCAGCACGCGTCGCGCTTTTTCACCATCTTCCACCAGGAAATGGGCCTCCGTACCGAATACGCCACCGCCTTCCAGCCCTACGCCGTTGCGCCCCAACAGCTGTCCAAAGCGCGCCAGCTCGCCGGGCCCGTCGCGGAAAATCACGTGAACGTCATACATCCGCGCGCCCTCCCGTTTCGGAACTGTACTCCCGCACCAGCTGCGCCACGCGAATACGGTAGAAAGAGAAAATCGACTCCCGCCCTTCGGCCTGCGCCGCCTGATGGAAGACGTTCTGCTTCCAGCGGCGGACGGCCTCTTCATCCCGCCACCAGGAAAGGGAAAGAATTTTGCCGTCGGTCGTCAGGCTCTGGAACCGTTCGATGTCGATAAAGCCGTCGATGTCGGCCAGCAAAGGCTTAAGCTCTGCGGCAAGTTGGAGGTAGCGCGCCTGATGGGCAGGCGCGGCTTTGGCTTCGAAAAGGACTGCGATCATGATGGTCTCTCCGCTGTGATGTTGAGGAGAGAATGCAGGATGGAAAAGCACAATGCTTCGGTAAAGAGCGAAGCTTTAGCCCAGAATCGACCTCGGCTCCATAAACGCCCGGATCCCCCACTCGCCCATCTCGCGCCCCACGCCGGAGTGCTTAAACCCGCCAAACGGCGCTTTCGGTTCATGGGCCAGAGTGTTCACCAGCACGCGACCGGAAACAATCTGCTGCGCCACGCGGCGCGCGCGGTCCGCACCGCCCAGCACCACCGCGCTCAGGCCGTAGTCCGTGTCGTTGGCAATGGCAATCGCCTCCGCCTCGTCACGATAGGGAATTACGCACAGCACCGGGCCAAAAATCTCGTCGCGGGCAATCGTCATTTGGTTGTTCACGTCGGCAAACAGCGTCGGGCGCACAAACCAGCCGTCCTGCGTGCCTTCCGGCCGCCCCTCGCCGCCCGCCAGCAGGCGCGCCCCCTCTTCGACACCTTTGCGGATATAGCCCTGCACCCGCTGCCACTGCTTTGCGCTGACCATCGGGCCGACGTCCGTTGATTTATCGCGCGGGTTGCCGGAGTTCACCGCCGCCACGGCCTGCGCCAGCGCGGTTTCGATCTCCGCCTTACGCGAGTAAGGCACCAGAATGCGCGTTCCGGCCACGCACGCCTGCCCGCTGTTCATAAACCCGGCCTGAATCACCAGCGGGATCGCCTGCGCCAGATCCACGTCATCCAGCAGGATCGTCGGCGATTTCCCGCCTAACTCCAGCGTCACACGCTTAAAGCTTTCCGCCGCGTTGCGCAGGATAGCCTTGCCGGTATGCGTCGAACCGGTAAACGAGATTTTTGCCACGTCCGGATGGCGGCTGATTGTGTCACCGACCGTCTCGCCGCGCCCGGTGACGATGTTAAACACGCCCGGCGGCAGAGCCGCATCGCGCAGCGCTTCGGTGACAATCTGCGTTTGCAGGGCGCTCATTTCGCTCGGCTTAATCACCGCCGTACAGCCCGCGGCCAGCGCGGCCGCCAGCTTGCCGCAGATAAATCCTGCGTCGCTGTTCCACGGCGTAATCAGCCCGGCCACGCCAAGCGGCGTCATCTGCACCGTGGCTGCGCCCGCGGGGGTGACGAATTCAAACGCCTCCAGCGCCTCAATCGCCTGAGCAATCACCTCCGCCGGATAGCTGGCCATCCACGCCGAGCGCGAAGCGGGCGCGCCGTACTCTTCGATGACCGCTTCCAGCAGATCGTCGTGACGAGCGGCCACGGCGGCGTGCATACGTTTTAGCGCGGCAATGCGCTCCTGCTTTGTCGTCTGCGACCACGCCGGGAACGCCGCTTTTGCCGCCGCAACGGCGCGCGCTGCGTCAACCTCATCCGCCAGGCGTACCTGCCCGATGACCTGCGCCGTCGCCGGGTTGTATAAATCAAACCGTTCGGTGCCGTGCGGGGTAACAAATTCGCCGTTAATAAAGATCTGTTCGATAGTGTGCATATAAACCTCCTCAGACTGTGTGAGCACAGTCTGGCACGGCTTCTCCGTTGCGATAATCCACGCTATGCTGCAAGGGTTGTTTCGATTTTCAGGATAATCTATGCATCGTTCAGGTCTGACAGAGCTGGAAGTGGTCATGGCGGTGGTGCGGCGCGGCAGCTTTCGCGGCGCGGCGCAGGAGCTCGGCATGTCCGCCACGGCGGTCAGTAACGCCATCGCCGGGCTGGAGAGCCGCCTGGATACTCGCCTCTTTAACCGCACTACCCGCAGCGTGGCGCTCACCGACGCCGGACAGCGCTACGTGGCGCGCGTTGGCCCGGCGCTGCAGGAAATCCGCCTCGCCAGCGAGGAGATCCACAGCGACACCGGGGAACCCGCCGGCACGCTGCGTCTGAACGTGCCGAACCATATCGGCACCCTGTTTCTGGACCAGCTGCTGATCGACTTTATGATCCGCTACCCGAAGATGCGCGTGGAAACCGTCAGCGAAGCGCGCATGATCGACATCGTTGCGGAAGGCTACGACGCGGGGATCCGCCTTGAGGAGTCCGTGCCGCAGGACATGATCGCCGTGCCGCTGACCGGGAAGATCCGCCAGCTGGTGACCGCCACGCCGGACTATTTTGCCCGTCACGGTACTCCGCAGACGCCGGACGATCTGCTTTCGCATCAGGGGATCGGCATGCGCATGGCCCACGGCGGGATCTACCGCTGGGAGCTGGCGCGTCGGGGGGAAACGTACGCCCTTGCCGTACCGCCGCGCTTTGCGACATCCGATCTTTTCGCCTCGATCCGCGCCGTAAAGGCGGGATTAGGGGTAGGATTTTTGCCGGAACTGTATATCCGGGAAGAGCTTGAGCGTGGAGAACTGGTGAGCGTTTTAAACGACTGGGCGCAGCCCTTTGCCGGGCTGCGCCTGTATTACCCCGGCCATCGCCACGTCCCGCCGGGACTGCGGGCGCTGGTGGCGATGATCCGCGAGCGCGGGATTATTCCAGGTTAGCCTTATTCAGCCCGTAAGCCGCGTCCAGCGAGCCGGGCGCCATGCGGGAGGTGATCCCCAGACGGTTCCAGGCGTTGATCGCCACGATGGCGAAGTTCAGCTCTGAAATCTCCACGTCCGAGAAGTGCTCCGCCACGCTGCGGTACAGCGCGTCGCTCACCCCGTGAACGCCAATCTGGGTCAGCGCTTCGGTGAAGGCCAGCGCCGCTTTCTCGCGGGCGCTGAACAACGGGGACTCGCGCCAGGCCGCCAGATGGTACAGGCGCAGCTCGCGTTCCCCGGCGATTTTGGCCTCTTTAGAGTGCATATCCAGACAGAACGTACAGCCGTTCAGCTGCGACACGCGAATGTCGATCAGGTGCTTCAGCGCCGGGTCGATGGAGGTTTTTGCCACCTCCATGCTCAGGGCAGACAGCGCGTTGGCGAGGGCAGGTGTAACTTTATGGTGGTTAACGCGAGTGCTCATTGTCTTTCCTCTTTTTGTGCGGCATGTGCCGTGCGATGAGGCAAATCTACGCCGTTCATGACATAGTAAAAAGATACAAAAAGCGTGAAATGAGGTAGGACATAAAGCCGGGCTATCACGACATTTATTCCCGCTATCGCGACAACATCACGCGCGGCGTGCTGAAGCCGGGCGATAAGGTGCCTGCCATCCGCGTGCTGGCGGAAGAGCTGAAGGTGGCGCGCAAAACCGTCGAAACGGCGTACGCCATTCTGACGGGTGAAGGGTATCTGGTGAGCCAGGGCGCGCGCGGCACGCGGGTCAACCCGGATTTACTGCTGCCGGATAACAATGCCCCTGCGGAACAGCCTACCGGCACGCTTCCGGCCTCGCTTATCAGTCAGCGCGAGCGGGCCGGTTTTCTGCGCCCCGGCATCCCCGCCCTCGACAGCTTCCCGTATAAAAAATGGCTGCTGCTGGCGGGCCAGGCGACGCGCGCCATGCGTCAGGAGGAGATGCTCAACCCGCCCGTCCTGGGCTGGTATCCGCTGCGCCAGGCCATCGCCAGCTATCTCAATATCTCGCGCGGCTTGTCCTGCACCGCCGAACAGGTGCTGATCACCAGCGGCTACAGCGGCAGCCTGCGGCTGATCCTCGACACCCTCGCCAGCCGCAGCGACAAGGTAGTGTTTGAAGATCCGGGCTACTTTATGGGCCAGCAGCTGCTGAAGCGGATCGTGCCGCGCCTGCACACGGTGCCGGTCGATCGCTGCGGCATTGATACGGAATACCTGCTTCGTCACCATCGTGACGCGCGTTTTGCCATCGTCACCCCCTCGCACCAGAGCCCGCTGGCGGTGACGCTCTCCCTGCCGCGCAAGCAGCAATTGCTCGACTGGGCCAGCCAGAACGAGGCGTGGATCATCGAAGACGATTACGACGGGGAGTTTCACTACACCCGCAAGGTGCTGCCGTCGCTGAAAAGCCTCGACCAGCACGACCGGGTGATCTTTATGGGCACCTTCAGTAAAACCATCATGCCGTCGCTGCGCATGGGCTACGTGGTGATGCCCGCCAGCACCGTCGGAGCCTTTACCGACTGCGCGGATATCACCACCAGCGGCCAGCCGGTGCTGATGCAGAAGATCCTCACCGCGTTTCTCAACGAAGGGCATTTTTTCCGCCATCTCAAAAAGATGCGTGCGCTGTACCAGACCCGCCGCGACTGGATGATTGCCGCCCTGCGCGAGGTGTATGGCGATCTGTTTTTCACCGAGCAAAACGACGGCGGGATGCATATCGTGGCGTTTCTCACCAAAGGGAGCTGCGACCGGGAAGTGGCCCGCTGCTGGCAAGAACAGCAGCTGCAGGTCAATGCACTCTCGGAGTGGTATCGCGGGTCGGGCAAACGCTACGGGCTGGTAATGGGCTATAACAACGTGCGCTCGTATCAGGAGGCGCTGGATTTGCTGGAAAGGCCGAAACGGCAGACGCTCGCGCTGTTGAGCTGAAAAACGCCGGGTGGCGGTTGCGCCCTACCCGGCCACGGTTTAAATATCATTGCGGGATAACCCGACGTCCTTGAGCTGCTCGTCGCTCATCTGGCTCAGGATGCGGCGGGTACGGTTGATGCGATACCAGTTGCGGATCGTTTTGCCGATCCAGACAAATACGACGAACGGACGTTTTGAACGGTTCTCGTAGAATTCCATAATGCTCTCCTCACTGTGCCAGTGGGGTTATCATCCTGGAAATCGACCTGCGCAATACAGATGCAAAAACAACTTTTATTTAACATACAGATCCGCTAAAACGGTATCTGCATGCCGTTTTTTGCGGCAATCTGTACTGGTTTAATAAACTGTATGGTGAAAATAAAGGATACAGCATGACACGCTATCAACACCTGGCCAACCTTCTGGCAGAACGCATTGAACAAGGGCTGTATCGCAGCGGCGAGCGTCTGCCGTCGGTGCGCGCCCTGAGCCAGGAGCATGGCGTGAGCATCAGCACCATACAGCAGGCCTACCAGATCCTCGAAAACCTTCAGCTGATCACCCCCCAGCCGCGCTCCGGCTATTTTGTCTCGAAACGCAAAGCCCAGCCGCCCGTCCCGGCGATGACGCGCCCGGTGCAGCGCCCGGTGGACGTCACCCAGTGGGATGAGGTGATGATGCTGCTGGACGCCCGCGCCGACAAAGAGATGATCTCCTTTGGCGGCGGTTCGCCGGACATTAACCAGCCGAGCCTGAAGCCCCTGTGGCGCGAGATGAGCCGCCTTGCGCAGCATAACCCGAGCGAGATGCTGAGCTATGACGTGCTCGACGGGCGGCTGGAGCTGCGCGAGCAGATCGCCCGCCTGATGCTGGACGGCGGCTCTACCGTCTCGGCAAGCGACATTGTGATCACCAACGGCTGCCACGGCGCGCTGTCGATCGCCCTGCTCTCGGTGTGTAAACCGGGGGACATCGTGGCGGTGGAGTCGCCATCTTTTCACGGCACCATGCAGATGCTGCGCGGGTTTGACATCAAGGCGATTGAAATTCCCACCGACTCTGAAACCGGGATCAGCATTGAGGCGTTAGAGCTGGCAATGGAGCAGTGGCCGATCAAGGCGGTGATCCTGGTGCCCAACTGCAATAACCCGCTCGGGTTTATCATGCCGGAAGCGCGGAAAAAACAGGTTTTAGCCCTCGCCCAGCGGCACGATATCGTAATTGTGGAGGATGATATCTACGGTGAGCTGGCGGCGGAGTACCCGCGCCCGCGCACCATTCACTCGATGGACATCGATGGCCGCGTGATCCTCTGCAGCTCGTTTACCAAAACCGTGGCGCCGGGCCTGCGCGTCGGCTGGATTGTGCCGGGGCGCTATTACGACCGGGTGATGCACATGAAATACGCCGCGGGCGGGTTTAACGTGCCGGGCACCCAGATGGCGGTGGCGGCGTTTATTCGCGACGGCCATTACCATCGCCACGTGCGCCGTATGCGCCAGATTTATCAGCAGAATATGGAAACCTACACCTGCTGGGTGCGGCAGTATTTTCCGGCGGAGATTTGCGTCACGCGCCCGCAGGGGAGCTTCCTGCTGTGGGTTGAGCTGCCAGAGAAGGTGGATATGGTGTGCGTCAGCAAGCAGCTGTGTCGACTGAAGATCCAGGCGGCGGCCGGATCGTTATTTTCCGCGTCAGGGAAGTACCGCAACTGCCTGCGGATCAACGTGGCGCTGCCGCCAACGGATAAACATCGCGAGGCGTTGAAGAAGATGGGCGAGGCGATTGTGATTGCGATGGAGGAGTAGTACGTTTTTTAGCGCCGGTGGCGCTACGGAATAGAGTAGGCCGGGTAAGGCGAAGCCGCCACCCGGCAAAATCAACGACTCAGAACTTCCACGAAACGCTGCCCACAATGCTGCGTTCCGCACCGAAGTAGCAGTAAGAGAGCGAGTTACACGCCGCAACGTAGCTTTTGTCCGTCAGGTTATTGACGTTCAGCTGCGCACTCACGCCCGTAAGCCCCACTTTTGACAGGTCATACCCCACGACCATGTCCACCAGCGTGTACGACGGAAGCGTATGGGTGTTCTGGCGATCGCTGGCGATCCCGTTGACATAGCGCACGCCGGAGCCGACGGTCAGGCCGTCCAGCGGGCCGGTTTTGACGTCGTAGCTCAGCCAGGCGCTGGCCATGTTACGCGGGGCATAGACGGCGCGCTTGCCCTCCTCTTCCGGGCTGCTCTTCTTATAGCGAATATCCGTGTAGGTATACGCCGCCTGCATACGCAGGCTGTCGGTCAGCTGACCAATCGCCTCCAGCTCAACGCCTTCGGATTCGATTTCACCGATGGAACGGTACGGATCGGTCGGCTCCTCTTTGGTGGCAATGTTCTTCTGGTTGATGCGGAACACCGAGGCGCTGAACTGGCTGTTCATCCCTTCTGGCTCATACTTCACGCCCGCTTCCCACTGCTTGCCCTTCATCGGATCCAGGATATTGCCCTGCTCGTCGGCAAAGCTGGTCGGCGTAAAGGCGGTGGAGTAGCTGACGTACGGCGCAACGCCGTTATCAAACAGATACAGCAGCGCCGCGCGGCTGCTGAAGTTGTTTTTATCCAGATCGCTGCGGGTGTGGTTGAAGTTGTCGACGTTCGACACGCTCACCTGGTCGTAACGCCCGCCGAGCGTCAGGCGCCAGCGGTCAACGGACATCTGATCCTGTAGGTAGTAACCGGTCTGGCGAAGCTTATGCTTTTCCCTGCTGTACTGGGTGATGTAGTCCGGCTTCGCACCGTAAACCGGGTGGAAGGCGTCAATCGGCGGGAAGCCGCCATAGTAGCCGGTCACGTTGTTGGTGCGGTCCTGATAGTCCATGCCGATCAGCACGCGGTGGTTCACCGCCCCGGTGTCGAAGCTGCCGTCGACCTGGTTATCCAGGGTGATGGCGTTCATCTTCTCGTCGGAGCCGGAATAGCCGCGGTTCAGCTCGGTGTCATTCAGCCAGCCTGCGGCATACACCTGGTTCAACTCCACTTTGGTGTGCAGGTAGCGCAGCTTCTGGCGCACGGACCAGCCGCTGTCAAACAGGTGCTCAAGGTTATAGCCGACCATGTTTTCCCGACGATCGTACTTGTCGTAATCGTCTTCGCCTTCAAAGAACGTGTTGGAGATTTTCTTCCCGCTGTGCGGCACAACGGTGCCCTCGTACGGCAGGCCGGAGTGGCTGCCGCCTTCCGGATCGCGGTGCAGGTAGGCCATCAGATCCAGACGGGTGTTATCGGTGATACGCCAGGTCAGGCTCGGCATCAGCGCGTAACGCTCTTCCTTCAGCGGATCGAACTGGGAATCGGCATAGCGGGTCATCCCGCTGAGGCGCACCGCCACGCGGTCATTATCATCAACCGGGCCGGTGACGTCGAACATCGCCCCACGCTGGCTATTATTCCCGGCGAAGAGCTTGATCTCCCCGCCCGGATCGAACGACGGCTTACGGGAGGTAAGCGCCACAATCCCGCCCGGCGATGAACGGCCATAGAGCACGGAGGCCGGACCGCGCACGACTTCGATACTGTCCAGGAACCACGGATCAACCACCAGCGAGCTGTGGGAGTTGGTGTCGCCCATCATCTTCAGGCCGTCCAGGTAGACGTTGTCCAGGCTGCCGTCAGAGAAGCCGCGCAGCACCATGTAGTCAAAGCGGTTAGACGCCCCAATCTGGTTGCTGTAGACCCCCGGCGTGTAGCTCACGGCCTGCCGCACGCTGGTTGCGCCCTGCTCTTCGAACTGCTCGCGCGTGACGATAGAGACCGACTGCGGAGTTTCAATATCCGGCGTTTCAAGCTTGGTGGCCGCAGACTGCATCTGCGAGGTCACCACCACGGTGTCAGTTTTTTGCGCATCCTGCGCCAGTAAAGGAAAAGCGACGCTACCGGTAACCCATCCCACCAGCAGTGCCAGACGCGATTTAGCAAACATAACCCTCTCCAGAGATATTTCTTATTGTTAATAAGAATTATTACCTTTTTGAGAGTGCAAACGGCTATGCGCGCCGCCAGGTTACGTATGCGTGATGCTAAACCGCACGGGATGCGTTCGCGCGATGGGCGAAATTACGTTAGCGGAGTTTGCGCACGTCGCCCGGTGAAATTCCGTAATGACGACGAAATGCGGTGGCGAAGTTGGTGGCATGCTGATACCCACACATCCAGGCCGCCTGCTGCACGCTGTGGCCTTCCAGCAGATAGCGGCGCGCCAGCGCAAGGCGACAGTCGCGAAGATAATCGAAGAGGGTGCAGCCGTAGCGCTGACGGAACTTGCTGCGCAGGCTGCTTGGGCTCATTGCAGCCAGGGCTGCCAGCTGCGCGAGAGTATGATCCCGTTCAGGAGACTGTTCCAGCATGCTCCGTACGCGTTCCAGGCGCGCATGATCAGGGCGGCTCGGGCAGGGCTGCTGGCGCTGGTTTAGGCCGTGGCCGAGCAGCTGGTACATCAGCCCCTCCAGCAACAGCTTACGCGCGAGCACGCTTCCCCTCTGCTGCTGCGCATGCTGAATGCCTGACATAACAAACTCGGGAACGTGCCAGACAAACGTGGGTGTATTCAGGTTTTGCCATTCCAGCAGCAGCGACTCAAGCAGGGCTTCACGCCCGGCTTCATGCGGGTACACGCCAAACGAGAGCGTTTTCAGCGCGCTGTCGGCGTCGTGACGCGCACTCATCACCTGTTCCTCACTCAGACGGGCGCTGAACGCCATGCCGGGACGAACGTGATAGTCGATGCCATTGAGCGCGATCGTAACGCACCCTTCCAGGACTACCAGCATATAGAGCGGGCTGCTGTGGCGAGATGTGGTTTCGTAGGGTTGTAATACATGCACATCGGAGTGAGTCAGCGAAATGCCGGACGAGAGCGTCATCTCTTCCACATTCCCCTGCAACACCGGGCTGCCGCTGATCTGCTCCCCTTTTAACAGCGGGAAACGGTAGTCGATGCCGTAGCGCTCGCCGAATACCTGAAAATCCTCAACAAAAAATATGCGTTTCGCTGATCTATTTTCACTCTGGAGCATAATTCGGGGCCTGCATCGGGAAAAGGACAGGCAAAACAGTACCATCCATTTGCCATGTCAGCAATCACCGGGCGCAGACACTATTACGCTCCGGACAAAGCCGGAGCGAAGAAATATATTTCTTTACGAGAAATATATTTATGCTTCCTGCCACTCAGCAAAAACCTCTTTATGGTTTTTGGTCAGGATAACTTTATTATCTTCGACCTTATCGACCCAGCCGAGAGGAATAAAGTGGTGCTTGCCGCCTGATTCAGGGTCACTCTTAGCAAGCTTGATACGCTCGCCGTCTAAATGGTCCACAACCCCGACGTGCGTTCCGCAGCTGGCGACAACCTGAGTGTGATCCTTAATTGCGCTTTTATCTACCATAATCTTTCTCCTGTTTCGGTTATTTGCCTGTTGCACGAAAAATAACTGTAGCGCATAAATTCAGGCTTAAAAGGCTTATTAGCATTTTGAAACATCATTGACAGAATGGAATATGATGTCTATTTAACGCCGAAATGAAAAAATAAGAATGAGATGAATTATTTCCGACTGATTATTTCCCGATCATAATTAAATTATCGCAACCAACGAGGAGGTATTTATGACGATTCGCAACAATAATCGGGCAGAAATTTCGCTGGCTCTTGGTGAAGCGGTCCTGGACATCGTGCAAAAAGGCCATGAGTTATCGCGAGAGAATCTCGCCCAGGCGATGAAAATCAAAGCGGAGAAAGAGCGCGACGACGAGCGGCTTTTGAACTACTGGAAGGCGTGTAATATGCTGGTTTGAACGTAGCGGCGTTTAGGCTGACTAAACGCCGCCTCCTGTTACTACTCGTCGAAGTACCAGTACCCCTGGTTAATCAGCCCGGTGAGTTCGTCAACAAACGCCGGGTTTTTCAGCGCATCGCCCAGCTCGGCCTGGCCGAGTTCGGTGTAGCGGCACAGCGCATCCGCGCCCTTCGCGTCTACCGTCTCCAGCTGTTCGCTGTTGATGAAGAAGCTGCCGTTAACGTTCAGCACGCGCAGGCCGCTCAGGCGCGACAGCGTTTCGCCGCCCTGCAGCGCGTCCAGCACCTCGTCTGCCGAATACGGCGGCTCGGCGGCGGCGATATCCAGCTCGTGGCGCGGCGTGGAGACGAAGCTGCCAAACCATTTCGTGAAATCGTCCGGCTTGCTAATCATGTCGATCATCATCTGATGAATGCGATCGAGCTCGTACTGCTCCACGCGGCCCGGGTGTTCGCGGCAGGTCAGATCCGGATCGCTGTAGTGCTCGCCGCCCAGATCGTTTTCCAGCGCGTAGTCGGCAAAGCTGCTGATCAGATCGCGGCCGTTCGGCCCGCGGAAGCCGACGGAGTAGTTGAGCGCGGTTTCATGGGTGAAGCCGTCGTGCGGGAATCCAGGCGGAATGTAGAGAATATCGCCCGGGGCCAGATCTTCGTCGATGATCGGCTCAAACGGATCCACGTGCAGCAGCGCCGGATGCGGGCAGAACTGACGCATCGGCAGCTTGTCGCCCACGCGCCAGCGGCGGCTGCCCATCCCCTGAATGATAAACACGTCGTACTGATCGATATGCGGACCCACGCCGCCGCCCGGCACGGAGAAGGAGATCATCAGATCGTCCAGACGCCAGTCCGGCAGGACGCGGAACGGACGCACCAGCTCCGCGGCGGGCATATGCCAGTGGTTCACCGCCTGCGCCAGCAGCGACCAGCCGGTTTCGCCCAGACCGTCAAAGTGCTCAAACGGACCATTGCTGGCCTGCCATTTGCCGTTAGCGTGGCTCACCAGACGGCTATCGACTTCCGGCTCCATCGCCAGGCCTGCCAGCTCGTCCGGGGTAATCGGGTCGACAAAATTCGGGAAGGCATTTTTCAGCACTACGGGTTGTTTTTGCCAGTATTTCTCAAGAAATTCCGGCCAGTTCAGGTTCAATTGATACGCCATGGGTAGCACCAGTGAGAGGGGAAACAGGCGCGATTATAGGCAAGAAGGCAGAGGGGGAACTTGTCATGGGTCAAACGAGCGCGCGTAGGTCGGGTAAGGCGAAGCCGCTACCCGACACGTACACGGCGGTAAAACTTAATCCAGGTTCAGCTCGTCGTAATGGGTAATCAGTTTGCCCACGATGCCGTAGTCCAGCGCTTCTGCCGGAGACATCCAGTAGTTGCGGTCGGTGTCTTTTTTCACTTTTTCCAGCGGCTGGCCGGTGGCGTCAGCGATCAGCTTGTTGACGCGATCCAGCATGCGGATGATCTCACGCGCTTCGATCTCAATATCCGTCGCCTGACCGCGCACACCGCCCAGCGGCTGGTGGATCATAAAGCGGGTATTCGGCAGCGAGTAGCGGTGCTCTTTTTTCGCTGCCAGGAAGATGGTGATCCCGGCGCTCGCCACCCAGCCGGTGCCAATAACGTGCACTTCCGGGCGGATGAACTTGATGAAGTCGTGAATGGTGTCACCCGCTTCCACGTGGCCGCCCTGGCTGTTGATGTACAGCTTGATCGGATCGTTGCTGACGCTTTGCAGCAGGATCATCTGGGTAATGACCTTCTGCGCCAGCTCCTGGTTGATCTCGCCGGAGATGACAATCGAACGGGACTCCAGCAGTTTTTGCTGCAGAGCGCCCGCGCCGCTTGACCCTTCCGCTTTGTCCTTGTCGCTTTCTTTCAGTGTGTAGTGCATTGTTGTTTCCTCAGCTTGTCGCGCTCAAAACCAGAGTGTAGCCTGTTTTATCGGTGAAAGTCCTCACAGACAAATAACGAGGGATCTTATGAATATTGCACATGTCGCACTCTGGACCCGCAGCCTTGAAGCCCAGGTTCAGTTCTGGGAAACGGTGTTTAATGGCCGCAGTAACGAACGCTACGTCAGCAAAAACCGTCCGGGGTTTGAATCCCATTTTATTATCCTGGATGACGGGCCGACCCTCGAGCTGATGACGCTGCCCGACCTGCCCGACGCCCCGTCGCACCCGGAGTTTATCGGCTGGGCGCATATCGCCATTAACGTCGGCAGCAAGGCAAAAGTGGACAGCATGGCCGAGCGGGCGCAGGCAAACGGCACGCTGCTCAGCGCCCCGCGCATGACCGGGGACGGCTTTTATGAAGCGGTAATTGCGGACCCGGACGGCAACCGCATTGAGCTTGTCGGTGCATAAAAACAGCGTTTCATTCCTTCACCGCCCCCGCCCCGGCTCGCTATACTTCATATGGTTATCATATTGTTAAATGATAATGATATTTAATGTGTTAAGATGAAAGTCAGCATAAACAGTCTCTTACGCCACCGTTGAGACTGTTTGCATCCTCGACATTTAAATCAGCACCGGGGCGGTGAATGGAACACATTGTGTATGTGGTTGATGACGATGACGCGGTCAGGCAGTCCGTAATCGGGCTGCTGGAATCGGCAGACTTAAACGCCATCGGCTTTTCATCAGCAGAAACGTTTCTTCAACACCGGTTTGAGGATCTGCCGTCGTGCGTGATCCTCGACATGCAGATGCCCGCCATCTCTGGCTTCGAGGTGGCGGACGCGCTCAAAGACAGCGGGCGCGAGATCCCGATTATTTTTCTCACCGGCCACGGCACTATCCCGATGTCAGTGCGCGCCATAAAAGGCGGCGCGTACGAATTTCTCACCAAGCCCGTTGAATCCGCCGCGCTGATCGACGCCATTGAGTCCGCGCTGCAGCTGGCGGAAAACAACGCCGTGCGCAATAAAGAGCACTACGCCCTGAAGCAGCGCCATTTGTCCCTCACGCCGCGCGAGCACGAGGTGCTTGAGCTTGCCATCACCGGCAAGCTCAACAAGCAGATTGCCGCCGAGCTGGGCGTCAGCGAGATCACGGTGAAGGTGCACCGCCGCCGCGTGATGGAGAAAATGCAGGTGCGCTCCGTGGCCGAGCTGGTCAGGGCCGTTGAGCGCCTGACCAAAAGCCAGCCCGCGGAGTAACGTTTACCCTTCCTGCGCGGCCAGCGGCAGCGCGAAGGTAAACACCGTGCCGTGCGGCTCCCGGCGGCGCGCGCTCAGCTTTCCACAGTGGCGCTCGATGATGCTGGCGCTGATGGTCAGCCCCATCCCCATCCCCTGCGGCTTGGTGGAGTAGAACGAGTCAAAAATCTGCTCCAGCCGTTCGGGCTCAATGCCGCTCCCGGTATCGGCGATCTCAACGATCACTTTCCCTTCCGCGTTGGCGGTGCTGAGGATGATGGTGCTGGCGCGATCCCTCACCTCGGCCATCGCTTCTACCGCATTCATCACCAGATTCAGCAGCACCTGCTGGATCTGCACGCTGTCCCCGGTGATAAAGCTGTCGCTGGCGTTCAACAGATAATCAACGCTAATGTGTCTCTGCTCCAGCTCGCTGCGCGAAAGCGTGATGATATGGTGGATCAGGTAGTGCATATCGATGCGCGAGAAGGTGGGATCCTGCTTGCGCGTCAGGGACTGGATGCTGCGAATGATCTCCCCCGCACGCGCGCCTTCCGCGGCAATCTCCTCCAGCCCTTCGCGCACTTTATCCAGGCGGGCGGGCTCGCGGCTGAGCCAGCGCAGGCTCGCCCCGGCATTCGAGACGATGGACATCAGCGGCTGGTTGATCTCGTGGGCGATGGAGGAGGTCAGCTGCCCGACGGTGGTGGCGCGGGAAACGCGCGCCAGATCCGCCTGCGCCACCCGCATGGCATCCTCCGCGGCGCGCTGGCTGGTGATATCGGTAATGATGCCGTAGTACTCGTTCACCTCGCTGCCCACCCCCACCGGATCGCCAATTCCGAGGATGTAGCGCGTTGAGCCGTCGGTGCGCTTTATACGAAACTCCGCGCGCATGGAGAGCCCGTCGCGCACGCTCTGGGTGACGATGGCGCTGATGCGGGCGTAATCGTCCTCGTGGACGAAGGTTAAAAACTCCGCCATGGAGATCATCTTTTGCTGGTCGGGCAGGCCGAGAATGCGGGCGTACTCTTCCGAGACAAACATCAGATCCTGCTCCAGCTCCCAGCGCCAGCTGCCGGTGTGGCTGATCTGCTCGCCCAGCATCAGCGAGGTCTGGCTGGCGCGCAGCTCTTTTTCCACCCGGCGGCGCTGAATGTTCTCCGCCAGCAGCTCGGCGTAGAGCCGCGCCGTCTCCAGGGATACCGCTGCCTGCGCGCCCAGCAGGCTGACCACGCGCGAGTGCTCGGCGGTGAAGACCTCCGGCATCAGGCGGTTTTCCAGGTAGAGCACGCCCACCAGCCGCGCCTGTTTGAACATCGGGACGCACATCACCGCCGCCCCCGAGGTCACCAGATAAGGGTCCTGGCTGAAGGGATGAAACTCCTCCGGCTTGCCGGTGCGGATCTCCTGCCCGGTGCGGATCACCGCAGCCAGCACCGACAGCGGCATGTCGGTCGCCATCGGCACGTCTTTCAGGATCCGCACCCGCACGCCGTCGGTGCTGGTCCAGGCGCTGGCCTCGATCTCAGGGATCAGGTTATCGCTCACGCGAAGCAGCAGGCCGCGCTGCGCCCCGGCGCGTTCGAGCAGGATGGTCATCAGGTTTTCAATCAGGCGCTCAAGATTGATCTCTTCCGACAGCGCGCGGGAAGCCTTGATCACGCTCTGCAGATCGCGGATCGTCTCGTTCTGGGCAAACGCCACCGTGTCGTAGGCGCTGGCCTGCCCGGAGGCCAGCAGGTGCGGGAAATCCTGCTCCAGCTGGCGCACCTTGGCCTGCGCGCCCGCGCGGCCCCAGGCGGCAATCGAGCCGCGGAAGTGCGCGTCTGATGCGGTCGGGTAGCCGCAGGCCAGCGCAAAGCGGCCCGCCAGCTCGTGGGCCAGGGCGTTAATCGGGTTAAAGCCACCCTCGCGGGAGAGCCGGACCGCCTTCTCATACTGCTCAAGCGCAATGCTGTTCATCCCGTCCAGACGGACAATTTCGGCGTAGATCAGCGCCTCTTTATCCGCGAACGTGCCGGGATTAATGCGCGCCCAGAGGGCGATTTTGTCGTAGTGAGCGTGAATGCTGCGGCGGTGATTTGCCGAAAACGTCTCCGGCGTCAGCTGACGTGAGAGCGCCAGCGCGCTGTAGAGATGGTAATCCAGCAGATGGATATGGCCCGGCGCAGACCACGCGTACCAGCCCGCCATCTCAAGATCCGCCTGCGCGTCGGTATACTCGCCGCAGGTAAAGTGCGCCATGCCACGGTAGAGCCAGTACCAGAACAGCATGGTGGAGGTCTGCTCCGGGGCCTGCTCCGGCGACGCGGGAAGCAGCGCCTCGGGCAGCGCCTGCGACGCGGTCCAGGTGCCGATCGTCGGCGTGCGCAAAAACTCCACGAAGGTGCGCTGGAGCATCAATATGGTCTCCACGTCCTGGAAGTGGGTTTTACGTACAAACGCCAGGCCGCGATCGATGCTGGTCAATACCCCGTCCAGGTGATCGCCCCGTGAGAGGAAGTTAATGACCTGATGGCAGGCCGCAAAGCAGGCCACCGTCATATCGCCGTGGGTAACGGCGGCGGTGAAGCAGGCTTTTGCGCACTCGATGGTGAATGACAGCGGCTGGGTCCAGACGCTGAGCTGGTCGAGGGGCAGCAGGGTTTTGGCTTCGAACGCGTCGTAGCCGTGGCGGTTCACCAGCTCGCGGGCCAGGGTGCCGTACTGGAACCCAAGGCGGTACTCGGCGTAGCGCTGGCCAATCAGCACGCCAAACCAGGCCATCGCCGTGGTGGAGGCGCCAGTGATGCCGTGGTCGAGGGTCAGGTGCATCATGCGGCAGAGCAGCAAAAAATGCAGGCGCGGGCAGATGAAGCTGGCGCAAATGCTGGCGCTGTAGAGCAGGTTCATCACCGCTTCGGTTTCCGGGTTATCCATCCGCGACAGCTGGGCAAAAAGGCTTTGCGGCGCGTCGGCCGTGCGGTTGCAGAAGTGTTCCCAGGCCTCGTCGCAGTCGGCATCTTCCGGGTGGCGGCCAATCTGAATACCAAAAATCCCCAGCCAGCAGAGCGCCGCCTCCAGCGCCAGACGGCTGTCCGACTGGCGAATGTACACTTCCACCAGCAGGTTGGCCGCCAGCGCCTTTTCGGTCAGCCCGCCGGGGCAGCCGAGGATGGCGTCACACAACTCGCGGGTGCGCTCCAGGTGTCCCAGAGCAAACTCGCAGCCCGCCTCTTCGATATCAAGCATAAAGTCTGACACCGTCCCGGCGTTGCCCAGCGCTCTGGCGGTCTGGATATAGCTGAGCGCCGATGGATAATCCCCCGAACGCTTTGCCCGTCGTGCGGCCAGCAGGCTCAGCTCGCGGAACATCTGGCGCTGCGGCGCGGGCTGGATGCAGTCCAGCGCGGCCGTGACGTGGTGAACGGCGCGGAACAGCAGTTCGTTCCCCGCGGCCTGACGCGCGGCGTCGGCCAGCAGGCTGGCGGTGGTCAGGTGAAGATGGCTTTTCTCATGCTGATCCAGCATCGCAAAGGCCGCCTCCTGCACCCGGTCGTGGGTGAAGGCGTACTCTTTTTCCGTCAGCACAATGAGCTGGGCCATCACCGCCGGATGCAGCGCATAGCGCATTTCCGCCATCGACATGCTGACCACCCGGCAGATCATCTCCATCTCGCCCGTGCCGCCGAGGCAGGCGAGGCTGCCCAGCAGGCGGCGCGTCTCGTCGGGCAGCTCTTCGAGCTGCTCCAGCACCAGGGTAACGACGTTTTCGGTGTAGTGCCGGGCGCGGATCGCCTGCAGATCGTAGTGCCACTTATCCTGATATTTGTTGTGCACCACCAGCCCGTCATCCACGATGCGGCGGAAAAATTCGTGCACAAAGAGCGGGTTGCCCCCGGTTTTCTCGTGGATCAGCGTGGCGAGGTCGGTCGTCGCCGCGCTGCGGGCACGAAATATCGTCGCCAGCCAGCGCGCCACCGCCTTCACGGACAGCGCCTGCGGGACAATTTCAGTCGCGTTTTGCGCCGCCTCCGGCAGGCTCGCCAGCTGCTGTTGCAGCGTTGGTTCAGACAACGAACCGATATCGCGGTGGGCGACCACCAGCAGCAGCGGGATAGCGCCGCAGGTCACCAGCAGATGTTTCAGCGTATGCAGGCTGGCCGCGTCGCTCCACTGGAGATCGTCGAGCACCAGCACCAGCGGGCAGCCCTGAGAAGCAAAGGTTTTTACCTGCGCCAGCACCATATGGCTGAAGCGCGCCCGGGCATCAATGGAAAACGTATCCGCCGAGTAGCGCGGCTTGCTCTCAAGGAGCAGCCCCAGCTCGGGCACCAGGCTGACGGCCAGCGCTTCGTATCCCTCCAGGGCGCGCGACAGGCGGATTTTCCACTTCGCTACCTCTTCCGCGGGCAGCCCCAGCAGGTGCAGCGTCAGGGTGCGGAACGCGGAGCTTAATACGCCGTAGGGTAAAGACGGCGAGAACTGATCGACTTTCCCCACCGCCAGCAATACCTGACGCTGCTGCAGCGTTTTGAGCGCCGTCGCGATGATGGACGATTTGCCAATCCCCGACGGCCCGCCGATTGTCACCAGTTCCGGCACCAGGTTCTGCCCCACCCGCTCAAACGCGGCAATGACGTCATTCGCCTGCGGATGCGTCGCGAACAGGGAGTCCGCCAGATGGATCGCGGGAGTGCGGTCCTGCTGGCCGGGCGTAAAGGCGACGATCTCGCCCTCGCAGGTCAGCGTCGCCTGGCAGCGGCGGAGGTCGGCAATCAGCCCGTCGACCGTCTGGTAGCGGTTATCGGGGTGCTTCTCCAGCAGCTTGAGGATGATGGTCGACAGCATTCCCGGCACGTCCGGGCGAATCACGTCCGGGGCCAGCGGCTCCGAGGCAATATGGTAGTGCGCCCAGTTGGTTTGATCGTCCTCCCCCAACTCAAACGGCAGGCGTCCGGTCAGGAGTTCATACAGCACCATGCCGAGGCTGTAGAGATCGCTGCGGCCGTCAACGGGACGCCGGGTGCGGGTGGTGTGCTCCGGCGACATATACGCGGGCGTACCGCCTGAAACGGCAAGCCGGGTCTGGGAGAAGGCACCGGAGAGGCTACAGGAGAGGCCAAAGCTGCCCAGACGGCAGGTGGCATCGTGATGAACAAAAATCGCGCCGGGCTTGATATCGCCGTGGATCAGGTTTTGCAGGTGCATCTGGCGCAGGGGAACGCAGATCTGGATCGCCATCTCAATAAAGCGCGAGATCCCCGAGATCGCCCTGCCCGCGCGCCGCGCCAGCAGCTCAAACGCAAACGGCGCATACACCAGCGCGAAACGTCCCCGGTACTGGGTGGAGGCAACGGCGCGGATGGCCCAGCTGTCCTGCAGCACGTCACGCAGCGCAAATTCGTTTTTCAGCAGCCGCGTGGCCCGCTCTTCCTCTTCGTCGCTCACCGCGGTGGCAATGATGAACGAACCGCCTGAATGGGGATGACGCGCGTGCATCCAGGCGATACCGCCCTCCTGCGCCAGCACGGTAAAAATCACATCCTCTTTAAGGACAAAAACCCGCCCCTGGTGAAGATTCCCCTGGGCGGGCCAGAATGCAGGCTGCTCGTGTTCGTTCATCCGCGATCCTTATCGTCGGCGGGCCAGCTCCCGCTGTATATGATCCAGCAGAATATCGATGTTAATGGGTTTACGCAAAAATGCAGCGGCGCCCAGGCTAAGAGCGTACCGCTGCATATTTTCATCAGCATGACCGGAGATAAAGATCACGGGCGGCGGGGGAACGGCCAGCAGCCGCAGCTTGTCAAACAGCTCCAGGCCGCTCATGCCCCGCAGCTTGATATCGGCGATCACCAGCGCCGCGCCGGACAGGGCGAGCGGATGGCTCAGAAATACCTCTGCCGAATCAAACGTATCGGCGGCATACCCTTCCGACTCCAGGAGATTACTCAGCCCGCTGCGGACGGAACGTTCGTCATCAATGATGGCAATGCGCCACGGCAGCGTCATGCTGTCTTTCCTCAAAAAAATCATTAAACGTCGCGATCGTCCTTCGCGGGCGCGGGGGGCGCCGTGCCGCTGATTTTCGGCACGCATTCGTGACGAAACCAGGCGAGGGTAAACGGTTCGCGACTCAGTAAACGCCGTCCCACCGGGATGAGCTGTTCACCCACCAGCATGCCAAACAGGCCAAGCAGGGCGACAACCGGCGGTGCCGGGGAATGAACGTCGAGCAGGGCGTAAATTACCCCAGCAACCACGCCGCACACCAGCGAAATTATCCATGCTCTCATGACGTCGCTCCCGTCTGCGATTTCACCTGCGGAACCGTTACCTGAGGAGGCGGCGCGCCGTCACGGGATAACAGATGGCGCGTCGCCTGTTCACCCGCCAGCATCCCCAGCAGGCCAATCAGCGCCAGCGCGGGCGGCGCGGGGGAGCGCACCTTCAGCACGGCATACATCAGGCCAATCAACACGCCTGCGGCAAGGGATATCAGCCCAGTACTCATTGTAAACTCCAGAGAAAGAGGCAGCGGCGAGCCGGATGAGGGACCAGCCCGCCAGCGGAACTTAGCGAGCCGGGACCGGCGCTAAGGTGCGGTGCTCGCTCTTCTGGCGAGACGGTGCTTTGTGCACCATGGTGTAGGCGTAATCCACGCCCATGCCGTACGCGCCGGAGTGTTCGCGCACGATATCCATCACTGCGGTGTAGGTCTCTTTACGCGCCCAGTCGCGCTGCCACTCCAGCATCACCTGCTGCCAGGTCACCGGGATCACGCCTGCCTGGATCATGCGCTGCATCGCGAAGTCGTGGGCTTCTTTGGAGGTGCCGCCGGACGCGTCCGCCACCATATAAATTTCGTAGTCGCCTTCCAGCATCGCGCACAGGGCAAAGCTGTTGTTGCACACTTCGGTCCACAGGCCGGCAACCACCACCTTCTTCTTGCCGTTAGCCTTCAGCGCGTCGCGCACCTTCTGGTCGTCCCAGGAGTTCATGGAGGTACGCTCCAGAATGTCCTGGCCCGGGAAGACGTCCAACAGCTCCGGATAGGTATTGCCGGAGAAGCTTTCTGTCTCAACGGTGGTGATGATGGTCGGGATGTTGAACACTTTGGCCGCTTTCGCCAGCGCCACGGTGTTGTTTTTCAGCACCTGGCGGTCAATAGACTGCACGCCAAACGCCATCTGTGGCTGGTGATCGATAAAGATGATCTGACAGTTCGCAGGGGTTAACACTTCGAGCTTTGAAGAGGTCATAGCATTTTCCAGTGGTTAAGGGTAGAAATCGCCGCGAGCGCCGCGACGATAAAGTCACCCTCATCCTGCGGTTTTCCGTCGCCGCGCGTAATTATCTCTTCGTATAGTTAACCTTAGGTATAGTTATACTTTGGTATACCTATCCTATTGTATAACTGGATCTTTGCCGAAACCGGTTCCCATAATCCTGACCATTCCCCCTCTCAGTCAGGAGCAGTTATGGTTACCCTCGGTAAAGCCGATCTTATTCTGGTTAACGGCCAGTTTCACACCGTCGATCGCGAGAACCCTGTCGCGGAAGCCGTTGCCGTGCGCGATGGAAAATTTCTGGAAGTGGGTACCGTCGCCGAGGTGATGCAGCACCATTGCGACGGCACTAAGGTGGTGGATTTGAAAGGCCACACCGCGATCCCCGGCCTGAACGACTCGCACCTGCACCTGATCCGCGGCGGGCTGAACTACAACCTCGAGCTGCGCTGGGAAGGCGTGCCGTCGCTGGCTGATGCCCTGCGGATGCTGAAAGAACAGGCCCTGCGCACGCCGTCGCCCCAGTGGGTGCGCGTGGTGGGCGGCTGGAGCGAGTTCCAGTTTGCCGAGCGCCGCATGCCGACGCTGGATGAGATTAACGACGCCGCGCCGGACACCCCGGTCTTCATTCTGCACCTGTACGACCGCGCCCTGCTCAACCGCGCCGCGCTGAAGGTGGTCGGCTACACCAAAGAGACGCCGAACCCGCCGGGCGGCGAGATCCAGCGCGACGCCAACGGCAACCCGACCGGGATGCTGATCGCCCGCCCGAACGCCATGATCCTGTACTCAACCCTCGCCAAAGGGCCGAAGCTGCCGCTGGAGCAGCAGGTTAACTCCACCCGTCAGTTTATGCGCGAGCTGAACCGCCTGGGGCTGACCAGCGCCATCGACGCGGGCGGCGGCTTCCAGAACTACCCGGAAGATTACGAGGTGATTGCCGAGCTGCACGAGAAAAAGCAGATGACCATCCGCATCGCCTATAACCTGTTTACCCAGCGTCCGGGCCACGAGCTGGAAGACTTTGAAAAATGGACCGACATGCTCACGCCGGGCCAGGGCAGCGACTTCTTCCGCCACAACGGCGCGGGCGAGATGCTGGTCTTCTCCGCCGCCGATTTTGAAGACTTCCTCGAGCCGCGCCCGGACCTCGCGCCGGGCATGGAGGACGAGCTGGAGCGCGTGGTACGCCATCTGGTGGAGCACCGCTGGCCGTTCCGCCTGCACGCCACCTATAACGAATCCATCAGCCGCATGCTGGACGTGTTCGAGAAGGTGAACCGCGACATTCCGTTCAACGGCCTGCACTGGTTCTTCGACCATGCGGAAACCGTTACCCAGGCCAATATCGACCGCATCAAAGCGCTCGGCGGCGGCATTGCCGTCCAGCACCGCATGGCCTTCCAGGGGGAGTACTTTGCCGAGCGCTATGGCATCGAAGCCACCCGCCACACGCCGCCGGTGGCAAAAATGCTCGAGACCGGCGTACCGGTGGGCTTAGGGACGGACGCCACCCGCGTGGCGAGCTACAACCCGTGGACCGCGCTCTACTGGCTGGTCTCCGGCCGCACCGTCGGCGGGATGCAGATGTACGATCATAGCGCCCGCCTGGACCGCGATACCGCCCTGATGCTCTGGACCCAGGGCAGCGCGTGGTTCTCCAGCGAGCAGAACCAGAAGGGGCAGATCAAGGTCGGCCAGCTCGCGGATCTGGCGGTGCTGAGCAAAGACTACTTCCGCGTGCCGGAAGAGGAGATCAAGGGCATCGAGTCCGTCCTCACCGTGGTGAACGGCGATATCGTCTATGCCGCAGGCAGCTTTGGCCCGCTCGCGCCACCGGCCATTCCGGTTCTGCCCGAGTGGTCCCCGGTGGTGAAAGTGCCGGGCCACTACCGCAGCGCGCCGCCGCAGGCTACGCGCGTCGGCTTGAGTGTGGCCCACCACTGCAGCGGCCCGTGCGGGGTTCACAGCCACCAGCATGATTTCGCCCGCACGTCAGAGATGCCGGTGTCCGACGATAACGCTTTCTGGGGGGCGCTGGGCTGCAGCTGCTTTGCATTCTGATGAAAAACACTACTACGCCGCCCCGGGTCGACCTGGGGCTGTTCTTCCTGCGCCTCACCGGCAGCCTGCTGCTGCTCTACGTGCACGGCCTGCCGAAGGTGCTGCACTTCAGCGCAGAGCTGACGCGCATTGAAGATCCGTTCGGCTTCGGGCCTTACGCGAGCCTGATCCCGGCGATCGTCGCCGAGGTCATCTGCCCGCTGTTGATCATTGCGGGCGTCTACACCCGCCTGGCGTGCCTGCCGATTATCGCCGTGCTGCTGGTGGCGATGCTGGCGGTCCACCCGGACTGGTCGATTGCCGAAGGGCAGTTTGGCTGGCTGCTGCTGATTATCTTCACCACTCTCGCCCTCACCGGGCCGGGCCAGTGGCGGCTGCAGCGCAAGGCAACGGAGAGGTTCGCATGACCCAGGTTAACGACGTTCGCGACGCACACGTTGAGACGACGCCCGCGCGGGCGGTTTCGCCCTGGCAGCCGCTGAGCCAGCCGGTGTTCCGCATGCTGTGGATCGCCACGGTGGTCTCTAACGTCGGCTCATGGATGAGCGACGTCGGCATCAACTGGAGCATGCTGACCCTGAGTGCCGATCCGCTGGATATCGCGCTGGTGCAGGCCGCCAGCAGCCTGCCGATGTTCCTCTTCGCCCTGCCGTCCGGGGTGATGGCGGACATCGTTGACCGGCGTAAATACCTGCTCTTCTCCCAGCTGTGGGTGTTCATCGCCGCCGCCGGGCTGACGGTGCTCTCCTTCACCGGACACGTCACCCCTACCGTTCTGCTGGTGGCGACGTTCCTGCTGAGCGTGGGCGCGGCGATGAGCTCGCCGCCGTTCCAGGCCGTGGTGCCCGATCTGGTGAGCAAGCCGGAGCTGGGTGCCGCCGTGGCGCTGAACTCGCTCGGGGTGAATATCAGCCGGGCGATTGGCCCCGCGCTGGGCGGTTTTCTGCTTTCGCTCGCCGGGCCGTGGATGGTGTTTGCCCTGAACGCGCTGTCCGTGGTGGGCGTGGCGTGGGTGCTGTGGCGCTGGCGTCCGGCGCCGTCCGTGCAGCGCCTGCCGCCGGAGCACTTCTTCTCCGCGGTGCGCTCCGGCATTCGCTACGTGCACGCCGCGCCGGTGCTGCGCAACGTGCTGATGCGCACCGTGGCCTTCTTCGTTTTCGGCAGCGCGGGCTGGGCGCTGCTGCCGCTGGTGGCGCGCCGCGAGCTGGGCTTAGGCCCGGCGGGCTACGGCGTGATGCTGGCGTGCATTGGCCTGGGGGCGATTGCCGGGGCGATCCTGCTGCCGCGCCTACGCCAGCGGCTGAACGCCGATCGGCTGATGGTGGCCGCGAGCCTGGTTTTTGCCCTCACCATGCTGGCGCTGGCGTTCGTGCGCCACGTCTGGCTGCTGAACCTGTTTGAGTTCTTCACCGGCTTCGCGTGGATTGCGGTGCTCTCGACGCTGAACCTCGGCGCGCAGCGCAGCGCCGCCCGCTGGGTGAAGGCCCGCGCGCTGGCGGTCTACCTGACGGTGTTCTTCGGTTCGATGACCACGGGCAGCGCCATCTGGGGGCAGATCGCCTCGCAGTTTGGCACCCCGACCTCGCTGGTTGTCGCCACGCTGGGGATGGTGCTGGCAAGCGCAACGGTGTTCCGCTGGAAGCTGGAGAAAGATCCTGATTTGAACCTCGACCTGAGCGGCCAGCCGCTGGACGGCGTGGAGATTGAGCTGCCGAACGAGCGCGGCCCGGTGCTGGTGTCGCACGAGTACATCATAGACCCGCAGAACGCGAAAGCCTTCCTGGAGGCGGTACACGAGCTGCGCCGGGTGCGCCGCCGCGCCGGGGCGATGAGCTGGGCGGTGTACGAGGATATTGAGCGCCCCGGCCTGTTTATTGAGACCTTCCTGATGGGCTCGTGGATTGAGCATCTGCGCCAGCAGGAGCGCCACACCATGAATGACCTCCTGCTGCAGAGCCGAGTTCTGGCTTTTCATCAGGGCACAACATCACCGGCAATTCGCTATCTGGTCGCGCCGGTATAACCATAACCATCACCTGTACAGGAACACACTATGGCAACCTTTAAGGCAAAAGACGGCACGCAGATTTACTACAAAGACTGCGGCGCGGGTAAACCGGTTCTCTTCAGCCACGGCTGGCCGCTGGACGGCGACATGTGGGACAGCCAGCTGAACTACCTGGCCGAACGCGGCTTCCGCGCCATCGCCTTTGACCGTCGCGGCTTTGGCCGCTCGGATCAGCCGTGGAACGGCTACGACTACGATACCTTTGCGTCCGACATTAACGACCTGATCACCACCCTGGACCTTCAGGACGTGACGCTGGTGGGCTTCTCCATGGGCGGCGGCGACGTGACCCGCTACATCAACAACTACGGCAGCGCGCGCGTGGCCGGTCTGGCGCTGCTGGGCGCGGTCACGCCGATCTTCGGTAAATCCGACTCCTTCCCGCAGGGTGTGGATCAGAGCGTGTTCGACGGCATTCGCGACGGACTGCGTAAAGATCGCGCCCAGTTCATCAGCGACTTCGCGACGCCGTTCTACGGCATCAACGCCGGGCAGACCGTCTCTGCCGGTGCCCTGACGCAGACGCTGAACATCGCTCTGCTGGCGTCACTGAAGGGCACCATCGACTGCGTGACCGCGTTCGGCGAAACCGACTTCCGCCCGGATATGGCGAAAATAGACGTGCCAACGCTGGTGATCCACGGCAGCAATGACCAGATCGTACCGTTTGAAACCACCGGCAAGCTGGCGGCGGAGATGATCAAAAACGCCACGCTGAAGGTGTACGACAACGCGCCGCACGGCTTCGCGCTGACCCACCAGGATCAGCTCAACGAAGATCTGCTGGCGTTTGTGAAGTCGCTGTAACGTCGTGCAGGGGCATGTTGATCCGGCATGCCCTTATAGATCACTGTTTTAGGTAGTTATTCACTCAGGCTTGCAATCCCGTAAAATTCATTCGCCAGGTTACTGAAGCCTGTAATTTTACTGGAGAGCATATGGACGCAGTTGAGCAAGACGTCAGATTCGAATGGGCAGACTTTTATCAGGCTTTTGCCTCTCAGCTACTGACCTGGCGAAATCGAAGAGAGGAGTTGGTGGCGGGTATTCACCGCATTGCTGCTGAGATTGGTAGTATGTCACACCTACAGGACAAGCCCGCTAATGGCGTCCCCCATCCTTTGAAAGACATTTGTCCTTTCACCACTATGGGGTTGTTTAATCGCTCGCTTACCGTTACCAACCGAAGAAATATCGCAGCCAGCCTGGCAAAACTGATAGGCGTACGCGAAAAGGTTCCTGAATCGTTCGACGGTATTCCGCTACTTAACAATCAGAAATCATGGTTCTTTGGCTATGAGAAATCACGTAAGCCTGAAGACATCGATACGCTGTGGGAAATGTTTTCTCAGGCAATCTCCTTCGCCGACACCCCAAACGCCGATCCCGCTGACTTCCTCTTTTCTTATGACGCCGCATCTAACGTGCGCAATGTGGGCTGGAACCTGACAATGGGATTGTACTGGCTACGCCCCTGGTTCTACCCTACGCTGGATAGCCAGTCTCAGTACTACATCCAGAAAGTCCTGAACATTAAAATCATTAAAAAAGGTGCCAAAGGGCGCTGTAGCGGACACAACTATCAGACCGTAGCCCTGGCGCTCAAAAAGGCTTTTACCCAGCCAAACTATCCGGTTCACTCCTTCCCTGAACTCTCTCTGGCGGCATGGAATATCGATTTGCAACAATCAAATGATGAAGTCGAGCGGCTGACATGGAAAGCGTATTTGCTCAATAAGATCAAGGTGCTGTGCCTACGAAAAGACAGCCCATTTTTCTCTTTGAGGGAGTTAAAAGAGGCCTATCTGGATGAGATTAAGGCGGATTATCCCAATAACAATACTATTGAATCATCCATTTCATATTATCTGCAAAAACTACGTGATGATGATGAACTGGAGTTTCAGACCCCCGGCAATTATGAATACCTCAACTTCGATAAAGGTGAATTGCAGAGCATCACCGAGGAAACGGTTGAAGAGAACGTGCCCGCAGAAATCCCCCACAAGCCTTACGCGATAAGCAATTTGATCGATGAGGGCTGCTTTTTAGAAGAGGAAAAAATCCAATTCATCCTTCAGCGGTTACAGGCCAAAAAAAACCTGATCCTTCAGGGCCCGCCGGGAACCGGTAAAACCTGGCTTGCGCGCCGTCTGGCGTATTGTCTGATGGGCGAGGAAACCTCTAAGCGCATCAGCGCGGTGCAGTTCCACCCTACCCTCTCCTACGAAGACTTTATTCGCGGCTGGCGTCCTAACAATGAAGGACGTTTAGCACTGGTAGACGGGCCTTTTCTCCATGCAATCGACAAAGCAGTAAACGATCCGACAACTAAGTACGTGGTCATTATTGAGGAGATTAACCGGGGCAATCCTGCGCAAATTTTTGGCGAAACGCTGACGCTGATGGAGGCGGATAAACGTACGCCGAATGAGGCGCTTGAGCTCTCATATCGATCTGATATGGATGAAAAAACCTACATTCCTGAAAACCTGTATATCATCGGGACGATGAATATCGCTGACCGCTCGCTTGCCCTGCTAGACCTGGCATTACGGCGCCGCTTTGCGTTTATTGATCTAAAGCCCGAGTTTAACGACGCGTGGAAAAAATGGGTTAACCAACGGTTTAATGTGAGCCTGGACACATTAGCCCTTATCGAATCCAAATTAACCGCTTTAAATGAAAAATTGTCCAGGGATGCGGCCCTGGGACCTCAATTTTGTATCGGGCATAGCTATGTAACCCCACCTGCGGGGTTGAAAATTGACGACGGGATGACCTGGTACGAGCAGATTGTCGAAACCGAAATCTGCCCTTTACTTGCCGAATACTGGTTTGATACGCCGGAGAAAGTCCAGGATTCCAGAAAGGAGCTTCTCAGCGTATGACCGATCTTGCTGAACGTGACGATACGCAGGCTCGGGCAGCTGTATCGCGTATTCCTTTGCGGAATATCTGGCTATTGATGCTGTACGCCTCCAGTCTGTTTCGCCACCACGGGCGCAGCATGGTTGCCGCTGAAAACAACCCGGAGGAGATCCCGGCGCTGGTGGCCAGGATCCTGCTTCACGAAGTGGAGCAGCGGCTGTTAAGGCATTTAAGTATGGGATACCAAACTCGCCGCGCCACGCTTAACAGGGTAAGGGGACGCATTGATGTTCTGCGCACAACTAGTCGACAATTGCTTGAGCGGGCACAGGTAACCTGCCAGTTTCAGGAAATGACGCTGGACACACCACGAAATCGCTATGTTCGCTCTGCGTTAGAGCACCTTGTTCCGCTGCTCAGCAACGGCACGCTGGCTGCACAATGTCGCACAATGGCAATCAATTTGCGTCGTCGTGGTATTGAGGGGAGTATGCCCGGCAAAGGTGAACTGCCGTCAATCACACGTTTTGGCCGCCATGATGCGGCGGATAAAGCCATGGTCGATGCCGCGAAGCTGGCATTTGAATTATGGCTACCAACCCAAACTGCGGGGCAAAAACTGTTGCCAACGCCTTCTGATGACCCTTATTGGATGCGCAAGCTCTTCGAGAAAAGTATGGCGGGTTTCTATCACTTCCATCTTCCCAAAAAAGACTGGACAGTCGCTGCCGGAAAAGAGTTGAAATGGGGATTAACGTCTCAAAGTGCAGGGAGCGAAAGTATTTTCCCAACCATGAACTCGGACATTATTCTTGAGCACAAGCAACCTCCACAGCGCGTCATCATCGACACCAAATTCAATAACATTCTGACTAAAGGCTGGTATCGAGATAAGAGCTTGCGCAGCGGTTATATCTACCAGATTTATACCTATCTGCGAACGCAGGAGAACCGAACAGACCCATTATCTCTCCGTTCAGCTGGATTATTACTTCATCCAGCCGTCGATGTAATGCTCTACGAATTCGTTGAGGTACAGGGGCATAAAATCCACTTTGCCACCTTAGATTTAGCAGCAGATGCCGCCACAATGACTCAGCAATTATTGAAATTAGCGCGTGATTGCTGTGGGATAACTGACGTGAATTAAGTTCTGAAGTGGACGCCTGCATGACAGGCGCCCATTTCTCTTAGTTCGCCGGGGCCGGACGCTCCAGCCGCTCATTCTCCGCACGGCTATTTTCTACATGATGCCGACGCTCCGCCAGCAACCGACAAACCTCCGCATGCTTCTCCTCGGTAAAGGTAAAGCGCGACATAAAGCCCATGCGGATCAGCGACCCAATCGCCGGTAACAAACAAATCCCAAAGAACAGCCCCGACAGTACGCCTTCGCTCTGGATCTGCGCCTGCGGCACGTAGCCGATCATCGTCAGAAACACGCCAATAAGCCCGCCGCCCACCGCCACCGACATCTTGCCGGTAAAGGTCTGCCCGGAGAAGGTGATCGCCGCGCAGCGCTTGTTAGTGTGGTACTCCGCGTACTCGATGGTGTCGGCAATCATCGACGAGGTAAGGATGTTGGTCATCATCACGAACAGGGTGCTCAGGCCGAGGAGAATAAACAGCATCGTCACCTGCTGATAGCCGACAAACCACATCACCACGCGCACCGCCACGTCCAGCCCGCAGAGGATCATAAACAGCTTCCGCTTCTGCATCCGGCGCGTCAGCATCGGGGCGACCAGGCACAGCACCGCCGCCACAATGCCCATCACGCCAATCGCCATCTGCAGGCTGCCGTCGCCCAGGTTGTTGATAAAGAAGTAGATATACAGCCCGCCCGCCACGTTGTGGAACACGCAGAAAAAGAACGACAGCAGGACGATAAACAGCGGCTTGTTCTGGCGCAGGTTGTGGAAGGTGTCGCGGATGGTCACCTTTTCCGGGCTCGGCGGCACACGCTCTTTGATCTGCATAAAGCCGTTGAGCATCAGCGGCAGGCCCACCAGCATCATCACCAGCGCCGCCATAAAGTAGCCTTTATCGTTGCTGTACTGGGCGAAGAACGCCGCCAGCTTCGGGAAGAAGATATTGGCGCAGGCAATCCCGGCGTTCACCCCGAGCATCGCCGCCGTCACCGCGCGGGTGCGCTGGGCGGAGTCGTTGGTCATCACCGACGACATCGACCAGAACGGGATATCGGAGATGGCGTACAGCGTTCCCCACAGGATATACGTCACCCCGGCGTAGAGGATTTTGGTGGTCATGTCCGCTTCGATTTTATAGAACGACAGCAGCGTGACGCCGGTGATCAGCAAAGGCGCGATCAGCAAAAAGTGGCGAAACTTGCCGAACCGGCTGTTAATGGTGTCCATAATGCTGGCAAACAGCGGATCGTGAACCGCGTCCCACGCGCGGGCAATCAGGAAGATGGTGCTCGCCGCCAGCGCCGAGATCCCCAGCACGTCGGTGTAAAAATAGTTAATAAACGAACCCACTAAACCAAAGCTAAAACACTGACCTAAACCATAGCCAAAATAAGACCACAACTCGCGAGACGGTATTTTCATTGTCGTTGCCATAGTGCGTACCTGGTTGCCCGGCGACAGCGCGCCGGGTCGTTATTATTAGCCCTGCGGATTCGGGGCGATTTTGCGCAGCTTCTGCATCAGCGCAATTTCAGCGCGTGAGAACGGAATCCCGTTCTCCTCAAACACGTCGTGGAACCAGAGGCGACAGTAGTCCGTAGACTCTTTCATCACCACCGGCCACGGCAGCCACGTCTGGGTTTTGCCGCGCACCAGCCCCCACTGATACGGCGCAACCTTCGCCATGTACATCAGCGGAAGCTGCTCTTCGATGGTGCTGCCCACGTGGCGCGCCAGCCATTCGGTGCAGAACAGTGGGCGACCGAGCTTTTGCAGCTGCTGAATCATCGCCGTCATGCGCCCCGTGTGGGTGTAGGCGTGGAAGCTCACCACGTCCGAGAGCGCCAGCGCGGTCTGGTCCAGCGGGTGCTGGAAGAACGTCTCGCCCTCCTCTTCCGGCGGGACGCGCCACGCGCAGACGGTGAGCGGCTGGGTCGGGTCTTCTTCACGCACCCAGCGGAACGCCAGCTTCATCAGCGCGTGGGCGCAGGTCTCCAGCTTCGCGTCGTATTGCACCTCCTGTGTGCCGGTCGCGAAAATGCCGCGGTTGCCCGGCTCGTTATAGAGATCCCAAAGCAACACGCGCCTGTCGTCGCGGAACTGGCGCACAACGTCGCGGATATAGCGTTCAATGTCTGCCCAGCAGTCGGGATCGCACACCTTATCGCGACCGGGGCTCGCCGCCGCCTGGCTGTTGTGCTTGCCCGGCACGGGCGGCTTTTGCGGGCCGAGGTACGGCTCGTCGCCGGAGAAGCCGCAGTCGTCCATCAGGGTCAGCATGGTGCTGAACCCGTGACCGTCGGCAATCGTCAAAAAGCGGTCGATGCGCGCCATCAGCCCGTCGCGGTCATCCTCCCAGACGATAAACGGCAGATTAATGCGCAGGGTGTTATAGCCCGCGTCCGCCGCCCAGCCCAGCTCGCGGTCAATGGTTGCGGCATCGAAGGTCTCTGCCTGCCAGATATCGGTCCAGTTCACCGCCGTCGACGGCAAATAGTTAAACCCGCACAGCCAGCCTTTCTGCTCATACCACGCCTGTGCCTGCTCCCTGCTCCACTGCTCTTTCATTACGCATCCTCTTACTGATAATATTTAGCTAATAAATATTAGTTGCGGGATAAATGCGCAAATCACGGCGTTTAGAAAAGCGATGCCACTCACAAAGTTCACGCTTCGATGAATGAGAAACGTGATCGACGGCGCTAAAGCGTGCGGTTAGGGTATGATGCGAAGTCGCGAAAGGGAGAGGACGGATGAAGCGAAAAACAAAAGTGACGATGAACGATATTGCGCGGGCGGCAGGGGTGTCGCAGGCGACGGTATCGCTGGTGCTTAACCAGTCCCGCAACATCAAGCTTAGCGACGAGACCCGCCACAGGGTGATTAGCGTCGCCACCGAGCTCGGCTACGACCGCCTCCCCACCGTTCACGCCCCGCGCAACCAGGAAGAGATCGCCCTGCTGGTCAGCTCGCTGCAGAGCTTTGACCCGTTTATCGACGCCATCAGCCAGGCGCGGGAAGCCGCGTGGCGCAACGAGACCCTGCTCACCGTCTACGACTACGGCGACGACGTGGAGCTGGCGCTGAACATTATCCGCCAGCTGGACAAGCGCAACTGCATCGGGATTATTCTCGCCTCTCCGGTCACCACGCTGGTGGACATGACGGCGTTTCACGACTGCACCCGCATCCCGCTGGTGCTACTCAACCAGCGAGACCCCGGCTCGCCGCTGCTGCCGTCGTTTATCCCGGACGACTACGCCAACGCTTTCCAGGTGACTAAACACCTCATCGCCTGCGGGGCCACGCGCATCGCCCACATCACCGGCGAGAGCTGGATGGAGGCCTCCCGCCAGCGTCTGGCGGGCTACCGGGCGGCGCTACAGCAGGCCGGACTCGCGTGCGACGACGGCCTGGTGCGCCAGACCAACTGGCAGTTCAGCGAGTCCTTTACCGCCACCACCTCTTTGCTGGAACTGACCGAACGCCCGGACGCCATCTTCTGCGCCAGCGACTGGCTGGCGATTGGCTGCTATCAGGCGCTGGCGGTGAACGGCGTGCGCATCCCGCAGGACATGCTGCTGGCGGGCTACGACGACCAGAAGATCTCCGAGCAGCTCACCCCGCCGCTGACCAGTATCCAGCTGCCCTACAGCGAGCTGGGACGGCTGGCGGTGGAGTACCTGTGCAATGAGGAAGATGCCGCCACGCACGTGACGCTGGCGGGCAGGCTGAAAGTGCGCGCCTCAAGCCTCGTCTGAGGTAAACACCATGCCCGCGTAGGGCTTCTCGCGACACGCCGCCAGCCGCGCGGCGAGGCTGCCCACGTGCAGCTCCAGCTTATGCCCGTCCGGATCGAGAAAATAGAACGACGCCCCCTCGCTTTTGTTCTGCTTCCAGAGGGTGACGCCCGCCTGCTCGAGCCTTTGTGAGAACGGTTCAAAATCCGCTTCCGCCACGGTAAAGGCGTAGTGGGTATAGTCGCTCTCCTGCGGCGGCACGTACCGGCGCGCCTCGTCGTACGACAGGCAGACCCACAGATCGCCGCAGGTGAGATAGGCCCCGGTATTCCAGCGGGCGTGCAGGGTCAGCCCCAGCAGTTCGTGCCAGAAGGTGACGCTTTTTTGCAGGTCGCTGACCGCGAGGGTCAGGTGGTTGAGTGATTGCAGCATGACGTGCCCTTTTGTTTTTCGCGCCTGACGTGGTACGGTAAAAGCATGAACATAAACCACGCCATGCTCACCGTAAACCGCTGGTGGCTGCCTTCTTAAAGGCGGCACGGAGTAGTTTTTCCCATTTCAGATAGCCGCCGAAAGGCGGCTTTCACTTTTCTAAGACCCCTTTCGGTATTACAACGTTAAGGAGTCTTTATGAACGCACCCACCATCCTCACCGGCGATCGCCCAACCGGCCCGCTGCACCTCGGCCACTTCGTCGGATCGCTGCGCCAGCGCGTGGCGCTCCAGCACACGCACAACCAGTTTGTGCTGATTGCCGACCTGCAGGGGCTGACCGACAACGGCAGCAACCCGCAAAAAATTCGCGACAACATCCCCGAAGTGCTGGCCGACTACCTCGCCGCCGGCATCGACCCGAACCTGACCACGATTTGCCTCCAGTCCGCCCTGCCCGCCCTCGCCGAGCTGACGATGCTGTATATGAACATCGTCACCGTCGCCCGCGTGGAGCGTAACCCGACGGTGAAAAACGAGATTGAGCAGAAGGGCTTCGCCCGCTCACTGCCGGTCGGGTTTATGGCCTACCCCATCAGCCAGGCAGCTGACATCACCGCGTTCAAGGCCGAGTGCGTGCCGGTCGGCGACGACCAGCTGCCGATGATTGAGCAGACCAACGAGATTGTGCACAAGATGAATAGCCTGCTGCCCGCCCCGGTGCTGCGCCACTGCAAGGCGATGCTGAGCGACACCAGCCGCCTGCCCGGCATCGACGGCAGCGCCAAGATGTCGAAATCGCTGGGCAACACGCTGCACCTTTCGGCCAGCGAAGAGACCATTCACCGTGCGGTGAGCGCCATGTACACCGACCCGCACCACCTGAAGGTGAGCGACCCGGGGCAGATTGAGGGGAACGTTGTGTTTACGTATCTCGACGCGTTTCATCCGGACAAGGAGAAAGTGGCGGCGATGAAATCGCACTATCAGGCAGGCGGGCTGGGTGACCGGGCGTGCAAGAACGAGCTGGAGGGGTGTTTGCAGGAACTGATTGCACCGATGCGGGAGCGGAGGGCGATGTATATGCAGGACAAGGGGGAGCTGATGGCGATGCTGAAGCACGGGACCGAACGGGCGCAGGGGGTGACGCAGGAGACGTTGAGGGAGGTGAAGGTTGGGCTGGGGGTGCCGGTGTTTAGTTAAGTTAGGTTGAGCGGTGGGGTGCGTGGGATTAGCATGAAGCCGCTTATTATCTCATTAAAATTGAAATTGATACCTCTAACAATACTTAACTTCTTATTTAGATAATATAAATTGCTTCAGTCACATTAATATTACATTGATAAATCCTTTATTGCGCTTTTAAAGGATTATTATGGCCGATGTAGAAGATATAGCCCGGAGATTATGCAATATTATCGTTTCTCCTGATACAGTTACTGGGCTTATAAATGGAGGGCTATCTGTACCGCTAGATTATGGATATCTGGTCTATGGTATCTTTGACACGGATACGAGGTATGCCCGTGAAACTCAACGTATAAGAATGATGACTGCCATAAAAAACGACATTTTGAATTACGAGAACATTGTCAACGCTGTTAAAAGTATTTTTAAAGTATTCAATAGATATTTAACCGAGGATGAGCAGGATAAAATATACCGATCTGTAACGACTTCAATTGCAGGTAGAATATCAACCAATATTATTGCATCTACTATCGCAAAACATGTTATTGAAAGAACGTCCTTCACATTTGTTGTTTTCAAAGGAAAAAAAAACCAATCACGGCACTGAGCACACTCCTTTTGTTTGGGGGAATGGCTGAACGCTCAATCAGAACATCTGACAGACTCAAAGCCGAAGCCCCTGAGATATATCAACTTCTGAGACCCAGAGACTACGATCTACTTTATTTTCTGTTCGCTGATGCCGTCCAGCCTTTCGTAGATGCTATCCATGCAGGTTATTCAGAAGGTATGCCTGTATTTAATCAGATCATGAAGAAAGTTAATGAAAAACTAACAACACACACTACGGTAGGCGCGTATGAGTAAGTTTATCATCCCAATTATAAATCTGCTTCTTTGCTCATATTTACTTTTAGCCTATATCCTTTGCTGGATAGAATTCGAAACCTGGCATGATAAAACAATCGCCTTTTGCATTATTACCATAAGTGCTTACATTATTTCATTTGTAATAAATAAATTCCTGCCAGGAAAGATACATATTTTGGGCGGGCTCCTGGATGTGTTATCAGGTCCCTTAATGATCATCGGGGCATTTGCTTGTATAGCTGTCCTTGAACCATGGCCGCTGAAAATAATTGGCTTATTCATATGGGTCGTGGCGATGTTGCACCTACCTTCTTTTGTAAATATAGATGAGGAATAATCATGTCAAATCCAGCATATCTATGGTTAACCGATGCTAATGGCTCACCCGTCGTAGGAGGTTCCATGGTGTCCGGTCGGTTAGGTGCTATTGAATTAAAGGCAGTCACTCATCACCTCACCATTCCTGTGAGTGGAAATACAGGCCGACTAACAGGTACCCGTGTACATACACCGATTGCTGTTCAGAAAGTGTTTGATAAAACAACTCCGGTTCTTATCAGGGCACTGTGTGAAAACCAAACGCTAAAATCGGCTACGATCAAAATGTATCAAATTGATGATGCAGGAATCGAGAGAGAATATTTCAACATTATCCTGGAGAATGTAAAAATCACGGGGATTACACCAAATCTGTTCCCGGGTTCTGGAACAGGAACGCATACAGAGACAATCGAGCTAAGATATGAGGCAATCACCTGGAAACACTGTGACGGGAATATAGTTTACAGAGATGCCTGGAATCATATGGCGATAGCCTGAACCGACTTTAAAATTTCTCGGGCCGAGGTAACGTTGTGCTTGTCGGTCCGACCAAGCGGAACGACGCCGGGAAGCACTGGCGATGATTTCCACCGCATTAAAGGAGAGCATCATGATGGAACCCACACTCTCTCAAGTCATTGAGGTTGTTCGAAACTCCTCAGGTGAGCATCGTAAACCTATCGATAGCAATACGTTGATTGAGGCCGATTTGCATATTTGCGGTATGGACGGCGAAGACCTACTGGAAGACTGCGAAGAAGCGTTTGGCGCTCAGCTTGCCACGGAAGAAGATGGCTATATGAAAACGTTCTCTCTCGCAGAAAATGAGTATCTGTTTACGGGTGAAGGTATAGACTTTTTTGGCATCTGTCGGTTTATCCGCTGGGTACGTGGCATACCCGAACCTGTGATACGCGATTTAACCGTCGGCGAACTTCACGCTGTGCTGGTTAAGGCTGTGAAAGAGCAGGTACAGCACGAGTGATTTCTGAAGATTACGGGCATGGGATAACATGCCCGTATCGTTTTATTGCTCCAAGGATTACATGAGGTGGGAAGCACGGTTACTCGGACATCGCCTTCCCTGTTCCACGCTTAACAGTCGGTATATCACCGGTATCATTCAGCGCTCCCGGAAAGGTCTTCAGCCACTGTGCGACTTTCTGTTTATTGATATTCACCACGCTCATCCCTTCCAGGCATCCCCATAATTCTCTTGTATGCTGGGGCGTAATGACAATGCAGTCTTTCATGGCGCGGATTTTTACCGGCATGCCGTTAATAAAGCCAGCACGGGTTAACCACTCGCCGCCCAGAAGAAGATATTTCATGTCTATGCGTGCATAGAGTTCGCAGCAGGCGGCACTGTCCTGCGGCGTTTCCGCGCGGGGATGGACGGGCGCCGCATTAGGCGGGTTGCCGTGAAGTCGGCGGGCGCTGTTTTTGCGTACCAACTCGCGGTTTTCAATCATGCCGGTGAAAGCGTCTGATTCTGTTTTGCAAACAGTAAACTCTGGCTTAAAATTCGTCGCAGCCATTTTCAACTCCTGATTAGTTGTTTGTGGTTAGCGGTATGGGGGTGTTGCAGCACCTTCATATCGCGAATTCCTCGTTAAATATCTTTCAATATTTCCTTTGCCGTTCGGCGTAATTTCTGGAGCTCATTATACAGGACTGAATATAAATACAGCGGTTTGGGTGGGGTAAATTTGAATTTTGCGAGGGGGATTCAGGAAAAGGGTTGGGTCAGAGAAACTACGCAGCGAGGGCTATCATAATATAAGGTGAGCGCCCGCATGAACCTCAGAGCAACATTCGCCGATCTGCGGGCTGGAAATGAGTCATTTTATTATCAAGTTCGGTGACCAACTGAGCGATCACCTTTAATACGATGGCAGTAACACAGCATTACGGACAGGCTCCTTTGAGAGGATAAGCGTTAATAAAGAGGAGGCACTCAATGCCTCCGATCTATTTGTTACGCTCTTACGTTCCAATCGTCCGTATATTGGACATTACCATCAACATAACGCCAGGTGATTTTGTCATACATCAGGGAAACAGATTCCATGTGGTTGATCTGCGAGTTTCCTGTCATCTTAGCGTTTGGCATCCCTGGGTTAATGCCCGTCACTTTCACACCCTCAATGGTCATGACGAAGTAGCACTCTTCTTGTCCAGCATGGTTAATGCGATACCAGCGAATCTCCGCACTTTTCAACGTTTGACCGGTGGCAACGGCTTTGTATAGGTACGGGCTGGAGCTATCAAACTCCTTTTCAATCATCATCGGAGAATGTGAACGCTTGCCAGTAATCTTCCCGTTGGCACTGTCTACTGGAATGTTCAGCCCATGACTAAAGCCAACAATCTCTATACTCCCCTCACGATCCTGAACGTCTACAGCTCCTTTAATGTCTGCGCCGCCATCGTCCTTAAGCCACATGTAAGCCGGAATAGGCATTTTACAAACTCCTTTTAGTTGTGATTTTCTTCGTGATGAACCAGTAGCAAACAATCGTTAAGAGCAACTGAAAGCCCACAATCGCCGCTATTGTGAAATTTGAATACGTTTGATCCGGGAATAAAGACTGATAAGGCAGCAAGCGAAACAACGCCCAAAACAGGAAGGTAAACCCGAAGATTTTAGCTAACCGTCGCAATGTGGAACTGAACCACTCTTTGGGGATGCCTGCTGGACTAATTTTGTGTGTCGCGCCACTGTACGCCGTGGTAATAGCGCTCATGACAGGTACGCTGATTAATGTATTGATTAAGATGCTAAAGTAGCCGTCTAAAGATTCCCAAACTTCTGAATCAGGTTCACCTAAAATGAAGCGGGTAAACTTGTCGGCGCTTTGGAAATCGAAAAGCTCCGTAATAGAATTAACTAATCCATCATACGGAACCATTTCAGCAACGATCAGCATAACAACAGCGAACAGCACTATCTTGATGAATAAACTAAGGGCATGTTTTGCCATTGGAGATCACCTCAATCGTGCCGTATGCCTGTAACTTCCTCATGCAAGGAACATCTATTCTCTGGCTTCTCAACAGAGCATTACGCAACATGGCAAAATCAGAATCATGTGGGAGAGTGATACAACCCTCTGATAGTACGCCTGGATGCAAACGGAAATTGCCACGCTGAACGCTCTCAATCCATGTGTAATCGTCGATCCCCCAATCATCACGCCATAATGCGAACCATTCAGAATGTTTGAATGTTGCACCATTGGCGAAGTGATTATAAATGTCTCTTCCCACTGTGTTTAGCTGTGACTTGAGTCCACCCTGAGGGCGGTCAACAATCCAGTATTTACCCGCTGGTACTGGCCCCTCTTTGGGGATCATTCCACATGCCCCACGATTACGGTAAGCACCATTACCAGAGAAAGCTAAAAACGTGCCTATACCAGGAAACGATAATGGGGAGTAGTACGCATCATTAATTACGAACTTTCCATGTAGAGCCATAGATAACCCTTTTATCTATAATGATTTGTTGGCTTATCGTACTCCTACGCAATCGGACATAAGAAGGTTATCTTCCGAGAGACCTCTGATTTTCAGATAATAGCCCGTTGGTGGTAAGACAACGTGTAAGGCCGTTGCGGTAACATCAGAGGTGTATCAGGAAGCGAAGTTTATCAAGTTGACCTCTACCCTAAGGGGCGAGACCGAACCGCTGGCAGAGTGACCTGCTCCATGATGTTAGTAATGTCTTCATAAGCCACATGAGGATATCCCTATGAAGAGGCGTTTTTCTGACTGGCGTAATTACTGCTGCCATATTATACACAGCTGAATATAAATACAGCGGTTTTGCGATGGGTAAATTTGGGAAATACGAGGGAGATTCAGGAAATAGGGTTTGGTGTGATACTGGAAATCGCAGGTTTGAAAATCATTTCTATGTGCCTCATCCAGAAATCTATTCTTTCGCTAAATTGCCTTTAACGACAAATCCGTCGCATCCAGCCCTTCTTCTCAGATCCCACAAAAATTCATCAAACCTATAGATTAACGATTTACATCACCCTGATTTTGTTATGTGATCCTGTTACAGGCTTTAGTAACGCCCTGCCCAGCCAACCGTAACAGGACTTCATCGATGGAATTTTATCAGGCCGATCCGACGCTTGAGAACTACTGGCGTGGTGTGATCCTCTTTGGAAGGAACGTCGCATCTTACAAATTTGCGCTGGCGTCAGCGTTGTATGAAGTGGATAAGACGGGCAGCGATTTGATTACGCTCGACCAGCTTGCTGTGCCGTTCAGCCGCTATCTTTGCGAGCACCTGAAGCACGCGCCAAAACAGATCACCTCCCGCAGCAGCCAATTTCTGGAAACCTGTCTGAAGTTCAACAGAGGTGAAATCCCCCACGCTCAGCTCATTGAAGCGACGGTGCGCCTTGGCTTTAACAACGTGATTGATGCCTTTCACTACGTGAACCAGGGCGAGATCGATAAACGTTTTTTCCTTGATGAGCGCAAAACCAACAACGGGATCCGCCTGACGGATAACTTCTATTTACTGGGCGAACGCCTGCAGTATAAAAACCTCGCCTTTGAAACTAATGCCCGCTGGAACCTGGTAGAACAGGCCTGGTCGATGGGGATTTCACGTAACCTTGTGGGCGTGGAGTTCGACGAAGATAATCAGCTGTTGTTCACGAGGGTAAATGCGCGTCGCGTAGACATCACCAGCTGTCGCGACAGCCTGAATGGTTACCAGAAAGGACGGTGTTTTTACTGCTTCAAGCCCATCAGTCTGGTACCGGGAGACGCAGAACTGGCGGACGTCGACCACTTTATTCCCTGGGCTGCCCGCCATGAAGTGAGCAATATTAACGGCGTATGGAACTTAGTGCTGGCCTGTCGGTGCTGTAACCGTGGCGTCGAAGGCAAGTCGGCACGCATTCCCGAGCTCAGGCTCCTGCAGCGGTTGCACACCCGCAATGAGTATTTTATTCAGAGCAAACTGCCGTTACATGAGACGATTGTTCTACAGACGGGGCAACGTCCTGAAGCACGGAAAAGCTTTCTTCAGCGCAACTGGCAGGCTGCGCTGGACAAACTTATCCATACCTGGAAACCCAACGCGGAAGGCGAGGCAACGTTTTAATGACACTTCACTACTACCAGAACCACGCACAGGATTTCTTCGATGGCACGGTCAATGTTGATATGACCCCGCTTTACGCGGCCTTTACACAACATCTTCCTCACGGCGCACGGGTTCTGGATGCGGGCTGCGGTTCAGGTCGGGACGCAAAAGCATTTTATGAGATGGGTTATCAGGTGGATGCTTTTGATGCCTCTTCCGCAATGGTGGAACTGGCAAGGCAACATACCGGGTTACCCGTGAAGCTGATGACGTTTTTAGAGATCGACGGTAAAGCGCAGTACGATGGGATCTGGTGCTGTGCCTCTTTGCTGCATGTCTCCTCTTCTGAGCTGCCTGCAGTGATGAGGAAGCTTGCGGATGCGCTTAAGCCTGGCGGCGTTTGGTATGTGTCCTTTAAGTATGGCAACGGTGAACGCGTGCAGGGTGAAAGACGGTTTACGGACCTGGATGAAGAGGGGCTGCGGGAGTTGCTGAAGGCGGTTCCGGGGATGGAGATAGCTTCGCTTTGGGCGACTCAGGATAACCGCCCGGACAGGGATGAGACATGGCTGAATGGGATATTACGAAAAAGCGCCGCATGATTATCAGGCGGTACTAATCGACACGGAGTAAGTTAACTCAGTTACTCATCACTTTGGTCAGCTCAACTTCACCCGTAGCAATCCATCTCTCCTGAAATATTCTTGATAGGCCGCTATTGTAGTTAGTGTAAAAAGGGGCAAACAGCCCCTTTGCGATTAACATGCACTCATCCCATCAGGAGGCATCTTAGGGTTGGTTGCAGCTTGGTTTACTAATTTAAGGATCGCTTCCTTACCAAACTCCTTGCACAGACGAGCAATGTCCCTTTGTGCATGTGAGCGTTTATGTTGCGCATGTAGCCTTGCGCATTTCCTCATAATCTTCTCCGGATCGGACTTTAGAGAATGAAGATCTTCTTTACTGATGAAAAAAACCGCCTGATTGGTGATTCCACCAACATCAGAGCCCGTTGAAACGGAATTTGTTGAGACAGGGAGATTCTTCAGCTTCAAAGAGTGAATGACCGCAGAGGCTCGTTTAACGCTAAAATCGGCATTAATTTCATACCCTGCAGTTGTGATCGTTTTTCCATCACATAAGGCTGCAAATACGCACAGGCTTGATTTTTGCAAACGCTTTATCACGTCAAGCATTATGAAATTACCTGAAAAATAAGCATTGAGCTTGTGCCGCGCAATTTCAGGTGAATACTGGTCGGTTACTTTTTCCATCAGTTACTCCATATCGGTTTTGTTGGTACCGCTACTGGAGCCAGGCTTGTCGATAACGTTGTGAATAACGTATACTCGAATTGCGATTAGCAGGGCTCAAGTGGCGGATTATTCCTCCGCAGAGGTTTTGTTTTTCTGGTGAAGGTTGTCTGCAAACAACCTTCACCATTCCTTCCAGAAGAAATACTCATACAGAACAATTGTTCTATCCAAATATTCCGCCAGAACGATACTGCTGATGATCAATTTATCAACAGGTATCAATCCTAACTCATTGCAAGAAGTAGATCAACATGTGATAATGAACAGTATACTTAATGTATCATCTATCGGAGTGTTACGATGGCAGAGTTTCATGACGTTCATCTAGAACTGCTGGTTGAAGCCTATTCGCTTCCTCAGGCAGAGCGACTGGCGTATATCGATTTGTGTATACGCTATCTCGGCAGCATATCCAGGGCCGAAATTATGGCTGAGTTCAAAGTTGCACAGGCTGCAGCCTCAAAAGATCTTGCTTTATACAGAGAACTCAAGCCAGGTAACTGTAGTATTGATACAGCAACCAAAAGGACGGTTATTTCTCAAGGTACCTATACTCCATTGGTGCAGATTAGTGTTCATACAGCGCTGAATCTGATCCAGTATGGTTTCTCTCGTTCGGAGCTGATGCAAAAACGTCCGATGCTGCCGATTGATGAGATAGACCCTCTTTATCTACCCGAGCGTTTGAAAGAAGAACAGGTCTATGTTGTTACCAGGGCAATAAAAGGTCGCTATGCAATCAAATGCTCATATGGATCAGAAAGTGGTGAACATGGCAAACGGATACTATTTCCATCAGCATTATTTGTAGATCGGAAAAACTGGTACTTCAGAGCTTATGATCGAAACGATTCTGATCCAAAACTGAGTGGGTTTAAAAACTTTAAGTTATCGAGAATTTTTGACGTTGAGCAAGAGGAATCGATACTGCCAACGGTTGCAGAGTTGACGGACAGAGAATGGAATGAGGAGGTTACCTTTATCATTGCATTCAAAAAGGATCTTCGACCTGAGATTGTCGATAAAATCTCTCGCGAGTTTTCGATCAGCGGTAATGTGCATTCTGTTACATGCCGCGCTGCTTTGGCTTGGTACGTAAAGACCAACTGGAAAATAGATCTGACAGGAAATAACAATAATGGTTGGTTGTATTTTGATGTACTGAATAAAGAAGCTTTACAAGAAGTTAAATGCCTGGAAAAGTTGTTTGAAGAGTAATATTTTCAGACGCTGCTCTTCCAAACTGGAGTTTGGTTGCAGATGGGCATCTTCTTGCGTCAACATTCGCTACCGACTGTCTTACACAAGGTGTGGCTCGGGAGACGCCACATGTTGATGATGCATAGTGGAAGATTGAATTTCGATTATCAGCGAGGTATTACGAATGGTGGCGAAGATTGGTAGCGATTCAGCTTACCCGCCAGTGGGTGGTTGTACCGCCTAAACGCCCTGAATTACTGAACCCCTACAACCCTCATTCGCAGCTTGAGCAACCTTCGTGGATGGTTTCACCAAACTTGAGGTTCGTGCCATACAGAGCTCTAGTCTGTGCCAACTGCAACTTCTCCTGTTATCTGAGCGAATTGTGCAGAAGCAGAACCGGCTACCGTTCTTCTGACTTATCCACGTATTCTGGCCTGACATGAAAGTTGACTCCTGACGAACAGCCGATCGACGTTCCAAGCGAAAACATGATCGTTCAGTGCGGGATACGCAACTATGCAGCCATTCATGATTTTCACGAAAAATTTCAGAGTCTGGTACGACGGATATCATTTCGAGTAAAGCGCGACAAATATACTCGGGTAGTTAAAAGAGAACGTGTAACATAGATACAAATTGAACAGACATTGTTGCCAGCCGTTCTTGGGTTGTGAAGTACCGCATGGCCTGAGACGTGAAAAACACCAAAAACAGGGAACACAATGAAATTCACTGAAGATACCCGAGTAAAAATCCCCGTTATCTTACACCTAATACGGTTGGGCTATTGCTACCTGTCTCTGAAGGAACAGCGTTGGGACAAAGAAACCAACATATTCCCTGACCTCTTCACCACTGCGGTTGGCAGAATAAACCCCGGAATAGCACCAGACGACATTGGTCGTCAGCTCAAAGACCTCTCACTTCTCCTTGACTACGACGACCTGGGCCGCGCCTTCTTCGAGAAACTTAGCGACCGTTCCGGCATCAAACTGATAGACTTCGACAACTTCAACAACAACAGCTTCCATGTTGTCACCGAACTGACCTGCGAGAACGGCGATGAAGAGTTCCGCCCGGACATCACGCTACTGATCAATGGCATGCCACTGATTTTTATCGAAGTGAAAAAACCCAACAACCGCGAAGGCATCGTCGCAGAACGCAATCGCATCAACGAACGCTTTAAGAACCCCAAATTCAAGCGCTTCGCCAATATCACTCAGTTCATGATCTTCTCCAACAACATGGAGTATGACGACAGCGACCCGGAGCCGATTCAGGGAGCTTTCTACGCTAGCAGCTCTTACAGCAATCCGGTATTCAACTACTTTCGCGAAGAAGAACTCTTCAACCTGACCGCGTTACTGAAACCTCTGTCAGAAGAAACCGAAATCGCCATCCTGAAAGACAACAACCTTGAAGTAATCCGCACCAACCCGGAATTTCAGACCAATAAAGATCACAACCGCCCAACCAACCGCCTCTGCACCGCGCTTTTAAGCCGCGATCGGCTGGCATTTATCCTGCGCTATGCACTGGTATACGTCGCCGAGTCGGGCGGCATCCAGAAACACATCATGCGCTACCCGCAGCTCTTCGCTACCAAAGCGATCGAACGTAAACTCAACGCTGGCGTAAAAAAAGGCATCATCTGGCACACCCAGGGCAGCGGAAAAACCGCGCTGGCTTACTACAACGTGCGCTTCCTGACGGATTACTTCCAGAATCAGCAGGTGATCCCGAAATTCTACTTTATTGTTGATCGCCTGGATCTGCTCCAGCAGGCACAGCGTGAGTTCACCGCCCGTGGCTTAATCGTTCACCTTATCGACTCACGCGAAGCCTTCACCCGCGACATCAAAGCGACACAGGCGTTGCATAACCACCACGGCAAAGCGGAAATCACCGTCGTCAACATCCAGAAATTCCGCGATGACCCGGACGTCGTCACCACCAAAGACTACGACATCAACATCCAGCGCGTGTACTTCCTCGATGAAGTCCACCGCAGCTACAACCCCAAAGGGAGCTTCCTGGCGAACTTAAGCCAGTCGGACACCAACGCCATCAAAATTGGCCTGACCGGCACGCCGCTGCTGGGAACGGACTACAACTCCCGTGATATCTTCGGCGACTACATCCACAAATACTACTACAACGCCTCCATTGCCGATGGCTACACGCTGCGCCTGATCCGCGAAGAGATCGCCACCAACTACCGGATGATCCTGCAACAGGCGCTAAAAGAGGTGGAAGTCAGAATGGGCGATGTGGATCGCAAATTTATCTATGCCCATCCCAGCTTCGTCAAACCGATGCTGAACTACATCGTCACCGACTTTGCCAAAAGCCGGGGCGCGCTGAATGATGACACCATCGGCGGCATGGTGATTTGCGACAGCTCTGAACAGGCCAAACAGATGTTTGAGTTATTCAACACTGACTACGCCGAATCACCCACCGTCGCCGATGACGTCACCGACGAAATGCTGGTATTACAGGCCGCAGAACCCGCCGCCGTTTACCAGATCCACGCCAAAGAAACGCGGAAAATAAAACGCGCCGCCCTGATCCTGCACGACATCGGCAGCAAGCAGGAACGCAAAGAGTGGGTGGAGCAATTCAAGGCGGGCGAGATTGACCTGCTGTTCGTCTACAACATGCTGCTCACCGGCTTTGATGCCAAACGGCTGAAAAAACTCTACCTCGGACGGGTGATCAGAAAACACAACCTGCTCCAGGCGCTGACCCGCGTCAACCGTACGTACAACCACTTCCGCTACGGCTACGTGGTGGACTTTGCCGACATCCGCCAGGAATTTGACGCCACCAACAAAGCCTACTTTGAAGAGCTACAGGCCGAACTGGGCGACGAAATGGAGCACTACTCCCGCCTGTTCAAATCGGCGGAAGAGATCCGCGAAGAAATCGAACACATCAAAGACGTTCTGTTTACCTTCGACACGGAAAACGCGGAAATCTTCACTGACCAGATAAACCAGATCCAGGACCGGGAAACCGCGCTGGCGCTGAAAAACGCGCTCGCCGACGCCCGCAGCCTGTACAACCTCATCCGCCTCCAGGGCAACACTGAATTTCTTCAGGCGCTGGACTTCAACAAACTCAACATCCTTTACCGCGAAGCCAGCCGCCGCCTCGACTTACTCAACCTGAAAGCGGATCTGGAACAGGGCGTTGACCTCTCCGGCCTGCTGAACCGGGCGCTGGAAGAGGTGATCTTTGAATTCCATAAAGTGGGTGAAGAAGAGTTGGTACTGGCCGACGAACTGAAAGAAACGCTGCGCCGTACCCGCGAGGCGCTGGCCGCCAACTTCGACCAGCAGGACCCGCAGTTCGTCAGCCTGAAAGACGAACTGGAGCGACTGTTTAAGAAAAAGAAACTCAGCGAAGTCACCCAAGAAGAAATGGTTGCGAATATTGGCACACTCAATAAAATTCATGACCGTATTAAAGAGCTGAACCGTCAGAACAACCTGCTGCGCCAGAAATACCGAGGCGATGTGAAATACGCGCGTACCCACAAACGCCTGCGCGAGCACGGCGGCCTTAGCGAGCCAGAGCGTAAAATCTTCGAAGCACTGCTCGGTGTCAAGCTGGATGCGGATGGAAAAGTGTTGAACAATAGCCAAATACTGAACAATGAAAGCTACTTTGAACGCCAGATCGTGTCATGCGTGCTGGAACACTTTGAAAAACAACAGAAGATCACTCTCAGTGCGAAAGCGGCTGGCGATATCAACCGCCTGATTGTGGCGGAATACCTGAACGAATTTAATACCGGAGCACGTACGTGGTAGAACTGGAATTTAGAGACAAAACTAAAACCCTGATCGATAGCCTGAAAAGCATTTGTGCTAACTACGGTCTGGGCAACGACGGTAACGAATTCAAAATCATCACTCAGGCATTTCTATACAAATTCCTGAACGACAAATTCGCCTTTGAAGCCAAAAAGGTGGATACAAGCATCGCCAGCGCCGAAAAATGGGAAGTTGCGCTCAATCAGATGAGTGAAGAACAGCGGGATAAGCTGCAACTGAAAATGAGCGCCGACACAGCGCGTCTGAAGCCACATCACTTCATTCAGTATTTATACAACCGTCAAAATGAGGCCAATTTCGCCACCACCTTTGACGACACCCTGATGGACATCGCCGCTACCAACAACGATGTCTTCGCGGTCAAAACCGACGGCGGTGCAAAAGTGGTGCTGTTTGAACGTTTGAGCCAGTACATCGCCGACGAATCAAAGCGCGACGACTTCTGCCGTGCCATTATCAACAAACTGGCCGATTTCAGCTTCGAGCGCATCTTTACGCAGAAATTCGACTTCTATGCCACCATCTTTGAATACCTGATCAAAGACTACAACAGCAACTCCGGCGGTAAATACGCTGAATACTACACGCCCCATGCCGTAGCACGCATCATGGCGGAAATTCTGGTACCGAAAGCGCAACAGGGCGTCGTGCGCAACGTAAGTTGTTACGATCCATCCGCAGGTTCCGGCACACTGTTGATGAACGTGGCACACGCCATCGGGGAAGATCGTTGCAGCATCTTTGCGCAGGACATCTCGCAGAAATCCTCCAGCCTGCTGCGTCTGAACCTGATCCTCAATAATCTGGTGCATTCGATCCCCAACGTTATCCAAGGCAATACCATTCTGCATCCGTTCCACAAGGACGGCAGCGCACTGAAACGCTTTGACTACATCGTCTCTAACCCACCGTTTAAGATGGATTTCAGCGACTTCCGCGATGCGCTGGACAGTAAGGAAAACCAGCAACGTTTCTTTGCCGGGATACCGAAAGTACCCAAAGCCGCCAAAGACAAAATGGCGATTTACCAATTGTTCCTGCAACACATCATTTTCTCGCTGAAGCCGGGTGGTAAAGCGGCGGTCGTAGTGCCGACCGGCTTTATCACGGCTCAGTCGGGTATTGATAAAGGCATTCGTGAACATCTGGTGAAAAATAAGATGCTGGCGGGAGTGGTCTCCATGCCGTCGAATATCTTTGCCACCACCGGCACCAATGTGTCGATCTTGTTTATTGACGCCAGCAACAAAGAGAAAGTGGTACTGATCGATGCTTCTAACTTAGGGGAAAAAGTCAAAGACGGTAAAAACCAGAAAACGGTGCTGACAGAAGAAGAAGAGCAGCGCATCTGCGAAGTGTTCAATAATAAATGGAGCGAAGAAGATTTCTCGGTGGTGGTCAGCTATGACGATATCGTCGGGAAAAATTACTCGTTCAGCGCTGGCCAGTATTTTGATGTCAAAATTGAATACACCGATATGACGCCGGAACAGTTTGCCGCAAAGATGACAGGGTTTTCGGAGAGTTTAAATAATCTTTTTGAACAGTCGCGCGAGTTAGAAGTAAAAATAAGAATGCAGATGGCAGATATCAACTATGAAATTTAACTATCTGAAAATAAGAGATGTATGTGATTTTGTCGGAGGAAGTCAGCCTCCAAAATCGCAATTTATTTATGAACCTAAACCTGGGTATGTCAGGTTGATTCAGACGCGTGATTACAAAACAGATGCTTTTCCTACTTATATACCAAAATCATCGACGAAGAAATTTTGTAACGAATACGATATTATGATTGGGAGATATGGCCCCCCAATTTTCCAAATATGTCGCGGATTGAAAGGTGCATATAACGTTGCCTTGCTGAAAGTTATACCTAAAGAGGGTGTAAGTCGTGATTTTTTATACTATTTTCTTAAGCAAGACTCTGTTTTTCAATATGTCGATAAATTATCGGCCAGAACCGGAGGACAAACTGGGATTGATCTGGTATCTTTAAAAAATTATCCAGTCAGAATACCAGAAAAAATAGAACATCAAGAAAAATTGGTGGCTATTCTGATTACCATTGATAAAAAAATCGCCCTTAACAACCGCATCAACGCTGAACTGGAAGCGATGACGAAAACGTTGTATGACTACTGGTTTGTTCAGTTTGATTTTCCTGATGTCAACGGGAAACCATATAAAACCTCCGGTGGAAAAATGTTGTATGATACTACTCTGAAACGCGAAATTCCGGCGGGTTGGAAATCTGGAACATTAGACGACTTAGGCCAAATTGTAGGTGGTAGTACTCCCACTACCAGTAAACCAGAGAATTTTACAGCAAATGGTACTCCATGGATCACACCAAACGATCTGTCTGACAATCAGAGTAATAAATTTATCTCTTGTGGTGCCCAAGACGTTTCTGTTGAAGGGATTAAAAGTGCATCACTAAAGATTTACCCTGCCGGAACGGTGTTATTAAGTTCACGGGCTCCTATTGGTTATATGGCGATTGCCCGAAATGAACTGACTACAAATCAGGGTTTTAAATCCTTCATTCCTTCAAAAAATTACTCAACGGAATATGTGTACTATGCGGTGAAAAATAACTTGCCAGTTATTGTCAAAAATGCCTCGGGCTCGACATTTAAAGAAGTTTCCAGTTCTGTTTTGAAGAGTATTAACGTTATGCTTCCAGCATTTTCTGTTACTGATAGTTTTACAAAAACTGTGACTGGAATATTTTCCCGCCAGGAAAAACTAGAACTTGAAAATCAGCAACTTATCGCACTCCGAGACTGGCTCCTCCCTCTACTTATGAACGGACAGATCACAGTTAAATAATCCCGACGTGTTTTGCGGGGCGCAGTCAGGATCAGTACTGTGCTCCGCTCACTGTATCCAAATACCATGCCATCTCTTAATGGATGTGGTATATCTCACATTTACTGGTATTAATTATTACTACACCTAATCAACCTATAACTGTCATAAAAGATCTGAATTTTCACTATGATTAGACAGTCAATCCAGTTCAGTAAATCGCCGGGATATGCATTATTATAAATATCCCGGTGATTTATAGTATATTTTTCCCCTTGCTAGAATTCTCTTATTTAAAACGAATATTGATGAAGTAGTTCGTTCCAACTTATCTCAATGGGTTGTTAGTTTTGGCATAGTCAAAGGGAGAGATAACTTCTTGCATATTCGCATCCAGCTAATCCGCCCACTACTGCAGCATCAACCTCCTCTCCCCCAGATGCTCCGCCTTATGAATATAAGCCGCCCGCACAGAGCTGCGTTCCTGATGGCTCATCTGCCGCTCTACCGCATCTCTCGACCATAGCCCCGACTCAATCAACGAACTACACGCCATCGTTCTGAAACCATGTCCGCATACTTCCGTTTTGGTGTCATAGCCCATCACTCGCAGAGCTTTGTTCACCGTGTTTTCACTCATAGGTTTACGCAGATCGTGATCGCCCACAAAGATCAGCTCACGGTTTCCACTCATGCTTTTGATCTTTTCCAAAATAGCGAGAGCTTGCCGCGACAAGGGAACAAGATGAGGCGTGCGCATCTTCGAACCACGCTGAGAATGCTTGACACCTTCTAAGGGTTCACGCTCGCCCGGAATCGTCCACATAGCCGTTTCAAAATCTACTTCAGACCAGCGAGCAAAACGCAGTTCGCTCGAACGGATAAAGACTAACAAGGTAAGTTCGACTGCAAGTCGGGTTAATGGTCTTCCGGAATAATGATCAATGCGATGAAGTAATTCAGGTATACGTTTAAGCTCCAAAGCCGCACGATGCTGTCTTTTCGCCGTAGCAACCGCACCGGCAATTTCTTGTGCAGGGTTGTAGTCGATTAAACCGCTCTGCACAGCAAAGCGCATAATCGCGGTAGTGCGCTGTTGTAAACGAGCGGCAACTTCAAGACGACCTGATGACTCGACGGCTTTAATGGGTACAAGCAGATCCCGCGTTTTTAGTTCCGCAATGTTCCGCTTACCAATAGCAGCAAAGAGATTATCTTCCAGACTTTTTAATACACGAGCACTAAGGGACTCAGACCACTTTTGATTGCTGGCGTGCCAGTCTCTGGCAACCACTTCAAAAGTTATCGCCTCTTGCTCCTGCTCTACCTTAACAGCTTTCTTGTTCTCACTGGGATCGACACCATTCGCTAACAGCTTACGGGCTTCATCCCGGCGTGCCCGGGCATCCGCCAGCGAGACTTCGGGGTATTTCCCCAACGCCAGCATCTTTTCTTTGCCGCCGAAGCGATAACGAAGCCGCCAGTATTTTGAGCCGTTAGGGTGAACCAGCAACAGCATGCCTTCACCGTCAGTAAGTTTATAGGCTTTTGCTTCAGGCTTAGCCGAACGAACCTTCACATCACTCAGAGCCATGATGAGTATCCTTTCAAGGATTCTGTGTGGGTACAAAAATTATCGAACCGGGATATACCCGCAGTTGTACCCGCATCAGTAAGTTGATGTAGATTGAATCAGGTTGACTTAGGTAGAGTGAAAAAGCGAGGAAAGCCTTGCGGATACTGGATTTTAGGCACAAAAAAAGACGTCCGTTGACGTCTATTGATGTTCCGATGGTGCCGAAGGCCGGACTCGAACCGGCACGTATTTCTACGGTTGATTTTGAATCAACTGCGTCTACCGATTTCGCCACTTCGGCACTGAAGGGGATGCGGAAACGTTGTGGATTATACCTGTCGCGCGCCGCCATGCAAGCGACGACGCGCTAAACCCGCGCTAAGTGCCCAAAAAACCAGCGCTACCGTCAGTCCAGCTCAGACACCGCCAGCCGAATCACCCTCGCAGCCTTCTGCTCCGGCAGCGCCAGCACCTTAGCCCACATCTCCTGCACCATATCGCAGGAGAGCTTCTCTTTGCCCGCCGCCTTCTCCGGCATCTGCAGCAGCTGGATGTCCTCGCCGTACTTATCGGCAAGTTGCTTCATAATCGGCCGCACATCCTCGACGGCCGCCTCGCGCTCGGCTTGGGTCACGGTGTGGCGGTTTTTGCCGTAGGCCGCGCGCATCATGTCGGCGTCGGCCTGCATGCGCCGCGCCATCAGGTCTTTATCCAGCATGCGCATCGGGTTGATGCCGCCCTTCACCATCGGGTAGAGGAAGCGGAAACAGGCGTCGTCGCTTACCTTCTGGATGGCGGCGGTCTGCTCCATGTTGATGGTCATGTAGTTCACCACGTTGGCATCCGGGGCGTTCTGCAGGCGCGACATCTGCAGATGCAGGATCTGCGGCTGGATGGTGTCGATAATCTGCTGCTCCGGCTCGCCCGCTTTTTGCAGGGCGGCCATCTGGTCGAGGATGCGCTGATGCAGCGCGGGCTCCTGCTCCTTAATCACCTGCCAGGCGGGCATCGCGTTGAGGGCGTTATCCATCTGCCGTTCCGGGGCGCGCTGCCTGTCGAAAAACACCCAGAACGCCACGGCGGCAGCCGCAATGACGACAATCACAATACGGGTCCACGTTTTATTCATCTCGCATCCTTATCCTTGAGTTATGCCGGTTTACACCGGCACGCCGCTGTGGAAGCGAAACTCGTTGTCCGGTGTCGAGATAAGTGTGGCTTCAATTTCGCCAAAAAGCTTTATGCGCGGTGAGATATCGTCGTCACTCACCTGCTGGGCCAGCGTCAGGTAATCCTGATAGTGGCGCGCTTCCGAGCGCAGCAGCGAGAGATAGAATTTCTGCAGGTCGTCGTCGAGGAACGGAGCCAGCGCGGCGAAGCGTTCGCAGGAGCGGGCTTCGATGTAGGCACCGCAGATGAGCTTGTCGATCAGCGTCAGCGGTTCGTGGGTGCGCACTTCCTTCAGCATCCCTTTGGCGTAGCGGCTGGCGGTGATTTTGACGTACGGAATGTCGCGGGCCAGCATCGCCTCGCGCACCTGCCAGAAGTGGTGCAGCTCCTCTTTAATCAGCAGCACCATGCTGTCGATGAGCGCCTGGCCCCACGGGTCGTCGGTTTTGGGCATCACGCTTTTGCCAATCTGCCTGTGCAGGGCGATGAAGTCCGGCTCCGGGCCGTCGCGGAAGGTGAACTGTTCGTAGGGTTTGAGCCAGTCGAGCAGCGCGTCGGCACCGCTTTCGTCGGCGACGTATTTACGTACCAGCAGCAGCGCGGTCTGGGCGGCCTTGAGCTCGCACACCATGTGGTCGGTGAGCAGCATCGGCAGGTTTGCCGGGTCGCGGGCTTTATCAATCCATGCTTGCGGGGTCGGGCACTGGAGGAAGTTGAGTACGGGGGCGAGTATCTGCGGGTAATCCATGGTTCTGCCTTGAAAAAGCGGTGGCGCGCGCCACCGCCTGAATCACTTAGTGACGCACGCCGTCGTCGTCTTCGTCGACGTAATCTTCGTTGTCGCCTTCTTCGCCGTCTTCACCGTTCGGATCTTCGAAGTAGGTTCCCCAGCCGTCGTACTCCACTTCAAACTTCTCGGCCAGGTTCATCAGCTGTTCTACCTGCGCGTCGATCAGCTCCGCCTTCAGCGCGCCTTCGCTCAGGATGTCGCAGCAGATGACGGTGTCGCCCTCTTCCACTTCCAGCTCTTCCGGCTCGGTCACTTCGTAACCCAGCTTGAAGGCTTCCACGGCCATTTTTTCCAGCGCGTCGAAATCATCCGCAGAGAAATGGTGCTCGATGGTGTACAGCGCGTCCGGATCGCTACCGTCTTCCAGCAGCTCTTCAATAATCAGACGCGTCTCTTCGCGTTGCTCTTCCAGTAATTCCGGGTTTGCCATGGCTCAATCCTCTTTAAAGTGCGGCAGATACTTCTATTTTCACACACGGACGGGTTTGCCTCCACCTTTGTTGGAAAGATTTGTGAAACGGGGTTGCAAATGAATAATTACACATATAAAGTGAATTTTAATTCAATAAGTGGCGTTCGCCATGTGAGGATAAAATGTCTGATCTGTACAAGAAACACTTTCTGAAATTGCTCGACTTTACCCCTGCACAGTTCACTTCTCTGCTGACCCTTGCCGCACAGCTCAAAGCCGATAAGAAAAAGGGCAAGGAAGTACAGAAGCTTACCGGTAAAAACATCGCGCTCATCTTCGAAAAAGACTCGACTCGTACACGTTGCTCTTTCGAAGTTGCCGCATTTGACCAGGGCGCACGCGTCACCTATTTAGGGCCGAGCGGCAGCCAGATTGGGCATAAAGAATCAATTAAGGACACCGCGCGCGTTCTCGGGCGGATGTACGACGGCATTCAGTATCGCGGTCACGGCCAGGAAGTCGTCGAAACGCTGGCGCAGTATGCGGGCGTGCCGGTGTGGAACGGGCTGACCAACGAGTTCCACCCGACCCAGCTGCTGGCGGACCTGCTAACCATGCAGGAGCACCTGCCGGGCAAGGCGTTTAACGAGATGACGCTGGTCTACGCGGGCGACGCGCGCAACAACATGGGCAACTCGATGCTGGAAGCGGCGGCGCTGACCGGGTTGGATCTGCGCCTGGTGGCCCCGAAAGCCTGCTGGCCGGAAGAGAGCCTGGTGGCGGAGTGCAGCGCGCTGGCGGAGAAGCACGGCGGCAAAATCACCCTGACGGAAGACGTGGCGGCGGGCGTGAAGGGCGCGGACTTTATCTATACCGACGTCTGGGTGTCGATGGGCGAAGCCAAAGAGAAGTGGGCGGAGCGGATTGCGCTGCTGCGAGGGTATCAGGTGAACGCGCAAATGATGGCGCTGACCGGCAATCCGAACGTGAAGTTCCTGCACTGTCTGCCCGCGTTCCATGACGACCAGACCACGCTCGGCAAGCAGATGGCGAAGGAGTTCGACCTGCACGGCGGGATGGAGGTGACGGACGAGGTGTTTGAGTCGGCGGCGAGCATCGTGTTCGATCAGGCTGAAAACCGGATGCATACGATTAAGGCGGTGATGGTGGCGACGCTTGGGGAGTGATTGGGTCCTCTGCGGTCTGGTGCCCTCACC
>NZ_JADBQK010000006.1:257633-380034 GCF_014895885.1 Enterobacter cloacae complex sp. P17RS
GGGAGAGGGAGAAAACACTAAAAACGACAACAGCGTTATCGTCAGACAGAAAAATTCGTTTTACTGCCGCTTTCTCAGCCAGGCATTAACCATAATAAGTATTTATGTTTTTATTAAGCATTATTTATTGAGTAGATAATGGTTAATATCAGGTCATTATCAATTACAAAACACCGTATATTATCGGCGTAATATTTCCTTATTGCTGCATTTCGTTAATAAGGATTATTTATGTCATGGAATAAGCATGAAGCTGTGTCGTATGCCCGCAGCCACGCACATCATAAAAGTACCGGTTACTGCGCCCGCGCCGTTGATGCAGCTATCCGCGCCGGAGGACTGAAGATTGATGGCGCTGATGCAAAAAACTTCTGGCGTTCTCTTGAGAAGGCGGGATTCAGTAAAGTGTATGGCACCCCTATTGAGGGTGATGTTGCAGTCATTGACGCATTACCTGGAGCGCATCAGAACGGGCATGCTTGTATCTACGACGGATCGGGTACCTGGTATTCAGACTTTAAACAGAATAGCCTTTATCCCGGCCAGACATATCGGAAGATACAGCCCAAAATCACCCTTTACAGGCACTATTGATATGAAAAATATCTTACTGCTTCTCTTCATTTTCTCTTTTTCTGCAATGGCTGGCCATTCTGATCCGATTGAGCGTGCTGTAAAATTTAACAGCTGGTACGTAAATCAAATCAACAAAGACGTATTTCCCATCACTGATGGAAACGAAATAGATAAATATGTCACAGCATCAACAATGAAAAAACTCCGACACGCGCAGGATCCTCGCTATGCAGACGAAGACTTTTACGAGGCTGATATTTTTTTAAAAGCGCAATACGTCGGCGATGACTGGCCGCAGAATGTAACAGCCATAGCCGGGGATACCGATCCAGTCTGTGTCAACGTATACATTGCATTCGGTAAAAAGCAGGACCACGTAGTCATAGACTGCATGGTTAAAGAAAACAACTTATGGAAGGTGCAGTCGGTTTCTGCTGTTGAATTTTCAAGAAACCTGACTATACCGAACTGAGCCAAACAACGTACTGACATGATATTAGATCGGTGCGATCTTCCTGCCGGGTGACACAGCGCTTACCCTGCCTACAAAACCCGTAGGCCCGTGCAAGCGAAGCGCCGCTGGGCAAACCGGCTCCCCTTCATTGATTTTTCACCCCGAAAAAGGTACGTTTTCGCCTTCATTCCAGCGTGGACACGCCAGCATTATGCCGATTATTCAGTCTGTTGAACGTGCGTTGCAGATCCTCGACCTGTTCAACGAGCAGGCCACCGAGCTTAAGATCACCGACATCAGCAAACTGATGGGGTTGAGCAAGAGCACCCTCCACTCGCTGCTGAAAACCCTGCAGCTTCACGGCTATATCGATCAGAACCCGGAGAACGGAAAATATCGCCTCGGCATGAAGCTGGTCGAGCGCGGCCATTTTGTCGTGGGCTCCATCGATATTCGGCAGAAGGCGAAAGGCTGGCTGACAGAGCTGTCACAGCGGACCGGACAGACCACCCATCTGGGGATCCTGGACGGGCGTGAAGGGGTCTATATCGAGAAGATTGAAGGCAAGCTCGCCGCCATCGCCTATTCGCGCATCGGCCGCCGCCTGCCGGTTCACGCCACCGCCATCGGCAAGGTGTTGATTGCCTGGCTGGGCGAGGCCGAGCTGAACGCCCTGCTGGAGGGCTATCACTACACCACCTTTACTCCCGCGACCCTCGCCTCCCGCGAAGCGTTAATGACCGCCCTGGCGCAGACCCGCGAGCAGGGCTATGCCCTGGACAGCGAAGAGAACGAGCAGGGCGTGCGCTGCGTGGCGGTGCCGGTGTGGAACCACGAATCCCGCGTGATTGCCGCCCTGAGCCTGTCGACGCTCACCTCCCGCGTGGACGACGCCGAGCTGGCCCGCTTCCGCGAGGAGCTTCAGCAGGCCGGGCTCGAGCTCTCACGCGCGCTGGGCTATACCGGCTCGTAGGTGAAGTAGTCGAAGTCCGCATGACAGCCGTCACCGCTGATGTCCTCGCAGTGCAGTCCCACAAACGCGCCGGTAAAGAAGCCGCGCCCTCCGATGTAATCGTCTGACAGCTTCCACGCCTCATACGTGACCGGCACGGCGTGCCACGTCTCGCCGTCGAAGGAGTAGCTGTAGCGGTAGACCAGCGTATCCACGTCCACCCGCAGCCAGACGCTCTCCGCATGTTCCGGCACCGAAATGGGCTGCTCGTGCAGCGGCCACGACGGCACGTTGTGGTCGAGCTGAATCACCTTGATGGTCCTCCCCTGCCCCTCCTCGAAATCCACAAAGCAGTAGCTCCAGTTTTTGCTGTTGTAGTAGCAGGTCAGCCCCGCGCTCTGCTGGAAGTGAACCGGCGAGAACTGCATCCGCGTCTCGGCCCGGAAGGTGAAGTGCTGCCAGCGGCGCGCCACGGTCGACTGGGTGAAGGTCGAGTTGAGCGAGTCGTTGCCGTAGAGCCGTAAGTAGCCCGGGCGCGCGGTGAGCGAGCCGAGGGTGTCATCGAACGGAATGCGCAGGGTCTGTAGCTGCGGGTCAAGCGTACTGCCATCGAAGTCATCCCGCCAGTTACTCTGAGCGGCTGCGGGCTGTTCCACCACCTGCGGGCCTTTCACCGTCAGCTGCGCGTGCTTGCCGCCTTCCACGTACGGCCAGCCGTCGCGCCACTCAATGCGGGCGATGCCGGTCTCGCGCCCCAGCGGGCAGTAGCCGCGCCCGCCGGAGGCCAGCAGCGGCACGCCGGGCAGACGCAGCGGGCGGCTGGTGAGGTAGGCCATGTACCACTCTCCGGTGTGGGTCTGCAGCAGCGAGCCGTGGCCGCTCTTTTGCAGCGGGTTCTCCGGCAGGTGCCAGCTGGTCATCATCGTCACGTCCGGGTGCAGCTCGTAGGGCCCGTCGATATTTTTGGAACGCAGCACCACGACGGCGTGCTCGTAGCTGGTGCCGCCCTCGGCAACCATCAGGTAGTAACAACCCGCGTGGTGATAAAGATGCGCCCCTTCGGTGTAGCAAAGTGGCGTGCCGGTAAACAGCGTTTTGCGCTCGGGCGAGAGCGTGCCGGTCTGCGGGTCAAACTCCTGCATCACAATGGTGTTGTGCGGGTTGCTGTGGTGGCGCGGCCCCCACGGACGGTAGAGGTAGTATTTGCGGCCATCGTCGTCGTGGAACAGGGACGGATCGAACCCACCGTTGCCCATCGGGATCGGCTCGCTCCACGGCCCCTCAATCGACGGCGCGGTGACGAGGAAGTTGCGGCCATTTTTCCACGGCGAGTCGACAATCTTCACGTCGGTATAGAGCAGCCAGAACTTGCCGTCGGCGTAGCTCAGGCAAGGCGCCCAGATGCCGCCGGAGTCCGGATTGCCCTTCATGTCCAGCATCGACACGCGGTCCAGCGGCGTGCTGACCAGCGACCAGTTTTTCAGGTCGCGGGAGTGGTAGATGCGCACGCCCGGGAACCACTCAAAGGTCGAGGTGGCGATGTAGTAGTCCTCGCCCTGACGGCAGAGAGACGGGTCCGGGTTGAAGCCGGTCAGGATCGGGTTAGTAATTTCCATGTTGCCTCCGGTTAATGGGATGCGGCTGTCGCGGCGTCGGGTACGGCCTCGCCCTGCGCCGCGCGGTGTTTGATCAGCTGCTGGCTGATGGCCTCCACGCGGTCGTCGGTGAGCTTGTAGAACGACAGCATGATGAACATGCCCGCGTAGAGCACCACCGGCACCACGCAGAACAGAATTTTGATGGTGGTGAGCACCTCAACCGGCTGCACGCTGCTGCTGGCGGAGTAGTTCACCCAGGCCAGGATCCAACCCACCACCGCCCCGCCAATCGCCAGGCCAATCTTCAGGCTGAACAGATAGGTGGAGAACACCAGCCCGTCGAGGCGACGCCCGCTGCGGCTCTCCTCGTAATCCACCACGTCGGAGGCCATCAGCCACTGTAGCGGCGTGGTGGTGTTAAAGACGAACAGGAACAGGATGTTGAGGGCGAAAATCAGGGCAATATGCTCTGCTGGCGTAAAGAAAATCAGCAGGCTGATGAGCGAGTAGGCGACGATGATCCACTTGAAGGCGGTGACGCGGTCGAAGCGGCCCAGCAGTCGGGACGAGCAGAGCGAGCCGAACATGGTGGCGAGGCTGCCGTAGAGTAAAAACTGGGTCGCCATCTCCGGGTGATCCATCACGTATTTCACGAAGTAGAGCGTCGCCCCGCCGCGCACCACGTTGGAGCAGGTCGCCATCATCTTGAACGCGCACATGATGCGCCACTGGCCGTTGCCGAGCAGCAGCCTGAGATCTTTCGCCACCGACGAGCCCGGCTGCACCTCAAAGGTGTAGCGCTCTTTGGTGGTAAAGAAGCAGACGTAGAGCAGCACCACGCCGGTCAGCCCGAGCACGCACATGGCGCCGAAATAGCCCACCTGCTCGTCCCCCTTGCCGATGATGCTGACCAGCGGCAGCGCGATGCCGCTGATGGCGAGCGAGCCCGCCGCGGCGAGGAAGAAGCGCCAGGACTGCAGGGCGTGACGCTCTTTGGGGTCGGCGGTGATGACGCCGGGCATGGCGCAGTAGGGCACGTTAACGAAGGTGTAGACCAGGGTCAGGAGAATGTAGGTCGCGCAGGCGTAGATGATTTTGCCCTGCGCGGAGAAGTCCGGCGTGTAGAAGGTCAGCATGCAGACGATGCCAAACGGGATGGCGCCCCACAGCAGGAACGGGCGGAACTGGCCGTGCCGCGTGCGGGTGCGGTCTACCAGCAGCCCCATCAGCGGGTCGGTCACGGCGTCGAGCACGCGGGAGACTAAAAACAGCGTGCCCATAATGCCCGCAGAGAGACCAAACACGTCGGTGTAGAAATAGGCCAGCAGGAACATCGTGGCCTGCCAGACAAAGCCGCAGGCGGTGTCACCCAGCCCGTAGCCAATTTTGTCTTTCATGGTTAATTGCGTCATCAGAATTACACCCTTTGGTAGTGTGCTGAATTACAACATCGTGTTAATGGAGTGTAATGAGCTGTTCAATTAACCAGCAATGGTCATATCTTATTTCTGAATTACGTTATTTTGCTTTTGTGACGCCAGCGATATATCGCAACGTATTGTTTAAATTAATAAATTACAGATGCGTAAAAGCCGCCCACGGAATATATTCCGTAGACGACAATCGCGTGAAAAATAATTAAATGCCGAGCGCTTTTTTACCGGCGTTAATTACCTCAATAATTTTATCGGTGTCATAAATACAGCCTTTCCAGGTGCCGCCGCTTACGGACTGCAATGCCGCCCACAGCCGGGTATCGTCCGGCAAAAAGTCGTGGGCGTGCAGGTCCGGGTGCGTCTGCCGCCGAGCCAGCTCGCGCGCGCCCTCCTCCGGCGTCAGCGGGTTGTCCGCCGTGCCGATAAAGTTCACGCTGCCCGTGAGGGTCAGTCGGTCCACGGCAATCTCGATGATGTCGTTGTCGCGCAGCTTGCCAATCGGTCCGCCCGCCAGCGCCTCCGGCGACACGTGCCCGAAGCAGGCGCCCGTCGACACGCCCGAGAAGCGCGCATCGGTGATTAACGACACCGTCTTGCCCCACGAGATATGCTTCAGCGCGGAGGTGAGCTGGTAGGTCTCTTCCATACCGGTGCCGGACGGCCCGCCGCCGATCACCACCATGATATCCCCCTGCGCAATCTCTTCCCGCTTGATGGCCTTGATCGCCTGCGCTTCCGAGACAAACACCCGCACCCGGCCAGTGTGGCGGTAAACGCCATCGTCATCCACCACCGACGGGTCGATCGCCGTGGCCTTGATCACCGAACCTTCCGGCGCGATGTTGCCCGTCGGGAAGCAGACCGTCGAGGTCAGCCCTTTCGCTTTGGCTTTCTCCGGCGGCAGGATCACGTCATCCGGCTCCACGCCGTCCTGCTCGCGCAGGCACTGGCGGAAGCGCTTACGGCGCTCGGACGTCTGCCACCAGTCGAGGTTCTCGCCTACCGTCTGGCCGGTGACGGTCATGGCGTCCAGGTGCAGCAGGCCGAGATCGCGCAGGTGGAGCATCACCTCCGGCACGCCGCCCGCGAGGAACGCGCGCACGGTCGGGTGATAGTCCGGGCCGTTGGGCAGCACGCTCACCAGGCGCGGCACCCTGCGGTTGACGCGCGTCCAGTGCTCTACGTCCGGAATAGTGCAGCCCGCCGCGTGGGCAATGGCCGGGATGTGCAGCAGTAAGTTCGTTGAACCGCCGAACGCCGCGTGGATCACCATGGCGTTTTCGATGGCTTTATCGGTGAGGATATCGCGCGTGGTGATGCCGCGGTTATCCAGCTCGCTCACCGCCCGCGCCGACTGGCGGGCAATCTCCAGCCACACCGCCTGCCCGGACGGCGCCAGCGCGGAGTGCGGCAGCGCCAGCCCCAGCGCTTCCGCCACCACCTGCGAGGTGCCCGCCGTGCCGAGGAACTGGCAGCCGCCGCCCGGCGACGCGCAGGCGCGACAGCCGAGCTCGGCGGCCTCCTGCAAGGAGAGCTCGTGGTTGGCAAAGCGCGCGCCGATGGTCTGCACCTTGCCCGCATCTTCCCCCACGGTCGGCGGCAGCGTCGCCCCGCCCGGCACCAGAATGGTCGGCAGGTCGTGCATGGAGGCCAGCGCGATCATGGTGGCGGGTAGCCCTTTATCGCAGGTGGCCACGCCGATCACCGCCCGGCGCGTGGGCAGAGAGCGGATCAGACGGCGAAACACGATCGCCGCGTCGTTACGATACGGCAGGGAGTCGAACATGCCGTGCGTGCCCTGCGAGCGCCCGTCGCACGGATCGCTGACGAAGGCCGCAAACGGGATCCCGCCGTTGCGGGTGATCTCCTTCGCCGCCGCCTGCATCTGCATGCCGATTTCCCAGTGCCCGGTGTGGTAGCCCAGCGCAACCGGGCGTCCATCTCCGGCGCGAATACCGCCCTGGGTGCCGATGATCAGCACCTCTTTGCCGGTCAGCTTGTTGGCGTCCCAGCCCATCCCGGCGTTCTGCGTCATGCCGAACAGGTTGCCGCTGGGGGATTCCATCAGCATCTGCGGGGTCAGCGGCAGCGCGCCCTGCGGCCCCGCCGCGTGGGTGATCACCGCATAAAACGCATCGTCCTGTGGGGTGAAAATTTTCTCAATGGTCATCGTTATCGTCCGGCTCAGCAGAGCTTGAGCTGTTGCAGCAGGGTTTTCAGCTGCGCCTTACGCGGCTCGTCCAGCGGCGTGGCGGGCGGCAGCACGTGCGTGGAGACAGGACGACCACAAAGCACGATCGCCTCTTTAATGACGTTCACAAACGGCGTATCCAGCTGATACATCTGCGGGATTTGCAGCAGGGTCTGATGATACTCAGCCGCTTTCGCCACGTCTTTATCCCGCCAGGCTTTCAGAAGATTCACCGACACCTGCGGGGCAAAGTTGCCGCTGGCCGAAATCGCCCCGTCGCCGCCGAGCAGCAGGGTATTAAACAGATGATCGTCGTAGCCGCACAGCACGGTGAAGTGCGGATGAGCGGCTTTAACGGTGAGGATCATGCTGCGCAGGTGGGCGACGGAGTCGATGGTGTCTTTGATGCCGATAATATTGCTGCGCGAATCGGCAAGGGTTTTCACCAGCGCCGGAGTCAGATCCTGCCCGGTCAGCGCCGGGAAGTTATAGAGCATCACCGGCAGGGTGACGCTGTCGGCTACCTGCTCGAAATAGCGGATCAGGTTTGCTTCCGACACCTTCCAGTAGTAGGGGTTGATCACCACGATGCCGTCCGCGCCCGCCTGCTGCGCGTGCTGGCTGAGTTCAATGGTTTCCCGGGCGTTGGTGCCGCCGGTGCCGATCAGGACCGGCACCCGACGATCGACATGATCGATAGCAAAGCGGGCAATGGTCTTACGCTCTTCGGCGCTGAGCTGGGAGAACTCGCCGCCGCTGCCCAGGAAGAACAGGCCGTCAACGCCTGCTTTGATGAGATCGTCGATCAGCGCGGCGGTGCCCTGCTCATCAAGCTGGCCGTCGGCGGTAAAAATGGTGGAGACAGGGGGAATGATTCCCGTGAACAACGCGGACTGCGGCATGAGATCTCCTTGTTGAATCATTTTGTTCTACATTATAGAACAGCGTTCATTAATTTAACGATCATACTATGACGCAGAAAAAGGGGAGGTAAATGGGAGATGAGGAGGGAGTGCGGGAAGTTTAAGCTGGATCACATTATGCGTGGGTGCAGTCTGGTGCCCTCTCCCACAGGGAGAGGGTTAGGGTGAGGGGAAATTACTCCACCAGCATTTTAACAACCACTTTTCTGACCTTAGCAGGCTCCCCCACCGCGCACAGCGGCTTATGCACTTCACTCGGCCAGAACACCACAAAATCCCCTTCGCTCAGCACCACGGTTTTCTCCTGCTCGCCTTCCGGCAGGAACGCGATGTCTTTATCCGCCAGCCAGTCGGTGTCCGGCGTGCCGTGCGGCAGGGTGCTGAACGTCATCCCTTCCTGGCCCTTCAGCACAATCTGGATATCCAGATAGCGCGCGTGGTACTCGGCGCGGCGCTCGGCGAACGGCTGGGTCATGTCTTCTGACACCAGATAAAACAGGCTGTTGCCGTTGATGTCATGCTTGCCGAGCGGCGTGGCGTCGGTGACGTGGGCTTTAACGTGCTCAATGGCCTGGCGCAGCGCGTCAGGCAGCCAGGACTGCAGATGGTGGATGTTGCCGATAATCATGGGAAACCTCTCGATGTAAAACAACGTTTCATTTTTGTCTTTTATACGAGAGTTAAGCCTGCCATACCAGCCCTTTTTCGACGAGGCTTGCGCGAGCGCATGTTTATTGGGAAAGGTGTTAACCCGCTGTTAATCCTGCCCAGGCAATTATGCAGCGGTTATGCATAACCTCATTTCGCGCACACTAAGGCTCTCAAATAACCCACTGAAATAAAGAGCTTAATAACAAAACCCGCTGCCGTATCACATTTTACGACTTTGATAATTTCCGTTATAAGCCCATAATTATTTATGGATTTTCCTTAAGTCAAAAATAGTTAATTGTCATTATTGCATAGCCATTCTTTCCATTTCATTTAATCGTTTAAAATCAAATTGATAACTAATAATTACAAAATGTGTAATTCTACAAAATAATAACAACCTCAAATAATGCCACCGGATCCTGCTTAGCTATTCAACTCCCAATAATATGAAATTAATCATTATCTGATGCGAATCATGCAAATGAAAACAAACTCGTTAATATCCATTTTCGCGTGAGCAATATCACATTACGGATTATTTAACTGCCTACTATAAATCACGAAATCAATTGAGCTTAGCCGCCATGTAATTAAACACACCACATGGCGCATGCCCTTTTTATTCTGAAAAACAGTTAAAGGAATAATTATGGAAAAGCATTACGTCGGTTCTGAAATTGGTCAATTGCGTAGCGTTATGCTGCACCGCCCTAATTTAAGTCTGAAGCGGTTAACGCCCTCAAACTGTCAGGAGCTGTTATTTGATGATGTACTGTCGGTTGAACGGGCGGGTGAGGAGCATGACATCTTTGCAAACACGTTGCGCGAGCAGGGTGTGGAAGTCCTGCTGTTGACCGACCTGCTCACGCAAACCCTTGATATCGCAGAAGCGAAAGCCTGGCTTCTTGAAACACAAATTTCCGACTATCGCCTCGGGCCAACCTTTGCCGGCGACGTGCGCGGCTGGCTGGCGGATATGCCGCACCGCGAACTGGCGCGGCGATTAAGCGGGGGATTAACCTACGGCGAAATTCCGGCAGCCATTAAAAATATGGTAGTGGATACCCACACGGCGAATGATTTTATTATGAAGCCGCTGCCGAACCATTTATTTACCCGCGATACCTCCTGCTGGATTTATAACGGCGTGTCCATTAACCCGATGGCGAAACCCGCCCGCCAGCGTGAAACCAATAATCTGCGCGCGATATATCGCTGGCATCCGGCATTTGCCGACGGCGATTTTATTAAGTATTTCGGCGACGAGAATATTAATTACGACCATGCCACCTTAGAAGGCGGCGACGTACTGGTGATTGGCCGCGGGGCGGTATTGATCGGCATGTCCGAGCGCACAACGCCGCAGGGCGTGGAGTTCCTCGCCAACAGCCTGTTTAAACACCGTCAGGCCGAACGCGTGATTGCCGTTGAGCTGCCCAAACATCGCTCCTGCATGCACCTCGACACGGTGATGACCCACATCGACGTGGACACTTTCTCCGTCTATCCGGAAGTGGTGCGCAAAGACGCCCAGTGCTGGACGCTCACGCCGGACGGACGCGGCGGCCTGCTGCGCACGCAGGAAACCGACCTGCTGCACGCCATTGAGAAAGCCCTCGGCATTAACCAGGTCCGCCTGATCACCACCGGCGGCGACGCCTTTGAAGCCGAACGCGAGCAGTGGAACGACGCCAACAACGTTCTGACCATCCGCCCGGGCGTAGTGATCGGCTACGAGCGCAACGTCTGGACCAACGAGAAGTACGACAAAGCGGGCATCACCGTGCTGCCGATCCCCGGCGACGAACTGGGACGCGGTCGCGGCGGCGCGCGCTGCATGAGCTGCCCACTGGAACGCGACGGAATTTAAGGAGCCATCATGGAACGAAAACCCACTCTGGTTGTGGCCTTGGGCGGCAACGCGCTGCTCAAGCGCGGCGAGCCGCTGGAAGCGGATATCCAGCGCCAGAACATCGAGCAGGCCGCCCGCATCATCGCCGGATTAACAGAACAGTGGCGCGTGGTGCTGGTGCACGGCAACGGGCCGCAGGTCGGGCTGCTGGCGCTGCAGAACAGCGCCTACGACAAAGTGACGCCCTACCCGCTGGACGTTCTCGGCGCGGAAAGCCAGGGGATGATCGGCTACATGCTCCAGCAGGCGCTGAAAAACAGCCTGCCACAGCGCGAGGTGAGCGTCCTGCTCACCCAGGTGGAAGTGGACGCCGCCGACCCGGCGTTCAGCAACCCGACCAAGTACATCGGTCCGGTGTACAGCGAAGCGCAGGCGAAAGCGCTGGCCGCAGAAAAAGGCTGGACGTTCAGGGCAGACGGCGCCTATTTCCGCCGCGTGGTGCCCTCTCCGCAGCCGAAGCGCATCGTGGAGAGCGATGCCATTACGGCGCTGATCCAGCGTGACCACCTGGTGATCTGCAACGGCGGCGGCGGCGTGCCGGTAGTGGAGAACGCCAACGGCTATCGCGGCGTTGAGGCGGTGATCGACAAAGACCTCTCCGCCGCCCTGCTGGCGCGCCAGATCGAGGCCGACGCCCTGCTGATCCTCACCGATGCCGACGCGGTGTACCTCGACTGGGGCAAGCCGACCCAGCGCCCGCTGGCGCAGGTGACGCCGGAATTGCTTAAAGACATGCCGTTCGACGCCGGATCGATGGGGCCGAAAGTGGCCGCCTGCCGCGAATTTGTTGAGGCCTGCAACGGCATTGCCGGGATCGGCGCGCTGGCCGACGGCGCGGAGATCCTGGCGGGCGAGAAAGGCACGCTGATTCGTAACTGAACTCTCATTTAAAAAGGATTTACCCATGACCATCAACCTGAAAAACCGCAACTTCCTCAAACTGCTGGACTACACCCCGGCGGAAATTCAGTACCTGATCGACCTCGCCATCGAGCTCAAGGCGGCCAAAAAGGCCGGGCGCGAAAAGCAGACCCTGGTCGGGAAAAACATCGCCCTGATCTTTGAAAAAACCTCCACCCGCACCCGCTGCGCCTTCGAAGTGGGCGCGTTTGACCAGGGCGCGCAGGTCACCTACCTCGGCCCAAGCGGGTCGCAGATCGGCCATAAAGAGTCGATGAAAGACACCGCCCGCGTGCTGGGCCGCATGTATGACGGCATCGAGTACCGTGGCTACGGCCAGGCCATCGTCGAGGAGCTGGGCGAGTACGCGGGTGTGCCGGTGTGGAACGGCCTGACCGACGAGTTCCACCCAACCCAAATCCTCGCCGACCTGATGACCATGCTGGAGCACTCCCCGGGCAAAACGCTGCCGGAGCTGAGCTTTGCCTACCTGGGCGATGCGCGTAACAACATGGGCAACTCCCTGATGGTCGGCGCGGCCAAGATGGGGATGGATATCCGCCTTGTGGCACCGAAATCCTTCTGGCCGGAAGCCGGGCTGGTTGAGCAGTGCCGCGCCATCGCCAAAGAAACGGGCGCGCGCATCACCCTCACCGACGATGTGGAAGAAGGTGTGCAGGGCACCGATTTCCTCTACACCGACGTGTGGGTCTCCATGGGCGAGCCGAAGGAGGCGTGGGCCGAGCGCGTCAGCCTGATGAAGCCGTATCAAATCAACGCGGACGTGATGAAGGCCACCGGCAACCCGAACGTCAAGTTCATGCACTGCCTGCCCGCGTTCCACAACGAGCACACTAAAGTGGGCCGCGAGATCGAGATGGCGTACGGCCTGAAGGGGCTGGAGGTGACGGAAGAGGTCTTTGAATCACCGAACTCCATCGTCTTTGACGAAGCAGAAAACCGCATGCACACCATTAAGGCGGTCATGGTGGCGACACTCGGCGACTAATCACCACCCGGCGCGCCGCGGGGTGCGCCGGGATTCAGGAGAACATCATGGGCAAGTTCAAGTTTCCCTCCGCTTACACCATTCTCTTTTTTCTGATTGCCGTGGTTGCCGTGCTGACGTGGATTGTTCCGGCCGGGCAGTACCATATGGCGATGAACGAGGCGCTCGGCAAAGAGGTGCCGGTTGCCGGCACCTATGCGCACGTGGCATCGCATCCGCAGGGGCTGGTGTCGGTGCTGATGGCCCCGATTGCCGGGCTGTACGATCCGGAGTCCGGCCAGGCCGGGGCGATCGACGTTGCGTTGTTTATCCTGATCATCGGGGGATTTCTCGGGATCGTCACCAAAACCGGAGCGATTGACGCCGGGATCGAGCGCGTCACCACTAAGCTGCGCGGGCGCGAAGAGTGGATGATCCCGATCCTGATGGCGCTGTTTGCCGCAGGCGGCACGATTTACGGCATGGCCGAAGAGTCGCTGCCCTTCTATACCTTACTGGTGCCGGTGATGCTGGCGGCGCGGTTCGATCCGGTGGTTGCCGCGTCCACCGTACTGCTCGGGGCGGGGATCGGCACGCTCGGGTCCACCATTAACCCGTTCGCGACGGTGATCGCCGCCAACGCCGCCGGGATCCCCTTCACCAATGGGATCATGCTACGCATCGCGCTGCTGGTCATCGGCTGGATCATCTGCGTGGCGTGGGTGATGCGCTATGCCCGTAAGGTGCGCAAAGATCCGTCGCTGTCGATCGTGGCGGATAAACAGGAGGAGAACCTCGCCCACTTCCTCGGCAACAAGGGCGAGCAGTCGCTGGAATTTACCCCGGTGCGCAAACTCATCCTGGTGATTTTCGCCCTCGCTTTCGCGGTGATGATCTACGGCGTGGCGGTGCTGGGCTGGTGGATGGCGGAGATCTCGGCGGTGTTCCTCGCCAGCGCCATTATCGTTGGGCTTATTGCCCGCATGAGCGAAGAGGAGCTGACGTCGACGTTTATCAACGGCGCGCGAGATTTGCTGGGCGTCGCGCTGATTATCGGCATCGCGCGCGGTATCGTAGTGATTATGGATAAGGGCATGATTACCCACACCATTTTGCACAGCGCCGAGGGGATGGTCACCGGATTGTCGACGGTGGCGTTCATTAACGTGATGTACTGGCTGGAGGTGGTGCTGTCGTTTCTTGTGCCTTCTTCGTCCGGCCTGGCCGTTCTGACGATGCCGATCATGGCGCCCCTTGCCGATTTCGCTAACGTCAACCGCGACCTGGTGGTTACGGCTTACCAGTCGGCGTCCGGCATCGTTAACCTTATCACCCCCACCTCTGCCGTCGTGATGGGCGGGCTGGCTATCGCCCGCGTGCCCTACGTGCGTTATCTGAAATGGGTCGCGCCGCTGCTGGGGATTTTGACGGTGGTGATTATGGTGGCGTTAAGCCTGGGCGCGTTGTTGTGATTTGCCGGATGGCGCTGCGCTCATCCGGCCTACGGATCGGTGCGGTGCCACCGGTTATTTCGGGAACTGATATGGGAACTATGATGGATTACGAAGAGTACTCTCCCAAAGAGCAACTACAGCTAACGGTCTGCCAGCGTCTGATCGCGGAAAAGAGCTATCTCTCTCAGGAAGAGATCCGCCGCGACTTGCAGGAGCGGGGTTTTGAGACCATCAGCCAGTCCACCGTTTCACGTCTGCTCAAGCTGCTTGGCGTCATAAAAATTCGCAATGCCAAAGGGTTAAAGATTTATTCGCTGAATCCCCAGCTGCGCCCTGCCCCCGACGCCGCGCGTACCGTCTCCGAAATGGTGGTGAGCGTGGAGCACAATAGCGAATTTATCCTTATTCATACCGTTGCCGGATATGGCCGCGCGGTGGCGCGTATTCTGGATTATCACCAGTTACCGGAAATTTTAGGCGTGGTGGCGGGAAGCAGTATTGTCTGGGTCGCGCCCCGGGTGGTGAAGCGTACCGCGCTGGTGCATAAGCAAATTAATTATTTACTCAGAATGCATTAATATTCATAAAGAACCGTTTGCATTGAGTAAAGCGTGCATTAAATCGCTTGATCCCAAAAACGAGCTGCGTATAATGCCCGACAATTTGCCGGGAGGAAGCATGGTCAAGCGTGTACGACATAACGTCTTACCGCGTCTGAAATCAGACGCTGGCCTGCCGTTTTTCTTCCCGTTGCTAAACCTATTCCCAGAGCCCCTCATTTGAGGGGCTTTTTTTTGCCCGGCGTCAGGAGATAAACATGAATCCGCTTTATCAAAAACACATCATTTCCATAAACGACCTCAGCCGCGAAGAGCTGGAACTGGTTCTGGAAACCGCGGCAAAACTGAAGGCCAATCCGCAGCCGGAGCTGCTGAAGCACAAGGTGATCGCGAGCTGTTTCTTTGAAGCCTCGACGCGCACCCGCCTCTCCTTTGAAACCTCCATGCACCGCCTGGGCGCGAGCGTGGTGGGCTTCTCGGACAGCAGCAACACGTCGCTGGGCAAAAAAGGCGAAACCCTGGCGGATACCATTTCAGTGATCAGCACCTACGTGGACGCGATTGTGATGCGTCATCCGCAGGAGGGCGCGGCGCGTCTGGCGACCGAGTTTTCTGGCGGCATTCCGGTGCTGAACGCCGGTGACGGCGCCAACCAGCATCCGACGCAGACCCTGCTGGACCTGTTCACCATTCAGGAGACCCAGGGCACGCTTGAAAATCTGAACATCGCCATGGTCGGTGACCTGAAGTACGGCCGCACCGTCCACTCCCTGACCCAGGCGCTGGCGAAATTTAGCGGCAACCGCTTCTTCTTCATCGCCCCGGACGCGCTGGCGATGCCGCAGTACATCCTCGACATGCTGGACGAGAAAGGCATTACGTGGAGCCTGCACGCCAGCATCGAAGAGGTGGTGAGCAACGTGGATATTCTCTATATGACCCGCGTGCAGAAAGAGCGTCTGGATCCGTCCGAATACGCCAACGTGAAGGCGCAGTTCGTGCTGCGCGCCAGCGACCTCGACGGCGCGCGCGACAACATGAAGGTGCTGCACCCGCTGCCGCGCATCGATGAGATTGCCACCGACGTGGATAAAACGCCGCACGCCTGGTACTTCCAGCAGGCCGGGAACGGCATCTTCGCTCGCCAGGCGTTACTGGCACTGGTTCTGAATCGCGAATTAGCTCTGTAAGGGGAGACGACCATGACACACGATAACAAACTCCAGGTTGAAGCCATCAAGCGTGGCACCGTGATTGACCACATCCCTGCGCAGGTGGGCTTTAAGCTGCTGACGCTGTTCAAACTGACCGAAACCGACCAGCGCATCACCATCGGGCTGAACCTGCCGTCCGGCGAAATGGGCCGTAAAGATCTGATCAAGATCGAGAACACCTTCCTGACCGACGAGCAGGTCAACCAGCTGTCGCTGTACGCGCCGGACGCCACGGTTAACCGCATCGACGATTACGACGTGGTGGGCAAATCCCGCCCGAGCCTGCCGGAGCGCATCGAAAGCGTGCTGGTCTGCCCGAACAGCAACTGCATCAGCCACGCCGAGCCGGTTTCCTCCAGCTTTGCAGTGAAAAAGCGCGCCAATGACATCGCACTCAAATGCAAATACTGCGAAAAAGAGTTTTCCCATTATGTGGTGCTGGCCAACTAATTGAGGTTGGTAATGAAATCCCGGCTGTTATAATGGCCGGGAACATTCTTAACGCTGTAATTCTGGAGAAAAAATGAGCAAAGTACTCGCGACGGAAAATGCACCAGCGGCTATCGGCCCGTACGTTCAGGGCGTTGATCTGGGCAGCATGATCATCACCTCAGGCCAGATCCCGGTAAACCCGAAAACCGGTGAAGTACCGGCCGACGTGGCGGCTCAGGCGCGTCAGTCGCTGGAAAACGTGCAGGCTATCGTTGAATCTGCGGGCCTGAAAGTGGGTGATATCGTCAAAACGACGGTGTTCGTGAAAGATCTGAACGACTTCGCCACCGTTAACGCTACGTATGAAGCGTTCTTCACCGAGCACAACGCCACCTTCCCGGCGCGCTCCTGCGTGGAAGTGGCGCGTCTGCCAAAAGACGTGAAAATTGAAATTGAAGCGATCGCCGTACGTCGTTAATACATTTCAATAAACAGAAGGCAGCTCGGGCTGCCTTTTTTATTTCGGTTATTTTTACTCTCCGGGTAAAATGACACAGAGCCAGATCCATTATTAGACTCTCCCTCGCCTAGTAATATTCTCTAATAATGGATGAGTAATGAAACTTTCAAAAATTGCACTTGCCCTCGCAACAGTGACCGTTGCATCTTCGGCATTTGCTCACGGATATATTGAATCTCCTGCCAGCCGCGCCTATATGTGTAAGCTGGGTCAAAATATTGATTGCGGCTCCGTGCAGTATGAACCGCAGAGCGTAGAGAAAACCTCCGGCTTCCCGACCGGGGCAGAGCCAGCAGACGGACACCTCGCCAGCGCGGGTATCTCTCAATATTCACAGCTGGATAAGCAGAGCCTGAATGCGTGGACTAAAAACCCGATGACCGCGGGCCCGCATGAATTTGTCTGGCACCATACTGCGCCGCACAAAACCACCAACTGGCGTTATTACATTACCAAACAAAACTGGGACCCAAATAAGCCGCTAACTCGCGATCAGTTTGAATTAACCCCGTTCTGTACAATTAACGGAAATAGCCAGGCGCCAGCCGTAACTAAATCCATGACCTGTAATGTTCCTGAACGCACAGGCTATCAGGTAATTTACGGCGTATGGGAAATTGCAGATACCACAAACAGCTTCTATCAGGCTATCGACGTTGATTTCGGGAATGGCGGCAACGTTACCCCGGACGAAACGCCTGCGGTTGTGTCCGAGTGGAGCAAAACCCTGAGCGGCCAGATTGCCGGTAATAACCTGAACGTGGGCGATAAAGTTATCGCACGCTTCTTCGACGCCCACGGCGAAGTGACCGCCATGCGCACCGAGATGACCATCGGCTCTGCTGAACAAGGCGACGCTAACCAGTGGTCCTACGATCTGGCGCAGAAGATCAACACCGCGCAGCACGACGTGCGCGTCGGTGTGAAGGATGAAGCCGGTGACATCAGCCCGGTTCACGGCGCCAACAGCGTATTCGTGAAAGACGGCAGCACGCTGCAGTCCGTTGCTATCTCTTATGAAGAGCAGAAAGCGCAGGTGAGCGAAACCATCGCCGTTACCGATCTGCAATACAGCAAAATCGAACATGGCAACGCGACCGTGACCTTCCACGTGAATACGCAGGGTGACGTGAATTTTGAAGCACACGTGATGAACCACCACGGTGCGGAAAAAGGCTACCTGAAGCAGGACATGAACAACAGCAATCAGGACATCACCATGACCCTGACCGACGTGACCGCCGGCCACCACATGCTGAAATACTACGCGACCAATAAAGACGGCACCCTGTTCGCGCAGGACGTCCTGAACCTGATGCTGGAAGGCGATGCCGCTGCGGATAGCACCGGCCACCACGACTTTACCTTCCCGGACAATATCGCGTCGTACAAGGCAGGTACCGTGGTGCTTCAGCCTAAAGACGGTAAGACCTACGAATGTAAGCCTTTCCCGTACAGCGGCTTCTGCGTGCAGTACAGCCCAACCGCAAACCAGTATGAGCCAGGCGTTGGCGCACACTGGAAAGAGGCGTGGGTTCTGAAGAACTGAGTGGCCTTTATGCCCGGCGGCACTTCGTTTGCCGGGCCTACACCACGTAGGCCCGGTAAGCGCAGCGCCACCGGGCATGTGTGTTACTGATTTCGCGTGGCGCGTAGCAGCGTCTCCAGCGGATAGACCGCCGCAATCACCACCTCATCCTGCACCTTCGCCGCGCTGTCCAGCTCGCTCTGGATCGACGCGATCTCTTTGTCGTCCAGCGTCCCCTGACGCGCCACCAGATCCGTCAGCCTCAGGCCAATCGAGGCCAGCTTATCCACCTCCAGAATGACCGGCTTAATGGCCTTCAGCTGATAGCTGTTTTCGCTCAAGGCCAGCACGTCGCTGGTGTTGTTCTGCCAGCGGTTAAAGACGTGGCGCAGCGCCTCGGCGCTCTCCGTGTCTTCCGCGTCGCTCACCAGGCGGTCCGCCCACTTGTGCATCTGACGCACGGTGGCGCTTTCGGCGTTCAACGCATCTGCAAGTCTGTTAAGCGGCTCAAACTGATGGTAGTTTCCGGCCTGGAACTTCAGGTGCTGGCGGGTGTAATACTGGGCCGGCTCGAGCGCCTGAGCGAGGATTTGCAGCGGCAGGGTGTCGGCACTGTTAGCGAGGCGCGTGAACTGCACCTGCTGCTGGGTATGCTGCTGCAGCCCGACGGACACCGTCGACCAGCTGTCCATCGCCTGCAGGCGGGTATACATGTTATCGACGTCGTTGACGTCCTGCGCGGACCACAGCCGCTCCGCCACCGCAAAGGCGCGCGGCCACAGGCGGATGTCCAGCACCGGCGCGACCACGTTTTCCGCCCACAGCGCGGCTTCGCCGCCGAGCAGGTTGGCCTGATTCGCCACGTCCGGCACGACCGGAGGGGTACCTTTCGGCACGTCGTCCAGACGCGCGCCGCTAATCGGGTAGCGGGTGTTTCCCACCAGGAAATAGCCGGTGAGTTTGTCGTTATCAACGTTGACCACCGGGCGCGTTTCACCCATCCAGGTGTCGACGGTAAAGGTCACCTGGTTGTCGTCGCGCCACTGAATGTTATTCACCGCCCGACGCGATTTCCCGGCAAAATCAATAAAACCGCGCCAGCCGGCGTCGCCTTTCACCAGCGTAAAGCTGCCTTCCACCGGCTTGCCCTTCAGGCGCGGCATGGAGAAAGCCCAGCTCTGGACGCTGTCGGTGTCCGCTATCACGTCCACGCCATTCAGCCCCTGCGGCACGATTTCGTTGCGGTAGTGATAGGCGGTGGACTGGGGCTGGTCGAGGTAGAAGCCGGTTGAGAGAATGCCCTTATAGCCGTTCTGCGCCACCTGCCCCAGCGCGTCCTGTCCCTGCCAGGACTGGATCAGAATGCTTTTCGGCAGATCGGGATGGTAGATCTCATCCCAGCCGACCATCTGCCGGTGGTGCTTCTCAAGGATCGTCTCCAGCTTGCGGTTGAAATACGCCTGCAGCGCGTGGCTGTCCGCCAGTTTGTTGTCGCGCATAAATCTCTGGATCGCCGCGTTTGCCTTCCACTGGCTGTCGTCCACCTCATCGCCGCCGATATGCAGATACGGATCGGGGAAGATCGCCGCCAGTTCGCTGACCATCGCGTCGGCAAAGGTGTAAGTCGCCTCTTTGGTGGGATCCAGCACAGGCTTTAGTACGCCCCAGTGGCGCTCCATAGCGTACGGCCCCGGCGCGCTCATCAGTTCTGGATAGGCGACGGCAATCGCTGAGGCGTGGCCCGGCATATCGATTTCCGGCACCACGCGTATGCCGCGTTCGGCAGCGTAACGCACAATCTCGCGCATCTGCTCAGGGGTGTAGAACAGCCCGTCGCTGGCAAGCTGGGTTAATTTTGGATAACGCTTCGAGGTAAAGCGCCAGCCCTGATCGTCGGTCAGATGCCAGTGCAGGACGTTGAGCTTGGCCGCAGCCATGCCGTCGATCTGACGCTTGATATCGGGTAACGGGATGAAATGGCGCGCCGAATCGAGCAGCAGCCCGCGCCACGGGAAGCGCGGCGAATCTTCGATGGTAACCCACGGAATCGAAGTGTTTTCGGCACCGTTCTGCATCAGCTGGAGCAAGGTTTCCATTGCGCGCAATGCGCCAAAGCGGGTGTTAGCGGAGATGTTCACGCCGTTGGCATCCACAATGAGTTTGTAGCTCTCATCGCTGTCCGGCAGCGGCTGCGGCTTCACCTTTTTAGCGATGGCGATACGGATGGTCGGCTTGTCAGTTTTTTCGGCCTGTGGCTGTAGCGTCCAGCCGGTTTGCAGCGCAATGCGCTGGCGCAGGCGGTTGACCGCGTCCCCCAGATCGTCGCCGCTGACGCTCACGGAGAGTTGATTGTTAAGCACCAGCGCGCCCTGCGTCGTCGGGCGTTCAACCTTCACAGGCCAGGGCATCAGGGGAAGGTCGCCTGCCGGCGCGGCAAAAGCGGAGGCGCCGAGCATAAGCCCGGCGGTTAAGAGACTGTACCGTAACATGAATGTTCCTTATCTGACGGGCCAAATACAGGCAAAACATTCTGTTAACATGCGTACAAATTGTCGTCAAGCGAATGCGCCGACGGAGATCACAGGTTGTTGAATTTGGGAGGAAAGCCAGATGCCGGGTGGCGGCTTCGCCTTACCCGGCCTACGTTTGGATTATGGCAAAATGAGCTTACTGCCACCCATATCGACGCGCATAGAATCCTTTCACCATCTGCGTCAGCACCATATAGCCCGCGAGGATCGCCACCAGCCATGGGAAGTAGCTCAGCGGCAGCGCCTGCAGCTGCAGGTAACCTGCAAGAGGCGAGAACGGCAGCGCGATACCCAGCGCCATCACAATGCCCGTCATTACAATCAGCGGCCACGCGGCACGGCTCTGGATGAACGGAATGCGGCGCGTGCGGATCATATGCACAATCAGCGTCTGGGACAGCAGACCTACCACGAACCAGCCGGACTGGAACAGCGTCTGGTGTTCCGGGGTGTTGGCGTGGAACACAAACCACATCAGGCAGAAGGTCAGAATGTCGAAGATGGAGCTGATCGGCCCAAAGAACAGCATGAAGCGGCCCAGATCGGCGGGGTTCCAGCGCTGCGGCTTCTGGATCTGCTCGTCGTCAACGTTATCAAACGGGATCGCTACCTGAGAGACATCGTACATCAGGTTCTGGATCAGCAGGTGCAGCGGCAGCATCGGCAGGAACGGCAGAAACGCGCTCGCCACCAGCACGCTGAAGACGTTACCGAAGTTGGAGCTGGCGGTCATTTTGATGTACTTGAGCATGTTGGCGAAGGTGCGACGCCCTTCGATGACGCCCTCCTCCAGCACCATCAGGCTCTTTTCTAGCAGGATGATATCCGCCGCTTCACGGGCGATATCCACGGCGCCGTCCACGGAGATGCCAATGTCCGCCGCACGCAGCGCGGGCGCATCGTTGATGCCGTCGCCCATAAAGCCCACCACGTGCCCTTCACGACGCAGCAGCGTCACAATGCGCTCTTTGTGCATCGGCGTCAGGCGGGCAAACAGCGTCGTGCGCTGGGCAAGCTGCGCCAGTTCGTCGTCGGTGAGGTGCTCAATGTCGCTCCCCACCACCACGTCGCCCGCGTCCAGCCCCACTTCGTGGCACACTTTGGCCGCCACCAGCTCGCTGTCACCAGTGAGAATTTTGACGGTGATGCCGCTCGCCTTCAGCGCCTTCAGCGCCGGTGCGGTGGTCTCTTTCGGCGGATCGAGGAATGCGATGTAACCCTCGAGGATCAAATCGGATTCGTCGATACGCTGATAGTCCCCCTCCCGCGCGGGCAGGAATTTGCTCGCCACCGCCACCACGCGCAGCCCCTGACGGTTCAGGTTGTCGGTGACGCGCTTGATGCGGCGCAGCATGGTGTCGTCCAGCGGCACGATCTCCCCGTTGTGGCGCACCTGCGTGGAGACGTTCAGGATCTCCTGCAGCGCGCCTTTGCAGATCAGCTGGTGCACGTCCGGCTGCTCGCTCACCACCACCGACATGCGGCGGCGCTCGAAGTCGAACGGGATTTCGTCCACCTTCTGCCAGCGGCCGGAGAGCGTACGGGCGGCCTCCTCGTCCACGCCTTCCAGCACCGCCACGTCGAGCAGGTTTTTCAGCCCGGTCTGGTAGTGGCTGTTCAGCCACGCGCTGTGGAGCACGCGCTCGCTGGTTTTACCGGCGATGTCGGTGTGGTTCTCCAGCACGATTTTATCCTGCGTCAGGGTGCCGGTTTTATCGGTGCAGAGAATGTCCATCGCGCCAAAGTTCTGAATGGCGTCGAGGTGTTTGACGATCACCTTTTGTTTAGAGAGTTTGACCGCCCCGCGCGCCAGCGTGGAGGTAACGATCATCGGCAGCATTTCCGGCGTCAGGCCGACGGCCACGGAGAGCGCAAACAGCGCCGCCTCCCACCAGTCGCCTTTGGTGTAGCCGTTGATCAGCAGGACAATCGGCGTCATGACCATCATAAAGCGGATCAGCAGCATGCTGACGCGACCAATGCCTTTCTGGAAGGCGTTCGGCTCGCTCTCCTGCTCGCTGACGCGCCCGGCAAGCTGTCCAAACCAGGTATTGCCGCCGGTGGCGGTGACAATTGCCTGCGCCGTGCCGCTGACCACCGTGGTGCCCATAAAGCACAGGGTGTCGCACTCGAGCGGGTTCATCTGCTGCGGGTCGCGGCTGCGCGATACCTTCTCAACGGGCAGGGACTCCCCGGTCAGGGAGGCCTGCGCCACGAACAGATCCCGCGCCTGGATGATGCGTAAATCCGCCGGGATCATGTCTCCCGCCGCCAGCTTCACCAGATCGCCCGGCACCAGCTGGTCAATGGGCAGCTCAACCCAGGCGTTTTCGCCGAGGTCGTTAATCACGCGCGAGACGGTCGCGGTGTTGCTGACCATCGCCTTCAGGGCGTCCGCCGCTTTGGTGGAGCGGGCTTCCTGAATGAAGTTCAGCAGCGTGGAGATACCCACCATCAGGGCAATCACGCCCGCGGCAAAGAGATCTTCCGTCGCGTAAGAGATGATGCCGAGCACGGTCAGCAGCAGGTTGAACGGGTTGCGGTAGCAGAGCCACAGGTGCACCCACCACGGAGAGGGCTTCTGCGCCGGGATCTGGTTATCGCCGTGCACGGCGCGGATTTTTTCCACTTCAGACGCGTTCAGCCCTTCCGGATGGCCGCCAAAGGCGCGCCAGACTTCGTTTTCATCCATCGCCGCCACGTTCAGGCAGCGTTCGGTCAGGGACGCCGGGATCGCCGCTCCCGCCATGTTTTTGGCATTGGGCAGCGGATCGCGCTGAACAAGACGGTGTGGCAGATGGCGGCTCAGCAGCGCCTGCAGCTGCCGGGTGATATTTTTAAACATAGACATTCCTCCGCATCCGCCAGGCGGACGCAGCATTCCCTTCAGGCGTGGCAAAGCCGTACCTGTCAGGCACTCAATTATTCAAGCAGGAACGTTTGGGACGTTGCTGCCTCACATTACCGGTGAGACAGCAAAAGCTGGCTTACCGGAAAGAACAAATTCTCCCGTTCAGGAGAGGTGCGGGATCGGGATCCATAAAGCCTCCGGTAAGTAAAAAAACAGGGTGTCGCCGCGCAGTATAAAGATTTAAGCGTACCCTTTGTGACGATTCGGGCGGTATTATACGCGCCTGCAAATAAACAGTACGTAAACCAGACTTTGCCCATAGCGAAATCGCGCTATAGCATTAGGCTCAATTGACCATTTTGTCGTTGTTACAGGGAATACAGCATGCAGAACCGCCTTACGATTAAAGACATCGCGCGTTTAAGCGGCGTGGGGAAATCAACCGTCTCACGCGTGCTGAACAACGAAAGCGGCGTCAGCGAACGCACCCGCGAGCGCGTTGAGGCGGTCATGAATCAGCACGGTTTTTCCCCTTCCCGCTCCGCGCGCGCCATGCGCGGGCAGAGCGATAAAGTGGTTGCGATCATCGTTTCGCGTCTGGATTCCCTCTCCGAAAACCTCGCCGTTCAAACCATGCTGCCTGCCTTCTACGAGCAGGGCTATGATCCGATCATGATGGAGAGCCAGTTCTCGCCACAGCTGGTGGAAGAACATCTCGGCATGCTCCAGCGCCGTAACATTGACGGCGTGGTGCTGTTTGGTTTTACCGGCATTGACGAGGAGATGCTGAAACACTGGCAGCCGTCTCTGGTGCTGCTGGCGCGCGATGCCCACGGTTTTGCCTCCGTCTGTTATGACGATGAGGGGGCGATTATCACCCTGATGCAGCGCCTGTACGAAGAAGGGCACCGCCACATCAGCTATCTGGGCGTGCCGCACGCGGACGTTACCACCGGCAAGCGCCGCCACGAAGCCTATCTGGCCTTTTGCAAAAAGCACAATCTCCCTGCCGTGGCCTCCCTGCCGGGGCTGGGCATGAAGCAGGGCTACGAGCAGGTCGCCAGCGTCCTGACGCCGCAGACCACCGCGCTGGTGTGCGCCACGGACACCCTTGCGCTGGGTGCCAGCAAGTATCTGCAGGAGCAGCGCATTGATAACCTGCAGGTGGCGAGCGTCGGCAGCACGCCGCTGATGAAGTTCCTGCACCCTGAAATTATCACCGTCGATCCGGGCTACGCCGAGTCCGGCAGACAGGCCGCCGCACAGCTGATCGAGCAGATCAACGGGCGGAGCGAGCCGCGCCAGATCGTTATTCCTGCCCGTCTCTCATAACCCCCCTGAATCGTTTATTGTGATCTTCGCCCGATTTCGGGAACGTTCCCATTTTCGCCGTCACGCTGAAGGAGTAGGCTTGCGCTCAGGTCATTCCCCCCCTCAACATCTGTCATGAGGTTTCATGATGAGTAAAGTCAAACAAGCAGATATCGATCGGCTGATCGTCCTGGTCGGCGGCCGCGAAAACATCGCCACCGTCAGCCATTGCATTACCCGCCTGCGCTTCGTGCTGAACGATCCGGCCAAGGCCAACCCGAAGGCGATTGAAGAGCTTTCCATGGTGAAAGGCTGCTTCACCAACGCCGGACAGTTCCAGGTGGTGATTGGTACCGAAGTGGGCGATTACTATCAGGCTCTGCTGGCGACCACCGGACACTCTTCTGCCGATAAAGAGCAGGCGAAGAAGGCGGCGCGCCAGAATATGAAGTGGCACGAGCAGCTGATTTCCCACTTTGCAGAAATCTTCTTCCCGCTGCTGCCGGCGCTGATCAGCGGGGGCTTAATTTTGGGCTTCCGTAACGTCATCGGCGATGTGCCAATGAGCGACGGTAAAACCCTGGCGCAGATGTACCCGGCGCTGCAAAGCATCTATGACTTCCTGTGGCTGATTGGCGAAGCGATTTTCTTCTATCTGCCGGTCGGGATCTGCTGGTCCGCCGTGCGCAAGATGGGCGGTACGCCAATTCTCGGTATCGTACTGGGCGTCACGCTGGTCTCTCCGCAGTTAATGAACGCTTACTTACTTGGTCAGCAGGTGCCTGAGGTATGGAACTTCGGCCTGTTTACCATCGCCAAGGTGGGCTATCAGGCGCAGGTCATTCCGGCCCTGCTGGCGGGTCTGGCGCTGGGCTTTATTGAGACGCGTCTGAAGCGCATCGTGCCGGATTACCTCTACCTGGTGGTGGTGCCGGTCTGCTCGCTGATCCTGGCCGTCTTCCTGGCGCACGCTTTTATCGGTCCGTTTGGCCGCATGATCGGCGACGGCGTGGCCTTCGCGGTGCGTCATCTGATGACCGGCAGCTTCGCGCCAATCGGTGCCGCGCTGTTTGGCTTCCTGTATGCCCCGCTGGTGATCACCGGCGTGCACCAGACCACGCTGGCCATCGATATGCAGATGATTCAGAGCCTCGGCGGTACCCCGGTCTGGCCGATTATCGCCCTCTCTAACATCGCACAGGCCTCTGCGGTGACCGGCATCATTATCGTTAGCCGTAAGCACAACGAGCGTGAGATCTCCGTTCCGGCGGCCATCTCCGCCTATCTCGGCGTCACCGAACCGGCGATGTACGGCATCAACCTGAAGTACCGCTTCCCGATGCTCTGCGCGATGATCGGCTCTGGCCTGGCGGGCCTGCTGTGCGGCCTGAACGGCGTGATGGCGAACGGGATTGGCGTCGGCGGCCTGCCGGGGATCCTCTCCATCCAGCCTACTTTCTGGCAGGTGTTTGCCCTGGCAATGGCGGTGGCGATTATCGTCCCCATGGCGCTCACCACCGTGGTTTACCAGCGTAAGTTCCGTCAGGGCACGCTGCAGATTGTTTAACTTCATCTTTCGGGGCGCAGTTGCGCCCCTTCGCATTTGCAGGAACGCACTATGAATACCCTTCCTCACTGGTGGCAGAACGGCGTCATCTACCAGATTTACCCAAAGAGTTTTCAGGACACCACCGGCAGCGGCACCGGCGATCTGCGCGGCGTGACGCAGCGGCTGGATTACCTGAAAACCCTCGGCATCGACGCCATCTGGCTGACGCCGTTTTATATTTCCCCGCAGGTGGATAACGGCTACGACGTGGCGAATTACACCGCCATCGACCCGTCCTTTGGCACGCTGGATGACTTTGACGAGCTGGTTGCCGAAGCGCACGAACGCGGCATTCGCATCGTGCTGGATATGGTGTTTAACCATACCTCCACGCAGCACGCCTGGTTCCGCGAGTCGCTGAACAAAGAGAGCCCGTACCGCCAGTTCTACATCTGGCGCGACGGCACGCCGGAGCAGCTCCCCAACAACTGGCGCTCCAAGTTTGGCGGCAACGCCTGGCGCTGGCACGCCGAGAGCGAGCAGTATTATCTTCACCTTTTCGCGCCCGAGCAGGCAGATCTCAACTGGGAAAACCCGGCGGTGCGCGCCGAGCTGAAAAAGGTATGCGAGTTCTGGGCCGATCGCGGCGTGGACGGCTTGCGTCTGGACGTGATTAACCTCATCTCTAAAGATCAGGATTTCCCGGACGACACCATTGGCGACGGTCGCCGCTTCTACACTGACGGCCCGCGCATCCACGAATATCTCCAGGAGATGAGCCGCGACGTCTTCACCCCGCGCAACCTGATGACGGTGGGCGAGATGTCGTCAACCTCGCTGGAGAACTGCCAGCAGTACGCGTCGCTTGACGGGCGCGAGCTGTCGATGACCTTTAACTTCCACCACCTGAAGGTGGACTACCCCGGCGGCGAAAAGTGGACGAAGGCAAAGCCAGACTTCGTGGCGCTGAAAACCCTTTTCCGCCACTGGCAGCAGGGGATGCACAACAAAGCCTGGAACGCGCTGTTCTGGTGTAACCACGACCAGCCGCGCATCGTGTCGCGCTTTGGCGACGAAGGGGAACACCGCGTTCACGCTGCAAAGATGCTCGGTATGGTGCTGCACGGCATGCAGGGCACGCCGTATATCTACCAGGGTGAAGAGCTGGGCATGACCAACCCGCACTTCAGCCGCATCACCGACTACCGCGACGTGGAAAGCCTGAACATGTTCGCCGAATTGCGGGCCAATGGCCGTGAGCCGGATGAATTACTGGCGATTCTGGCGAGTAAATCCCGCGATAACGGCCGAACCCCAATGCAGTGGGACTCGTCGCACAATGCGGGCTTTACCGAGGGCGAGCCGTGGATTGGGGTCTGCGATAACTATGAAACCGTGAATGCCCGTACGGCGCTGGACGACCCGGATTCAGTGTTCTACACCTATCAGTCGCTGATTCGTCTGCGCAAAACCCTCCCGGTGCTGACGTGGGGGGATTACGACGATCTGCTGCCGGAACACCCTTCCCTGTGGTGCTATCGCCGCCAGTGGCAGGGCCAGACGCTGATGGTGGTGGCAAACCTGAGCCGAGAGCGCCAGCAGTGGCAGCCGGACCCGGTCCAGGGCGCATGGCAGGTCGCACTCAGCAACTATGAGGACGTCCCCTCTCGTCCCGATACGCTGCAACTGCGCCCGTTTGAAGCCATCTGGTGGGTGCAGGAATAAACGTCAGGAGATACAGCATGCTGTATCTCCTTTTTTATGTTTAGCGATACGCTAAATGTACGACGATAACTTTTACATCACGGCGTACCGAAAATAAAAATAGTCCTGCCAATTAAATAACCTCGGCAGGACATGATGAAAAAGACAATTATTAAAGTAACGTGTATTAGCGCATTATTATTGAGCACACAAGGATGGTGCGGAAATACGTCCGTCGACCTTCGCTTTGGCCATAATACGCGCTCTGACGTAAATGATTCTCGTATTAAGGTTATGCATCAGGCGGATAACGGTTTTTACTTCTCCGTTGAAGCCGCACAAAACCATAACGACACCTTTTTTGGTGATACCGACCGAAATAATCCCGATGACAAAGGATTAACGGAGGCGGCACAGGAGATTGAAACGCGCTGGCGCTTCAATCTGGGCAATGGCTTTGCCGTTGCGCCTGGCATGGTGACGGTTTTCACCCCCAGTAATACCCACTATCGCCCCTTCATTCAGGGCTGGAAAGCGTTTGATAACGGTCTGAACCTCTCTGCCCGTTACCGTTATAACACCATCAATGACGCGCACAGCGACAAAGAACTCGACGGCAGCGGCTATACCCGCCGTCAGTCACACCAGTTCGACATTTGGTTCGCGTACAACATTGGCAAATTCGGTATGTCCTACAACCCGCGCTTCCGCTGGCAGGATAATGTCGATCAGGGAACCGGGGATGATACCTACTGGGAGCATACCGTTGCGTTCAACTACCAGCTCGACGATGGCTGGACGCCTTACGTCGAGCTGGTGTCACTGGATAAAACCTATATCAACAATGACGGCAACCATGAAAATGATTATGCCGTACGTCTGGGGATAGTGAAGCAGCTCTGACGGCCTGACTACACCGTATCGTGCTGCAGCAGCCTGCAGCCGATACGGTCCACGGCGCTTAACAGTTCAAGCTGTCCCTCCCGCTGATACAGCGATACCGCGTTAATGTCGATCGATAACGGCCAGCATAGCGTTGAGATCGACGCCAGCGTCGCCCCCTGACGGGTAATTGCAATAATCTTTAAGCCCTTGCGCAGCGCGTTTCGCGCCATTTCTATCAGCGACTGTGTCTCCCCGGATTTGCTGATCAGCACCAGCGTCCCCTTCGATACCCGTGTCAGTTGGTGCATGTCATTCAAAATAAGATGCGGCAGGCTCGCCAGCGATAAAAAGCGCGACAGGTAGTTGAGGCTGGTAAGCGAGGCGCCGCGTGCGTACAGATAGATATGGCTGGAATGGATGAGCAGCCTGGACACCTCCGCCACAATGTCGTCCGCCTGCGGACCCGCGTCGGGCACTGCAGGCGCCGGGGTAAAATGATCGCGTAAAAAACGATACCGAAGCTCGGTATAGCTTTTATACCCCATTTTTTTACACACACGATTAACGGATGTTGTCGTTGTAAAGGTATCACGGGCAATCTCTTTTGCCGAAATATTAGAAATATTACACGCGTGATGCTGAATGTATTCAAATATCAAGCGTTCACTTCCCTGGAATGAATTCATATATTACACCCTGTTTAATCCCGGCATGATATTAACACAACAGAGAAATAGTCTCTGGAAGGCGCTTCACACATTGCATTTACGCGTATCGCGATACGTAATTAGTATTAGCAAACGTTAAAAACTGTTTTAGGTTCTCTTTATACTTTCCCTGTTTTCACATCCAGGGAATTATGACAATGACGAAACAGAAAGTTGTCGCGGTAACGGCCTGCCCAACGGGCATTGCACATACCTTTATGGCGGCGAATAAAATTATTGCATGGGCTAAAGAGCACAATATTGAGGTTAAGGTCGAAACGCAGGGCAGCGACGGCGTTAAAAACCGCTTAACGAAGCAGGATATCGCCTCCGCCACGGCCATTATTCTGGCAACCGACGTCCCCATTCAGGATGCCGAGCGCTTTGAAAACATTCCCCACCTTCAGACCCGCACGCAAGAGCTGATCAAGCATATCGATCGCTATCTGCGTCAGGCGCTTGCCATGGAAAAAAACGTCACAACTGTCGTACATGAAGACGAACTCCAGCCTTCGGCTTACCAGATTTTTATCGGCCATATCATGGCGGCCATCAGCTATATGCTGCCGGTGGTGGTCATGGGCGGGCTGATGATGGCAACGGCTAAAATTACCGGCCAGTTTATTAACATCGACCATTCGCCGTTCAGCGTGCTGGATAAAGTGGGCTTTATGACCATTAAGTTCATGTATCCGGTTTTCGCCATGTATCTGGCGTTTTCCATTGCCGGCAAACCGGCGCTGATCCCCGGACTTATCGGCGGCATCATGTCAGACGAGGTCTACAAGCGCTTCTTTGATATCGAAGGCTTTATGCCGTCCGGCTTTTTCGGCGCGATCGGCATTGGCTTTTTTGTGGGCTATCTGGTGCGCTGGCTGAATGATTCCATTCACGTCCGCCAACAGCTCACCACCATCAAGACCATGCTGGTCGTCCCGCTCATCACCGGCATTACGCTGGTGATGGTCATGGAATATTTGATTAACCCGATTTTTGGCTCGCTTAACCAGCTGATGGTGGTCTTTTTTACCTCGGCAGGTGACACCGGGCGCGGATTCTATTCCGCGATGATCGCCGCAGGCACCGCGTTCGACCTGGGCGGCCCGGTCAACAAGGCGGCAGGCTCAGTCGCGCTCGGCCTGAATGGCATGAGCGAAACGTTTGATCTCACCGCCCGCGAACTCTCCATCGTGATCCCCTCCATTGGCGTCGGCTTTGCCGCGTTCCTCAATGGCCGCTTTGGACTACCGGATGTCTTCAGCCGGGAAGAGAAAACCGTCGGGAGTACCTCGTTGCTGCTGGGCGTGATTGGGATCTCCGAAGGCGCGATCCCGTTCATCCTGAAAAACCCACGTCTGATCCCGGTGTTTATGACCGGTGCCGTCGCCGGCGCGCTGGTCGCCATTGCACTCGGCGTGAAGCAGACGCTGCCGCTGCCGGCCATCTGGGGCTGGCCGCTGGCAACCAACGTGGCGGGCTACCTGGCGAGCGTCTTTATTGGCGCACTGATTTGCGCCCTGGGCGTGCTTTACGTCAGCCCAAAGAACGCCAGCTAAGGGGAAGGTCATGAATCAGATCCACGTCATTGCCCATACGCACTGGGATCAGGAGTGGTATTTCACCCGTCAGGACAGCATGGTGCTGGCGTCATATAACTTTGCGGACGTCATCGACACGCTGGAGCAGGACCCGGCTTACAGCTGCTATCACCTTGACGGACAGATGGCGGTGGTAGAGGACTTTCTCGCCATCAATCCCGAGTATCGCACCAGGCTGGAGACGCTGGTCAGAGAGAAAAGGATTTTTGTGGGGCCGTGGTATACCCAGACGGACACCTACAACGTGCATGGCGAATCCATTATCCGCAACCTCAAATACGGCATCTTCTCTGCCCGTAAGCTGGGGCACGCCATGCAGGTTGGGTATCTTCCGGATACCTTCGGCCACAATGCGCAGATGCCCACGATTTTGCAGGGCTGCAATATCGACAACATCGTCTTCTGGCGCGGTATCGATCACGACAGACAGGCGAAAAGCAGCCAGTTCCTCTGGCGCGCGCCGTCAGGGGCGACCGTTATCGCCTGCGCGATGGCGCTCGGTTATGGCGCGGCTAAAAACATCTCTTCAGACGCGAGCCATTTGCAGGGAAAAATCTATCCGATGGTCAATCTCCTGCGCTCGCGGGCCGGAATAAATGACCTGCTGCTGCCCTGCGGTGGCGATCAGGTCAGCATCGACCCGGCGCTGCCGAAAATCCTGCAGGTCGCCAGCGCACGCTCCCCGGATGAGGACCGGTACGTCATCAGTTCGCTGGAGCGCTACGTCGACATTCTGCGCGCGCAGCGTGAGCAGTTTGAATTCTGGGAAGGAGAGCTGAAATCGCCGCGCTACACCCGCATCCATAAAACGATCGGCTCCGTGCGCTACGACATTAAAAAGAAAAATGATGCAGTTGAGCAGTTCATCCTGCGGCAGCTGGAGCCGACAATCGCCATGGCGCGTCACCAGGGGCTGCCGGTCAACCTCTCGGTGGTCGATACGCTCTGGAAGAAGCTGTTGCGAAGCCATGCTCATGACTCCATCGGCGGCTGTAACAGCGATGCCACCAACCGCGATATTTTGCATCGACTGGAGCAAACCGAACAGCTGTGCCATAGCCTGTGGAACCTGGTGGTGAAAACCCTGGCCGCCGCCTGCGCTCGGGAAGGCGATCTGCTGATTTTTAACCCGCTGGCCACGCAAACGCAGCGCGTGGTGAAAACCACTCTCTATAGCCGCGCTGAAAATATCGCCCTGATGTATCAGGGGCAGGCCATCCCCTTCGACGTCCTGGAAAGAGACGTGTTGCCCGGCGGAACGGCGATCTCCCTTAACGCCGAAGGCGAGTGTGAAACACCCCTTCCCCCTTATTACCGCTGGCACGTTGCTGTGAAAACACCGGTTCTGCCGCCGGTCGGCTATCTCAGCGTTAACGTTGAAGATGACCCGGCGCCTTTCCGGCAGCCTGAACAGACAACGGGCAGCGAGATAGAGAATGCACAGTATCGATTAACGCTGGACGACGGAACGCTAACCCTGCACGACAAACGCAGCGGCAGATGCATCCCCTCGTTCTTTACCCTTGAAGACTGTGCGGATGCCGGCGACAGCTACGATTTCTCACCGCTTGCGGGCGATACGCCGACGCGATGCGACCATTTCACGCTCGTCGGCTGCCTGAAAACGCCGCTTGTCGAAAAGCTGATCGTTGAAGCCACCCTGTTTCTTCCGCCAGATCTCGCCGGACGCCAGGATACTGCCCGAACGCCGTTATCCATTCGTCTGGAGTGCACATTACGCGAAGACGATCCGAACCTGTACGTCGAGGCTTCGCTGGAAAACAGCCACTGCGATCACCGGCTACGTTTACTGATCGGCAGCGATATTCGCACCCGTCACGCTATCGCCTCCCAGCCCTTCGCGATAATCCAGCGCGATACGGGGTGTGAGAGTGGAAACTGGCAGGAGCGCTATCGCGAGATGCCCGTGGATATCGAAACCACCGAAGGCATTATTGCTGTCGCGGAAGCGGGCAAAGCGCTGGTGGTGAATAGTCGCGGTATGAAGGAATTTCAGATTATCGGCAGCGAACCCGCGACGATTGCCCTGTCGTTATTTAAAGCGACGGGCGTGCTCGGGCGCAACGATCTCGACTGGCGACCGGGCCGGGCGTCCGGCATTAATAATACGGTGGTTGAGACCCCCGACGCCCAGTTACTGAAACCGCTGCACTTTTCATTTACCGTCGCGCTGGCCGACAGCGCCGATCATCTCACGCTTCGCCAGCTGGAAAACCAGGCTGCGGGACAGCCTTTCACCTACCAACGGCAATCGTTACACACGCTCGATCACCGCCTTGAGCGCTTTGCGTTGCGTCTGCCCGACCACAGGCTTCCGGCAGAATTCTCATTATTGAACCTGCCGGAGCCGCTTATTCTCTCTGCCTTGCCCCATGCACAGCAGTCCCACGGCACGGTCGTCCGCGTGTTTAACGCCGGTACGCAGCCGGTTCCCATCCCGGCTAGTCTGGCGGGGCTTCGTCAGATCAACTATCTGGAAGCCCCCGTGCAGCCGGTAGCGGCGATCCCCCCTTCCGCGACATGCGATTTTTTGATTGAGGCTTAATATGAACTTGCTTGCACTGACGAACCCCGATCGGGTTTTTATCAATCCGCCACACCGTACGCCTGAAGCACTGATCCGCTGGATGACCGAACCGCTCGCCAGGCAAAAAATCATCAGCGATGAAGCGGCGTTTATCCAGAGCGTTTTACAACGCGAAAGTGAAGGCCCTACCGCGCTGGGTGAGGCGCTCGCCGTTCCACACGGAAAATCCCAGGCGGTGCAGCAGGCGGCGTTTTGTCTGGCGCTCTTTGACGACCCGATACGTTGGCCGGGGCTGGAAGGTGATGAAGAGGTGAGAATGGTCTTCCTGCTCGCTATTCCGCCAGCGGAAGCAGGCAGTACGCACATGCAGCTGCTGACGACGCTGACCCGTTTATTGATGGAAGACCGGGTGCGAGAACAGCTTCTGGCGGCACGCACCCGCGAAGAGGCATTGTCGGCACTGAATACGGAAGAGCCGACGAACGAGAATGAAGCTTCCGAGAATACCTTTCTCATCCCGCTCATCCTGGGCAGCATCGCGACCGCAGCCTTTCTGCAGGCTGGATTGAGCTGGCTCTGCGGGGGGAGTTAAGCGAACAGCGCTCGGCACCCATCGTGCTGAGCGCTTGTTTTTGTTGAATAATTAATCAGATTTTTCCTTCCCGTATTTACAATCGCTGAAGCGCCCGCCGTTTGTACTCTCGTCTTTTTACTTTGTTCTGCATCAAATAAATCGCAAACATGTTTGATGCAAATCACTATATGTAGCACTTAAAATGCACGCCGACCCAACATCTTGTATTTATCGTCTACTATTCCAACAACAAGACGGCGCTTACGCTGGCCGGAATTGTGGATAACACGAGCTGGGAACGCGGGAAGTCTTTGCCCCGGCGGGAAATACGCCCGGTGAATACTTCTCCACCTCTGTGGATAACCTGTTTTTAAAAATGGAGTGATCATGACACCGCATGTGATGAAACGTGATGGCTGTAAAGTGCCGTTTAAATCAGAGCGCATCCAGGAAGCCATTCTGCGTGCAGCTAAAGCAGCGGGAGTCGATGACGCAGATTACTGCGCCACCGTCGCAGAAGTCGTTAGCAGCCAGATGAACGAACGCAGCCAGGTCGATATCAACGAGATCCAGACCGCGGTTGAGAACCAGCTGATGGCGGGGCCCTACAAGCAGCTGGCGCGCGCCTACATTGAGTACCGTCACGATCGCGACGTGCAGCGCGAGAAGCGCGGGCGTCTGAACCAGGAGATCCGTGGCCTGGTGGAGCAGACCAACTCTGCCCTGCTCAATGAAAACGCCAACAAAGACAGCAAAGTGATCCCGACCCAGCGCGATCTGCTGGCCGGTATCGTCGCCAAACACTATGCCCGCCAGCATCTGCTGCCGCGCGACGTGGTCTCGGCACACGAGCGCGGCGAGATCCACTATCACGACCTCGATTACTCGCCGTTCTTCCCGATGTTCAACTGCATGCTGATCGACCTTAAAGGCATGCTGACCCAGGGCTTTAAAATGGGTAACGCCGAGATTGAACCGCCTAAGTCGATCTCCACGGCGACAGCGGTAACGGCGCAGATCATCGCTCAGGTGGCGAGCCACATTTATGGCGGGACCACCATTAACCGCATTGACGAAGTGCTGGCCCCGTTCGTGACGGCGAGCTTCAACAAGCATCGGAAAACTGCCGAAGAGTGGCAGATCCCGGACGCGGACGGCTATGCGCACTCCCGTACCGAAAAAGAGTGCTACGACGCGTTCCAGTCGCTGGAATATGAAGTGAACACGCTGCACACCGCCAACGGACAGACGCCGTTTGTAACCTTCGGTTTTGGCCTGGGCACCAGCTGGGAATCACGCCTGATCCAGCAGTCCATTCTGCGCAACCGTATTTCCGGCCTCGGCAAGAACCGCAAAACCGCGGTGTTCCCGAAACTGGTGTTCGCCATCCGCGACGGCCTGAACCACAAGTTTGGCGATCCGAACTACGACATCAAACAGCTGGCGCTGGAGTGCGCGAGCAAGCGCATGTACCCGGACATCCTGAACTACGACCAGGTGGTAAAAGTCACCGGTTCGTTTAAAACGCCTATGGGCTGCCGCAGCTTCCTCGGGGTGTACGAGGATGAAAACGGCGAGCAGATCCACGACGGGCGTAACAACCTGGGCGTCATCAGCCTGAACCTGCCGCGCATCGCGCTGGAGGCCAAAGGCAATGAAGCTGAATTCTGGAAACTGCTGGATGAACGCCTGCAGCTGGCGCGTAAGGCGCTGATGACCCGTATCGCACGCCTTGAAGGGGTGAAAGCCCGCGTGGCGCCCATCCTCTATATGGAAGGGGCCTGCGGCGTGCGCCTGAAGGCGGACGATGACGTGTCCGAGATCTTCAAAAACGGCCGCGCGTCGATTTCGCTGGGCTATATCGGCATCCACGAAACCATCAACGCCCTGTCTGGCGACGCGCATATGTACGACAGCGTGGCCCTGCGCGAAAAAGGCATTGCGATTGTCCAGCGCCTGCGCGACGCGGTTGACCAGTGGAAAGAGGAAACTGGCTACGGGTTTAGCCTCTACAGTACGCCGAGCGAGAACCTGTGTGACCGCTTCTGCCGTCTGGACACCGCCGAGTTCGGGATTGTGGAAGGCGTGACCGACAAAGGGTACTACACCAACAGCTTCCACCTCGACGTGGAGAAAAAGGTAAACCCGTACGACAAGATCGACTTCGAAGCGGCCTATCCGCCCATCGCCAGCGGCGGGTTCATCTGCTACGGCGAGTACCCGAACATCCAGCACAACCTGAAGGCGCTGGAAGACGTGTGGGATTATAGCTATCAGCACGTGCCGTATTACGGGACCAATACGCCAATCGACGAGTGCTACGAGTGTGGCTTTACCGGTGAGTTCGAGTGTACGAGCAAAGGCTTTACCTGCCCGAAATGCGGCAACCACGATGCAGCCCGTGTCTCCGTGACCCGTCGCGTGTGCGGCTATCTCGGCAGCCCGGATGCCCGTCCGTTTAACGCCGGCAAGCAGGAAGAGGTGAAGCGCCGGGTGAAACATCTGGGGAATGGGCAGATCGGTTGAGCCACTGCCACATTTATGCCCGGTGGCGCTACGCTTACCGGGCCTACAATCCGCACTCACACTGTACCCGGCTTGGTTAACCGCTATGAACTACCATCAGTACTACCCCGTCGATATTGTCAACGGCCCCGGCACCCGCTGCACCCTGTTCGTTTCAGGTTGCGTTCACGAGTGCCCCGGCTGCTACAACAAAAGCACCTGGCGCCTGAACTCGGGTATGCCGTTTACCGCTGAAATGGAAGACCGCATCATCGACGACCTGAACGACACGCGCATCAAACGCCAGGGGATTTCGCTCTCCGGCGGCGATCCGCTCCATCCGCAAAACGTGCCGGAGATCCTGAAGCTGGTGAAACGCATTCGCCGCGAGTGCGCGGGAAAAGATATCTGGGTCTGGACGGGATATAAGCTGGATGAGCTGAATGCAGCTCAGAGGGAAGTCGTGGATTTGATTAACGTGCTGGTGGACGGCAAGTTCGTGCAGGATTTGAAAGACCCGGCCCTGATCTGGCGCGGCAGCAGCAACCAGGTGGTGCATCATTTGCGTTAAACGCTAAAGCCGTTTATTTGCTTCATGATAAACGGCTGATTTCTCTCTCTTTCCGATAGCGATAACAAATACCGTAACTACGTTATCCTGAACCTGATAAACCAAACGATAACCCAGAGATCTGAGTTTTATTTTGTAGCAATCCGGCAGGCCGTGCAGGCGGGCCGATTCAATTCTGGGGTTCACTAAGACGTCAGCAAGTTTCTTTTTAAACTGGCATTTCACCGTATCGCCCAGCTTATGCCACTCCTTTAAAGCCCTCGGGTCGAACTCCAGTTCATAAATCATCCAGACTAACCTTAATTCCCTTTTGTGGATTCGCCAGTCGCTCCCGGACTGTCTGTATCAGTTCATCTTCACTGTCACTGATGGTGACAGTTTTCACCGGCATACGCCCTGTTTCCGCAACGTACTGAAACAGTAACCGCACGGCTTCCGTTGGGGTAATATTGAGTTTTTCCAGCACGGCATACGCCTCATTTTTGAGTTTGTCATCCAGACGGACGTTAAGCGTGGCCATTATGCCTCCAGTAAAATCGAATGTGTAATGCAGTTTAGCATTACATTCGCATTACATCGAATTCTGGATAACGCCTCTCAAAACCGGCTCAAACTCTCCATCGCCTCAGCCTTAAACGCCGCAAAATCCTCGCACTGGCACAGGCGCGTCATCGCGCGTTCTCGCAGGAAAGTGACGAAGATGTCGTAAATCGCCATCGCCTCTTCGTACTCGCTTTTGCTGATGGCGAGCAGGAAGATGACGTGCGCCGTTTCATCCCCCCACTGAATACCCTGCGGAGCCAGCACCGTATAGACCACCGTTTTCTGTGCCAGCAGGCCGAGGGAGTGCGGCAGCGCGATGCCGTCGCCGAGCATGGTGCTGACGATAGCTTCACGCTCAACGACCGAATCCAGAAACTCCGCGCCAACAAAGCCTTCGCGTTCAAGCTGGTCACACAGCTCGCGGAACAGCGTTTGCTGGTCAACAGGCTTGTCGAGAATGCGAAAATGGGCCGCGTCGAAGTATTTCTCCAGCATCCACGGGCGGGTGCGGTCCACCAGCACCAGCTTGCCGATCTGTTCTAACTGATAATCGGTCGGGAACGGGGCGATCGTCACCACCGGTTTAGATTTTTCACTCACGCGGGCGGTGGAGATGACAAAGTCTTCACCGATGGCATCCGCAAGCTCGTACTCGCGCAGAGTGAGCGTGCGCGTCACCTCGATCTGCGGGTATTTGCGCTGGAGCACCGCCTCGATCATGCGCACCATCGCATTACCGGCGTCGCACACCAGCAGCACGCGCGGCTGGCGCTGGTAGCCGATGTTGTAGTGGCGCTCCAGCCCCACGCCGATGTGCAGCACCAGAAAACCAATCTCGTTCTCGCTGATCGCATACGGGGTGTATTTCCCCCAGCTCGACACCGCCGCGAGAGTCATATCCCACGCCATCGGATAGTGCTGCTTGATGTTGTCCAGCAGCGGATTGGGGATCATGATTTGATAGCGCACGCGGGTGATCATGGTTTTGATGTGCGTGAGCAGATCGGCGTGCAGCTGCGCGTCGCTGAGCAGGTTGTAGTTATAGTGGGTGTTGATGTAGCGCAGGATATAGTTGACCAGCGCTTCGTCGTCGTCGGCGTTAATCGCGCTGGGGGCAATCTCCTGAATCTGCCGCGCCGCGATGTGGACGCACAGCCAGCTCTCTTCCGATGGCGCAAGCGCCTTGCCCGCCAGCTCCTGAATGGCCACCGCGATATCCTTCGCCGCCTCGCGCACGTTCTCTTCCACGTCTTCCGCGTGGAATTCCGGCAGCGGATACCCCTCGCTGATGCGCCGCACCGACACCGCGCAGTACAGGCGCAGGAACAGTTCGCCTTCGTCGGTCAGACGAATGTGATGGCGGGTGAGCGCGTCGTGAAGCACGACCACCATCTGCTCCGGTACCCCGGCGTTGAGCGCGACCTCCGTCACCAGCGGGTTAAGGCTGTCCTGCTGCGCCAGCTCCCACAGAAGATCGGTCAGGCAGGCGCGGACCGACATCTCGCTGCCAAACAGCTTCATGCCGTGGCGCGGGCGGGTTTCCAGCGTCAGGTTATAGCGCTGGAACCACTCGCGCACTTCCACCATGTCGCTCTGCAAGGTGGCGCGGCTGACAAACCACTCGTCGGCCAGATCTTCAAGCTTAAGTGAAAACGCCGACGTCAGGAAACGCACCACCAGATAGTGCACGCGCTCCGGTCCCGTTCGGGGAATACGCAGCGCGCGCGGGTGCGATGCCTGCAGCTGCTGATAGCGCTCGGCATCGTCAATTTTAAGCTGGTAGCCGTTACCCCGGCTCAGAATAAACTGCGCGCCGTGGCTCGCCAGCAGCGCGTTCAGGGCGGTGATATCTGCGCGGACGGTTCGCGTGGAGACCGACAGCCGCTGCGCCAGCTCGTCCTGCGGCAGCGTCTCGTTTTGCAACAGATCGAAAAGTTGCGCTAAACGTTGGTTCGGAAATCTCACGTCGTTGTCCTCTTACTGCTCAGGGTGAAATGACCATCTGGGATGGGCTGCCGACCGGGGTATAGTCTGGCTCGAAGCTCAGCTTGCCGTCCTGCGCCACGCGGAAACGGGTAATGTTGTCGCTGCGCTGGTTCATGACGTACAGCCAGCGGCCCTGCTGATCGAGCGTCAGGGTGCGCGGGTAGTCGCCGCGCGTCCAGACATCCTCCTGATGCGTCAGCGTGCCCTCCGCTGTTACGGTAAAGTGCCCGATGCTGTTATGCAAACGGTTCGCCACATACAGCTGTTTACCATCGGCGCTTAGCGCCAGCCCGGCAGCAAAACTGGTGCCTTTGTAACCGTCCGGCAGGGCAGAGACCGTTTTGCCCTCTTTCAGCCTGCCGTTGCTGTCCAGCGCATAATGGGTGAGCGTAGAGGCCTCTTCGTTAATCAGCCACAGGGCATCGCCTTTCGGCGTAAAGACGAAGTGGCGCGGACCGGCACCTTTCGAAGAGGCGCTGATAAACGGCGGATCGTTCGGCGTTAGCTTTCCGGTTCGATCGTCAAAGCGGTACTGATAGATACGATCCAGCCCAAGATCGGTGGAAAAAACGTACTTCCCGCTCGGATCGGCGGCGATCATGTGCGCATGCGGGCCGTTGTGATCGCTGATGGCAAAGCTACCTTCGACAGCCGCTTCCGGCTTCGCCGCGCCCGGTTCGCCCTGGTCCTGATGTCTGTCCGTCGCGTCACCCAGGCTGCCGTCCGCGTTGACGGGCAAAACGGCAATCGATCCGCTGACGTAGTTCGCCACCAGCAGATGCTTGCCGTTTGGCGTTAGCGAAAGATACACCGGCCCGGCGCCGCCGGAGGCCACCTGATTCAGCTCGCTCAGCTCACCGTTATCGCCGACGCGCAGCGCCTGCACCACGCCCTGCTCTACTTCGCTTGCCAGATACAGCGTTTTACCGTCTTGCGAAAGGGTCAACTGCGCCGCGTTCGGCAGTTTGCTCACCAGCGTTTTATCGTCCAGCGCGCCGGTTTGCGGGTCGATGGTAAAACGGTACAGCCCTTCACCGTTCGGATTATAGGTGCCCACCCAGGCGTATTGCGTCTGGGCGACAGCGGCGGTGGCGAGCATTGAGAGTGAAGCGACAAGCAGGTTACGGGTGTGCATGGTGGCTCCTTTATATGTGTGAGTTCTACTTCACCAGCTTCTTCGTCATCGCCAGCAGCGTACGCACATCTTCGGGACGCGTATCGCCGCTGGCTTTGTCGATAATTGAACTGTAGATATGCGGGATGATTTTGCTCACGCCCGCGTCGAGGGCGATCTGCAGGATCGCCTCATAGTTTTCCAGATCGATACCCCCCGTCGGCTCCAGCCAGAAGTCGTGACGGGCGCAGGCTTCCGCCACCGCCTGGTATTCGTCACGGCACTTGAGGCCGCCCATCGGGAAGTACTTGATCGAGCTGCCGCCGAAGTCTTTCAGCAGGGCAATCGCCGTTTCAACCGGCACGATGCCGTCCGGCGCTTTGCTGCTCAGCGGGCCGGTGGAGATTTTCACCATGCCGACGGTACCGGTCGGAGAGACCAGGCCATTGACCACCGATTCATTCTGCCCCAGCAGCGCGCGGCTCGCGGCCACGCCGGTGAAGACCTGATTAACGTGCTGCGGCTGCACCTGGCGGGAGATCTCGCTCACCATCGCCGACTGGTTCGGATCGCCCGCGCCGAGGCCCACGGAGAGCGCGTTATCAATCAGCGCCGCGTATTCACGCATATCCGCGACCGCGCTCGCCACGTCCGGGTAATTTTTGGAGAGCACGCCCACCAGCACGTGACCTTCCGCCGCCTCGTAAATGGCGCTGGCGTTGGCCTTTGAGCCGGCCAGCACGTTCAGGCAGACGCGGTCACGGTAAAAATTGGGGGTCAGTTTCATGCGTTTTTCTCCTGTCCTAATACTTCGCTAATGCGGCGGTAGACGATGTTCAGCTGGTCAGCACTTACGCTGCGCACGTCCGCTTCGATAATCCCTTCGTTGGCCTTGTAGCCACGGAAATAGATGGCGTATTCGCCCTGCTTGAGCGCGTTCACCAGGTCACCCGTGCCGACGCCAGTGGTGGCTTCGTCGAACTTAATTTCGGTGCGGGCGATATCGCGACCCGCGCTGTCCCAGACCACGCGCGCGGTGACGCCGTTCAGGGTGTTGAGCGCGTCGATAAACGGTGTCATCTTCGCCACCATCTCGGCACCGCTCTCTTTGGTGGCCGTCAGGTAGTGTTCGATGGCGCAGGTCAGGCCGAGGATCCCCTCTTTACCCACCTTCATGGCGCGGCCAATGCCCGCCGTCTGGCGCTTCACCCACTCAACGTACTGGGTTTTGCCGATCACCAGGCCGCTGGTTGGCCCCTCGATCGCCTTCGCGCCGCTGTAAATCACCAGATCCGCGCCGGAGCGGTAGTACACGTGCAGATCTTCTTCCGCCGCGGCATCAACGATCAGCGGCAGGGAGTGTTTACGTGCGACGACTGCCGCCTGCTCGACGCTGAGCATGCTTTTCTGCACGCAGTGGTGCGATTTGATGTAGAGGATCGCCGCCGTGCGCGGGGTGATGGCCGCCGCCAGCTGATCGGCGGAACATTCGTTGGCGTAACCCGCTTCCACCAGCTTGCCGCCGCCCAGCGCCACCATGGTGCCGACCGGCGCGCCAAAGTTAACGTTGTGGCCTTTCGGCAGGACGATTTCATTGTTCTCGATAGGGGTGACGTGCAGGTTTTCCAGCAGCCAGTCGCTGTCTTTTACCAGCACCGCCGCCACGGACTGGGCGATGCCCGCCGACGCGCAGGAGACCACCGTCGCGCCTTCCACATCCAGCAGCTTCGCGATGTATTCCCCGGTTTTATTGACCAGATCCTTCATCTCGAAGTAATGATTCATGCCGTCCATCGCCGCCTGCACTACTTCCGGGCGCGGCGTGGAGACGCCCAGCGCCGTCATGCGGCCAGAGGTGTTGATAACCTGCTTTAAATTATACTTCTCATAAATCGAAGGCATGTTCCGTGCTCCCTTGTTCGGTCATGTAGCCCTTGCCCGCGCGGATCGCGGCAAGCGGCACCAGAATGTGTTCAGCCTGCAGGCTGTCGTTTTCAGCGTCCGTCAGCACCGTTGGCTGGCGTTTAATCGTGAACAGCGTCAGGTCGGCGTCGAGACCCGGCTGGATGCGGCCCTTGCGCGTCAGGCGCAGGCCGTCGGCGGCGTTCGAGGTCACGCAGTCAATCACCTGCGGCAATGACATGCCGATGGCGAGAAACTTCGACATCACGCTTGCCAGCGAGCCCACCGGGCCGTTGATGCGGTTGCGGCAGTAGATATCCGAGCTGATGGTGTGCGGCAGAATGCCCATCGCGATGGCGCGTTTCGCCACCTCAAAGCTGAAGCTCGCCGTGCCGTGGCCGACGTCCAGACGCACGCCGCGCTTAAGGGCGGAGGTGATGGAGGCGCGCAGCTCGCCGGACGGCGTCAGAATGCGGTTAGGCTTCCCGTTATAGCAGTGGGTAATGATGTCGCCGGAGCTTAACAGCTCGGCGATTTCGTCGAGGTTCGGCGGGTTGTTACCGATGTGCACCATCAGCGGCAAGTCGCCATTCTCTTTCTGGATCGCTTTGGCGCGCTCCAGCGGCGTGATGCCGTTTTCACCGACCACGCTGCTGCTCATGCGCGCCTTCAGGCCGACAATAAAATCAGGGTGGCGCTTCACCGCCTGCTTCACCGCATCGGCGTCAATGTTTGCCATGTTGGCCAATTCGTTCTGGGCAATCAGCCCCACGCGGGAGATATTCAGGAGGGCAAAGACGTCGGTGGAGGCTTTGCGGGTGATTTCATAAAAATCGTCCACGTCGTCGGCCCCGGTACTGCCCGCGTCCACCACGGTAGTGACGCCGGTGGCAATGCCCACGCTGTCCGGCTCGTCGTGGTAAATCGGTGAGTTCGGGTAGCAGTGAACGTGGGAGTCAATCCAGCCCGCGCTAACGTACACGTCACCGTTAAGCTCAACCGTTTTACGGGCCGGAGCGTCAATTTCGCCCGTCGCGGCGATCTTCCCGTCCTGAATGGCGATATCGGTCAGGGTATCGTCGGCGAGGCGCGCACGGCGCAGGAGTAAATCAAACATGAGGATCTCCTGATAGGGCGGGCGCAGATGCGCCCGCGGGTATTAAAGGGCGACCGGGAACAGCCAGCCCAAAATCATTGCGCCGAGGATGGCGCCACCGGTAATCGGCTTCTGCCAGATGTAGAACAGCAGCGCGCCTACCAGCGAACCGACGCCGATTGGAATGGAGGCGGTCATCGCGCTGAGGATAATCAGCGGCCCGAGGAAGCGGCCGGAGGCGTTACCCGCGCCCATCATCACGTCTGCGCCGTAGGTGGAGTTGCTCTGGTTGATGGTGAACTTACGCGCCAGGATGATGACGTAGCCAATCGCCAGACCAATCACCAGGCCGGTAATCAGCGAGGCAATGAAGTTGGTCACCGGGAACATGATCCCCGCGCCCAGCAGCAGCGCCGGTACGCCGAGGCCCACGCCGGTCTGGATCGCCCCACCGATGTCGAGAATACCCACCAGCGACCCTTCAATAATGCGGGCGAACAGGAAGCTCGCGCCGAACGCCGCCACCGCGCCGTAGACGCCGGTATCGATTCCCGCTTTCAGCATCGCCACGAAGGCCACTTCGTTAAACGCGCCGATGCCGTAGAGGTAGTACATGTGCGTCCCGGCGAAGACGCCGGAGGAGAGCAGGCCAACGAAGATCGGGAACGACCAGTCGGCATACCAAAAACCTTTATTCTGTTCCATTTAGAGGCTCCTGTTATTTACCGCTGAGCGAGTTGTGGATCATGTCGAGCCAGTTCGGCACGGTCAGATGGAAGGATTCGATCATCTTCATGTCGAAGCCGCGGAAGAAGCCGCTCAACACGAACAGCAGGACGATCGCCGCCATCATCACTTTGGTGACGTGGTTCCAGCCGCTCTCCTCAACGCCTTTACCGATCAGGATGCCGAGAACCAGACCCGGTACGGCGTTCCCCATGATCAGCTGCGCCGCGCCGCCAAAGATGGTGGCCCAGAAGCCCGATTTTTTACCCGCGTCGATGGCCGCCAGCCAGAAGATCACCGGCATCACGGTGTTAACCAGCAGGTTCGCGGCAGGCACCAGCACCTTCACGGCGGTGACCTGCAGCGCTGCCGGCACGGAGGAGGCGGTCAGGTTCAGGAAGGTGACGACGAGCATGCCAATCACGCCGCAGGCAATCGCCATTTTGCGGGGATCGTGCAGCGTTTCGCCGACGTTACGGTTTTTGATCATCAGTGCAGCAGCACCCCAGTTCGGGATGATGCGGTGGTCAACGTCCTGTGTGAAGGCACCTGCAGCCACGGAAGAGGCCCAGGCGTTAAAGAAGAAACCTAACCCAAAGGAGAAGTGGGACGCCGGATCCCCTTCACAGGAGTTCAGTTCCCCCAACGTACGAAACGCGCCCATACCCTGAGTGGTAGGCGCATGAAACATGCGTGCAGCCCCGGCTCCGACACCGACGCCAACCAGGCCGCCAATGATGAGCGATTTTATTAATATAATTAAGAACATCAGTCTGCCCTTTTATGAATAATCAGCGTTGCGTGACGAAATCCACCCGGTCAAGATTGATGGCGGTCACGTTGACGGTCACATCCAGCTCCACGCTGTAGGTGCGTCTTTCCCGGCGCAAAAAGAAGAACAGAAACGCTTCTTTACGCACCGCTTCTTGCGCCTGAACAACCTGCACATCCTGTGGCTCAATACGCAGTAAGATATGCGGTGAGGCTTTCATCACCGCGGCCTGAACGTGGTTGAGGGCATCGGCAAAGGCGCGCGCTTTGGCATCGCCCTTCCCCTTCACTCTCACCGTGGTTGTGAACTGTTCTTTCATGCTTATGCGCCGTATTTCTTCTGCCACGCCTGCACCAGACGCTCGCCCAGCTCTTCTTTATCCATAAAGCCAAAGCCCAGCACGTTGCAGCCTTCGTTGATGGCGGTCACGCCCTCTTCCACGGAACGCATGCCGTATTTGGCCTTGTAGCCATATTTGGTTTGGGCGGTGATGGCACCCGCGCCGCCGCTGCCGCAGAAGGAGATGCCGAAGGTGGCGTTTTCCGCTTTCATTACGTCCCCGAGCTTCATGTCCGCCGCCATGCCCGGCACAACCACTGCACGTCCACCTGCTTTTTCCACACCCGCAGCCACTTTCTGACCTTTACCCAGGCGATCGCCAATCACGACTGTAATCTGTTCCATGTGTTGCTCCTTAAAGGTTGTCTTTCGCGACTTCAAAGTGAACGGAGAGCAGCCAGGCCTCTTCATCAGGAAGGTTGCCAAACTGCGCCACCACTTCACGGGCAAGCTGCATTGAATCTGGTGAAATTTCGTCGAACAGCTCTGCTTCAACCTCCGGCAGCGGCTCGCCGGTCACGGACCGGTGCGCCATTGCGCGAACGTGGGAGGTGAGCATCTGCTCCTGTACCGCATTGGGGATGATGTTGTGCCGGGCCAGCAGGGCATAAACCTGCTGCAGCATGGTGTTCGCGAGCTGTTCTGTTTGCACCGCCTGTTCCCCAACGTCGTTCATTACCGCTCCGTTAATCACTCGTCTTACCCCGTTAATGGCTCTGGAATAAAACTAACGTTGGGCGTGAAGGGTTTGTAGCGAGTTGTTTTCCACTTCGAAGTGGAAAGGCGAGCCGCAGCAGTGATCTGTGCCACATAAATATGGTGAATCTGGATTAACGGCCGCATTTACGTGATGAATATCACGCTATTAAGCGGCACTAAACAGGTAAGCGGAGTGGAAAAGTTTACGAGCAGGCTCGTAGAAATGTGACGTGGATAAGGTTTTCTTATGGGGATTCGCTAGAGTGGCTGCGGGTGCTTGAGACTGACCGTCTCAGGCATGGGACGGAAAGTGGAAAGCCCCGCCTGATAGAAAATCAGGGCGGGGGCTCGAAACGACACGTCGGACCGTGGAGTTCGCTACCTCGCCCGCTTTAAAGCAAGGAGGCATCCATGAAACGCCAATCCCCAATTATCCGGGTTTCGATGATTGTTGCTTTGACAATAATCATCTTAACGCTGGTGACGAGGAAAACACTGTGCGAGATCCGTTTTCGAAACGGCTCGCTTGAAGTGACAGCGCGGATGGATTGTCGCTCCGGCCAGTAGGGAGCAAGGATGCGGGGGCGCTTAGTGCGCCTCCGCATACGGAGGAAGGACGTACAGCTCAGGCACCCAATTAACGGTATTTCTTGTGATACGTGTTGCGCGTCGCCACAAACTGGTCGGCCGCCGCCTGGGCTTCCTTCACTTTGCCTTCGTTAGCCAGCTTCAGCGCGCCGTCGATCTGACCGACCAGTACGTCAAAGCCGTGGCGATAGTCTTTCATCTCTGCGCTGTCTGCCGCTTTGCTTTCCAGCTTTGGCGGCGTCGCTTTTTGCGCGTCCAGCGCCGCTTCACGCATTTTGGTCAGTGCGCCTTTCATTTCCGCCGCATTGTCCGTTTTCTGCACTACCTTCAGGTTTTGACTGAGGATGTCCATGTTGTCTTCGAGATCGGCAGCAAACGCAGAAGAGCCAAGAACCAGCGTTGAAGCCGCGACGATCGCTAACAGGTGTTTACGCATTGCTCACTTCCTTTTTTATTATTAAAACGCCTTTACGGGTATTACTGGCCGGCGATTTTCATTTCCGGCAGTAACACAGAACCACACTGTATATTGCTACGTGTTTCAATATCGTTACCGACCGTAACGATATTGCGCCACATGTCCTTCAGGTTACCGGCGATGGTAATTTCGCTCACCGGATACTGAATTTCGCCGTTTTCGACCCAGAAGCCTGCCGCACCGCGAGAATAGTCGCCGGTGATGCCGCTTACGCCCTGGCCCATCAGTTCGGTGACCACCAGACCGGTGCCCATCTCTTTCAGCATCTGCTCGAAGTTCAGGCCCTGACCGGCAATGCGCCAGTTGTGGATCCCGCCCGCATGTCCGGTGCTTTTCAGCCCCAGCTTGCGCGCGGAGTAGTTGGTCAGCAGCCACTGGGTCAGAATGCCGTCTTTAACAATATCGCGGCGTTCCGTGCGCACGCCTTCGCTGTCGAATGGCGTGGAGGCCAGCCCTTTCAGCAGGTGCGGATGTTCTTCGATAGTCAGCCACTCCGGCAGGATCTGCTTGCCCAGCGAGTCGAGCAGGAAGGTCGATTTACGGTACACCGAGCCGCCCGCGATAGCGCCCACCAGATGACCAAACAGGCCGGTCGCCACTTCATTGGCAAAAATGACCGGGGCCTTCATGGTGGAGAGTTTACGCGGCGACAGGCGAGACAGCGTGCGTTCGGCACACTCTTTGCCCACCCACTCAGGAGACTGCAAATCCCCCAGCGCGCGGCCAATGGTGTAGGCGTAGTCACGCTCCATGTCGCCGTTCTCTTCGGCAATTACGCAGCTTGAAAGCGAGTGACGGGTGGAGCAGTAGCCCTGCAGCATGCCGTGGCTGTTGCCGAAAACTTTGATGCCGTAGTGGCTGTTGAAGCTGCCGCCTTCGGTATTTGTGATGCGCTTGTCAGCCTGCAAAGACGCCTGCTCGGCGCGCGCGGCCAGCTCAATGGCTTCGTCCGGGGTCACTTCCGCCGGATGGAACAGATCGAGATCCGGCGCGTCAAACGCCAGCAGATCTTTATCCGCCACGCCTGCGTAAGGATCCGGAGAGGTGTAACGGGCGATATCCAGCGCCGCCTGCACCGTGCGGGCGATGGCATCCGGGCTGAGATCGGTGGACGACGCGCTGCCTTTGCGGTTCTGGTGATACACCGTGATCCCAAGCGCGCCATCGCTGTTAAATTCTACATTCTCCACTTCGCCATAGCGGGTGCTCACGCTAATGCCGGTGGTTTTGCTGACCGCCACTTCGGCGCCATCTGATTTACCTGAAGCGAGCGTCAGCGCGGTGGAGACGGCTTCTTCCAGAATCTTACGCTGCGCTTCAACTTGTGAGGTTACTTTCATCGCAAATGCCATACTGTAAGAGAGAGTTAAGTGAAGTCTAACAGAGAACCGTTTTTCAGTGCGCGTCTTAACTGGTAACATTAGCCTCTTTTTTTAAGGAGCCTGACATGACTAAGCAGCCCGAAGACTGGCTCGACGACGTTCCCGGTGATGACATCGAAGACGAAGATGATGAGATCATCTGGGTCAGTAAAAGTGAAATTAAACGTGACGCCGAAGAGTTAAAACAGCTTGGCGCAGAAATGGTAGAACTGGGTAAAAACGCGCTGGATAAGATCCCGCTCGACCAGGATCTGCGTGATGCCATTGAACTGGCACAGAAAATCAAGAAAGAAGGCCGTCGTCGCCAGCTTCAGCTTATCGGTAAAATGCTGCGTCAGCGCGACGTGGATCCGATCCGTCAGGCGCTGGACAAGCTGAAAAACCGCCATAACCAGCAGGTTGCGCTGTTCCATAAGCTGGAGCAGATCCGCGATCGTCTGATTGAACAGGGTGATGATGCGGTACCGGAAGTGCTGAACCTGTGGCCGGATGCCGACCGCCAGCAGCTGCGTTCTTTGATCCGCAACGCGAAGAAAGAGAAAGAGGGGAATAAGCCGCCGAAATCCGCGCGTCTGATTTTCCAGTATCTGCGCGAGCTGTCTGAGAACGCAGAGTAAGCCCCTCACCCCAAAGGGAAGAGGGAGAAGAGATAATGTAAGCCCGGTAAGCGCTAGCGCCACCGGGCTTTTTTTTACTCTGCGGCCGCGGCTTTCTTCGCCAGACCGTCCAGCAGCTTCTGATGGATCCCACCGAACCCGCCGTTGCTCATCACCAGAATGTGGTCGCCAGGCTGTGCGGCTTTCACCACCATATCCGCTAAGACATCCACGTCCGCGCTCCAGTGCGCAGGCTGAATGCAGGCGTCGGCCACTTCAGCCACCTGCCACGGAATATGCTGCGGCTGCAGCAGGAAGACTTCGTCGGCACGTCCCAGGGACGGTGCGAGGTCGTCTTTGCAGATGCCCATTTTCATGGTGTTCGAGCGCGGTTCCAGCACCGCCAGAATGCGCGCGGTGCCGCCAACCTTGCCGCGTAACGCAGCAAGCGTCGCCAGAATGGCCGTTGGGTGGTGCGCGAAATCGTCATACACCGTCACGCCGTTCGCTTCGCCGCGCAGCTCCAGGCGGCGGCGGGCGTTGATAAACGTCCCCAGCGCATTGGCCGCATCCGCAGGCAGCACGCCCACATGGCGCGCCGCGGCGATCGCCATCAGGCCGTTGTGCATGTTGTGCTCGCCCACCAGGCCCCACTTCACCTCGCCCACTTTCTCACCGTCGAGCAGTACTTCCCACTCGGAGGCATCAGCGTTGAGTTTTTTCGCCTGCCAGTGGCCCTGCTCGCCCACCAGCTCCTGCTCGCTCCAGCAGCCCATCGCCAGGGTCTGCTTCAGGTTGATGTCGTTCTCCGGCAGGATAATGCGGCCCTGGCCCGGAACAATGCGCACCAGGTGGTGGAACTGTTTCTGAATGGCTTTCAGGTCGTCAAAGATATCCGCGTGGTCAAACTCAAGGTTGTTGAGGATCAGCGTGCGCGGGCAGTAGTGCACGAATTTGGAACGCTTGTCGAAGAATGCGCAGTCGTATTCATCCGCTTCAATCACAAAGAACGGGCTGTCGCCGAGACGCGCAGAGACGTCGAAGTTACCCGGCACGCCGCCGATCACGAAGCCCGGCTTGTAGCCGCAGGCTTCGAGGATCCAGGTCGCCATGCCGGCGGTGGTGGTTTTGCCGTGGGTACCGGCTACGGCAACCACCCAGCGGTCGCGCAGCACGAAATCATGCAGCCACTGCGGGCCGGACATGAACGGAATATTGCGTTCCAGCACCGCTTCAACGCACGGGTTACCGCGGGTCATGGCGTTGCCAATGATGACCAGATCCGGCTCGGGATCCAGCTGGCTGGCATCGTAGCCCTGAATTAAAGAGATGCCCTGTTTCTCCAGAAGCGTGCTCATCGGCGGATACACATTGGCGTCCGAACCTGTCACTTCATGGCCCAGCGAGCGCGCCAGCATTGCCAGTCCGCCCATGAAAGTGCCACAAATCCCCAATATATGAATGCGCATACGTCACTATCCTTCTTTAATGTGGCGCACATTTTACTCACATGTTAGCGGCTGTGAAACGCATTTCAGGTAAATCCGTATGTTGCTGGCGCGATTCACCTCTGCGCTACTATTTGAATATTTGTTAAGATTGTTGGGCTTTAGTCGTTTTAGTGAACATACAATCGCTCTACTCACAAAGATGCAGGGAAAGTGTTATGAAAACGTTAGGTGAATTTATTGTCGAAAAGCAGCACGAGTTCTCTCATGCTACGGGTGAACTCACTGCTTTGCTGTCGGCAATAAAGCTGGGCGCTAAGATCATCCACCGTGATATCAACAAGGCCGGTCTGGTCGATATCCTGGGTGCCAGCGGTGCCGAGAACGTTCAGGGCGAGGTTCAGCAGAAACTCGATCTGTTCGCAAATGAAAAACTGAAAGCTGCACTGCGCGCGCGCGACATCGTTGCGGGTATCGCCTCCGAAGAAGAAGATGAAATTGTTGTATTCGAAGGGTGTGAACACGCGAAATACGTCGTACTGATGGATCCGCTCGACGGCTCCTCCAACATCGACGTTAACGTTTCTGTCGGTACCATTTTCTCCATCTACCGCCGCGTCACGCCTGTTGGTACGCCGGTAACCGAAGAAGATTTTCTGCAGCCGGGCAGTAACCAGGTTGCGGCCGGTTACGTCGTTTATGGCTCGTCCACCATGCTGGTCTACACCACCGGATGCGGGGTTCACGCCTTTACCTACGATCCGTCGCTGGGCGTCTTCTGCCTGTGCCAGGAACGTATGCGCTTCCCGGAGAAAGGCAGCACTTACTCCATCAACGAAGGCAACTACATCAAGTTCCCGAACGGCGTGAAGAAGTACATCAAATTCTGCCAGGAAGAAGATAAAGCGACCCAGCGCCCTTACACGTCCCGCTACATTGGCTCTCTGGTCGCGGATTTCCACCGTAACCTGCTGAAGGGCGGTATCTACCTCTACCCAAGCACCGCCAGCCACCCGGACGGGAAGCTGCGCCTGCTGTACGAATGCAACCCGATGGCGTTCCTGGCCGAACAGGCGGGCGGCAAGGCGAGCGACGGTAAACAGCGTATTCTGGACATCGTGCCGGAAAGCCTTCACCAGCGTCGTTCGTTCTTCGTTGGCAACAACCATATGGTTGAAGACGTTGAACGTTTTATCCGTGAGTATCCGGACGCGTAATATCTCTCCCGGGGAGCCAGTCTGGCTCCCCAACACATTTATATATTTTACCGTATAAGTGTTTATAAAAATCACGCTTTAATCTTCACCCCTGCTCCTGCATTATTTCCATAACAGTTTGACATTTATTTCCTGGAGCAGAATTGCAATGAAAAATTATTCCCGGGCTAATACCGGCATTGATTTAAATCTTATCCCTGTATTTATTGAAGTCGTCCGCTGCGGCAGTATGGCAAAAGCCTCTTTGCGCCTGGAGATGTCCCGTCCTGCGGTGAGCCTGGCGTTGAAGCGTTTTAATCAACTGTTTGATGAGCCGTTATTTTTTCGCAAAGGTTTATATCTCGAGCCGACTGAAAAAGCGTTAGCGTTAACCAGCTCGCTGGAATTATTAATGGGTGATATTCACGATAATATTGCGGCGGTAAATTCCGCGAGAAATAAAGCCCCGGCACAGAACGCATCAGGGCTGGGAAATATTAAGCCGCAGTCTGAGCCGTCACTTTGAATGATGACATGGCTTCCATCAGCTGACGCGACTGCTCCTCAAGGGAGCGGGTCGCGGCGGAGGATTGCTGCACCAGCGCCGCATTCTGCTGCGCGGTTTCATCCATCTGGTTCACCGCAATATTCACCTGCTCGATGCCGCGGCTCTGCTCCTGAGACGCGGTGGCAATTTCGCGCATCAGTTTGGTCATCCGCAGCACTTCAGTGGCAATCTCATCCATCGTTTCACCCGCCTGCTGGGCCAGCTCGCTGCCCTCGTTAACGTGGGCCTGCGAATCGCCGATCAGAGAGCGAATCTCTTTCGCCGCGTCGGCGCTGCGGCTGGCAAGGTTGCGGACTTCACCCGCGACCACGGCAAACCCGCGCCCCTGCTCGCCCGCGCGCGCCGCTTCCACGGAGGCGTTAAGCGCCAGAATGTTGGTCTGGAAGGCAATACCGTCAATCACGCTCAGGATGTCGGCGATGCGCGCCGAACTGCCGGAGATATCGCGCATTTTTTCAATCACGTAGCAGACCATTTCGCTGCCGTGATCGGCGGTGTCGGAAACAGACTTCGCCAGCTGGTGCGCCTGCTCGGCGTTGTCGGCGTTAAGCTTCACCGTGGCGGTGATCTGCTCCATGCTGGCGGCGGTCTGCTCCAGCGACGTGGCGGTGGATTCGGTGCGCTCGGCAAGATCCCGGTTCCCCGCCGTCAGCTCGCGGCTGCCGGTATCAATTTGCGAGCTGGCATCGCGAACCCGCAGAACCGAGCTCATCAGCGACTGACGCATCTCCTCTATCGCCGCGTTGAGGCGGTTAAACTCCTGGCTCGCCGGGGCATTCAGCGTGTGGGTTAAATCGCCCGCCGCCACGTTCTCCAGCTGAGCAATCGACGCCGAGAGCGGCTTGAGCAGCATATGGCGCAGCGCCAGCCAGGCGAGCGCGATAATGCCCGCCGTCAGCAGCGCAGCGACAATAATCAGGATCAGCACGCGGGTTTTACTCGCCTGTACGGCACGCACTTCCGCCTGACCTCGCGCTTCGCTCCATTTCTGAAACGCCTGCACGTCGTTATCGAACTGCTTCGCCACCGGAATCAGCGTGTTCTCCAGCAGATCGTAATAGCTGTCTGCGCTCTGGTCATTCAGGGTTTTCAGCATCGGGCCGATCCCCTGCTGGTTATACGTCGCCAGGCTGGCCGCGACTTTGTCGAGGAGCTGCTGCCCCTGTTCGTCAGCCACGCCGCCGTCAATCACGCCTTTTAACGTTTTCCGGGCCAGGGCGACTTCCTGATTGATGTTTTTTACCGCTTTGGCCGCATCGTCCAGCATGCCGATTTCCATCATGCGGACGGCCTGACCCGCCTCATTGCGCGCGCGCAGGATCAGCGTATAGCCGGTGTTCAGCTGCACCATCTGCTCACCCTGAAGGTGATTAATGCGCTGCAGTGAGGAAGAACTCTGTGTGAGGGCATAAATGCCGATGCCGCTGACAATCAGCAGCAGAAGGGTCATAACGGCCAGTAAAGAGAGCAAGCCGGTACGAATCGATAGCGTTTTAAGCATGATATTATTTCCGGTAGCGAGATATTTCTGGGCATAAAAGAAGATTATCGGCCGCTACCGGAAAATGTTTAGACTTTAAGCAAATTCAGCGTGTTATCGCTCTGTTACCGATGTGTTTACGCGGGTAACAGGCGAGCTTTGACGGTTCTCCCAGAGCACCGTCAGCCCCCGCTGCAGGGCAATAAAAATAAACAGCAGAATGCCAATGGCGATCTTCGTCCACCACGAGCTGAGCGTGCCGTCAAAGTTGATATAGGTTTGTATCAGCCCCTGAATCGCGACGCCGAACAGCGTCCCCAGCACCGTCCCTACCCCGCCGCTGAGCAGCGTGCCGCCGATAACCACAGAAGCAATCGCATCCAGTTCCACGCCGACGCCTGCCAGGGCATAGCCCGCCTGGGTATACACCGAGAAGACAATACCCGCCAGCGTTGCCAGGCCGGTCGAAAGCATATAGATGCGGATGGTGGTGCTGCGGGTTGAGATCCCCATCAGGTTGGCCGACGTGGCGTTGCCGCCAATGGCGTATACCTGATTGCCGAACCGGGTGCGGTGGGCGAGGAAAATGCCAATCACCACCACGCCCAGCATCAGCAGCCCCATCGCGCTCAGGCGACCGCCGCCGGGAATTTTCCACGCCAGGCTGGAGAGCGTGTCATACACCGGATGGTTAATCGGAATCGACTCCTCAGAAACCAGATAACTTACGCCGCGCAGGAAAAACATCCCGGCCAGCGTGATGATAAAGGCCGGAATTTTCAGCGCGTCGATCAGCAGCCCCATAAAGGCGCCAAACGCGCAGCCCATCACCAGCACCAGCGGAAACGCCACCAGCGGCGAGATGCCCCAAAAGCCGATCGCCTTCGCAAGGAATACCCCCGTGAACGCGATCACCGAGCCAACTGAGAGATCGATCCCGCCGGAGAGGATCACAAAGGTCATGCCGACGGCGATAATGCCTAAAAAGGCGTTGTCCGTCAGAATGTTGCAGATCACGCGCGTTGAGGCAAAACCGGGGAACTGCGTGAGGCAGTAGAGATACCCCAGCACAAACACGCCCAGCGTGATCATTAACGGTAAATTACGTTTTATCATGGCCACGGATCCCCTTAATGATGCTGACAAAGCGCGGCGACTGGACGATCAGCACGCAGAGTACAACTACCGCTTTTACCACCTGGTTGAGTTCCGGCTGGAATCCCGAGAGCAGGATCCCGGTGTTCATGCCCTGAATGATCAGCGCGCCGATCACCGAGAGCAGCAGGTTAAAGCGCCCGCCCATCAGCGACCCGCCGCCGATCACCACCGCGAGGATCGCATCCAGCTCCAGCCAGAGCCCGGCGTTATTGGCATCGGCCCCGCGAATATCGGCGGCGACGATGACACCGGCAATGGCGGCGCAGACGCCGCTCAGCACGTAGGTCAGCATCACCATCAGGCGGGTGTTGACCCCGGCGTTGCGCGCGGCGCGAATGTTGATCCCCACCGCCTCAATAAACATCCCGAGCGCCGTTTTGCGGGTGAAGAGCCAAAAGACAATAAGCGTGACCAGGGCAATAATCACCGGCGTCGGGAAGAACAGAAGGTTGCCGCTGCCAAGCCATGCCAGGCTCGGAGAGTTGAAGGTGACAATCTGCCCCGAGGTGATCAGCTGTGCGACCCCGCGCCCGGCCACCATCAGGATCAGCGTAGCGACAAAGGGCTGAATTTTCAGCACCGCCACCAGAATGCCGTTCCATAGTCCGGCCAGCACGCCGGTGCCTAAGGCCGCCAGCAGTACCACCGGCAGGCTGTGACCGGCCACGGTCATTGAGGCTGCCGTGGCCCCGGCGATAGCCATCACCGCGCCGACGGAGAGATCTATTCCGCCGGTGGCGATCACCAGCGTCATCCCAATCGCCAGCAGCGCCACGGGCGCGGCGCGATTTAAAATATCGATCGGGCTGCCAAACAGGCGGCCATCCTGAACAATAATCTGGAAGAAATGCGGTGCGACAAGGCTATCTACCAGCAGCACCACCAGCAGCGCTGCAATTTGCGGCGTGCCGGTTGGCCAGCTAAAGCGGCGCTTTGACTCACCGGTTTGCGAAAGCGAACGGGACATCACGATTCACTCCTTACGCCGCGATGGCATTCATGATTGCCGGAACGGACAGTTTATCCAGTGGGATCTCTGCCACCTGTTTGCGATCGCGCATGATGATGACGCGATCGGCATAGCCCACCAGCTCCTCCAGCTCGGATGAGATAACCAGCAGGGCCAGCCCGTCCGCACAGAGCGTTTCGATAAGCCGGATAATTTCGGCGTGCGCGCCCACGTCGATACCGCGCGTCGGCTCGTCAAGGATCAGGAACTGCGGTTTGGTCAGCAGCCAGCGGGAGAGCAGCACCTTCTGCTGGTTACCGCCGGAGAGAAATTCAATCGGCTGTTCCGCGCTCGGGGTGCGGATGCCGAGCTGGCGGATAAAGCGCTCGGCGATGGCGTTTTGCTCTTTACGGGGGATCGGGCGCAGCCAGCCGCGCTGGGCCTGCAGGGCCAGGATGATATTTTCCCGCACCGAGGCGGCGGCAATGATGCCGTCCGTTTTCCGGTCTTCCGGGCAGAAGCCAACGCCCAGACAGGAGGCCTGATGCGGCGATCGCAGGGTTTGCGGTTTGCCCTTGATCAGCGCGGTGCCGCTGTCGGCAGGCTTGATCCCGAAGATCACCTCGGCGGTTTCGGTTCGGCCCGAGCCCAGCAGGCCCGCCAGCCCGACAATTTCGCCGGGACGCACCTCAAGGTTAAACGGCGATATCACGCCTTTCTTGCCGTAATCGCTGAACGCGGCAACCGGTTTTTCGCTCAGCAACGTGCGGCCCGCACGCTGGAGGGCGTCGGTTTCCAGCTCGCGGCCCAGCATCATTTTCACCAGCTCGATCTGCGGCAGCTCGCGGGTTTCGCGGCAGCCGACAAAGCTGCCGTTGCGCAGCACCGTAATGCGGTCGCTCACCTCATACACCTGATCGAGAAAGTGCGTGACGAAGATCAGGCTCACGCCCTGATCGCGCAGCTGGCGCATCAGGGTGAAGAGCATCTCCACTTCCTGGGTATCGAGGCTGGCGGTGGGTTCATCGAGGATCAGCACCTTCGCAGAGAGATCGATCGCGCGACAGATGGCGACGATCTGCTGCATCGCCACGGAAAAGCGGTTCAGCGGCTCGCGAACGTCGAGGGAGAAGCCGTAGGACTCCATCAGCTTCGTGGCGCGCGCCTCCATCTCTTTTCGGCGCAGCAGGCCAAAGCGGCGTGGCTCGCGGCCAATAAACAGGTTGTCCGCCACCGACATATTCGGCAGCAGGTTCACTTCCTGGTAAACCGTCCCGATCCCCAGCTGCTGGGCGTGGGCGGTATTTTTTGGCGAAATGGCGTTGCCTTCCAGCCAGATGGTGCCGCGATCGGCGTGATAAACGCCGGTCAGCGATTTAATCAGCGTCGATTTTCCCGCGCCGTTCTCGCCCAGCAGTGCCATGATTTCACCACGCCGCAGGCTGAAATCAACGCTATCCAGCGCCTTTACGCCGGGGAAGAATTTACTCAAGCCCTCTGTGCGGAGGATTTCCTGGTGTTGTTCAGTTTTCATATTCACGTCCCCGGCACGTTTCCGCAGGCCGGGTAAGCGCAGCGCCACCCGGCAATTTCACTGGATCAGTAGCCCATATTTTTCTTCTTCTCTAACTCTTCTTTCGCCGTATCAGGCAGGTAGAGCGTGGACTTGGTGACGGTCACCTTCTCAGGCATCGTTCCGTCTTTCTTGAATTTCTCCAGCGCGTCGAATGCCGGGCCCGCCATGTTCGGCGTCAGCTCGACGCTGGCATTGGCTTCACCGTCGATCATCGCTTTGTAGATGTCCGGCACGCCGTCGATAGAGCCGGTGAGGATATCTTTGCCCGGCTTCAGGCCCGCTTCTTTAATCGCCTGAATCGCCCCGATCGCCATGTCATCGTTGTGGGCGTAAACCATGCAGATATTCTTGCCGTTGTTTTCAGCCTTGATAAAGCTCTCCATGACCTCTTTACCCTTACTGCGGGTAAAGTCGCCGGACTGGGAGCGGATAATCTTGATGTTTGGCGCTTTGGCAATGGCCTCAGCAAACCCTTTCTTACGGTCGATGGCCACGCTCGCGCCGACGGTGCCCTGCAGTTCAACGACGTTACACGGCTTGCCGTCGACCTGTTTAATCAGCCAGTCGCCAATTAACTGCCCTTCAAGCACGTTATTAGCGGTGACGGTGGTCATATAGAGAGATTTGTCTTTAACATCGATGGAACGGTCGAGCAGGAAGACCGGAATTTCAGCGTCTTTCGCTTCCTTCAGAACCGGTTCCCAGCCGGTCGCCACCACTGGTGCAATAAAGATGGCATCCACGCCCTGGGCGATAAACGAGCGCACGGCTTTGATCTGGTTTTCCTGCTTTTGCTGACCATCGGCGATTTTCAGGGTGATGCCGCGTTTCTGAGCCTCGCTTTTCGCAACGTTGGTTTCCGCCGCACGCCAGCCGGATTCAGAGCCAACTTGCGAAAAACCTACGGTTAAGGGAGCGGCCATCGCCATAGACGACATGGCTGCCGAAACTGCTGTGACAAGAAGTAAGCGCTTCCACATATGAGCGTCCTCGTAGGGGTGTTTATTGTTGGTTAAAAGATGTTCTGCGAAATGACTATAGCCAATGAAATATGTAACGAATTGCGTTACATCACACTTCAGGAAAGTGAATAAAATGTTAATCACAAGTTTGTAATCGCTTTCATTTCACCATTAAAAATGCGGCTGAGTTTATGGATTTTCCTGTCATGGAAACGGTCTGAAAAGTGGGGCTTGCGGGGAGAGAATGCGAAAAGAGGCGGAGACATTCAGCGTGAGTTGGCTATAATACCTGCCACTTGTTTACCATCCATTTTAAAGGACACCGACATGAGCTTACTCAACGTCCCAGCGGGTAAAGAACTGCCAGAAGACATCTACGTTGTTATTGAAATCCCGGCCAACGCAGATCCAATCAAATACGAAATCGACAAAGACACCGGTGCGCTGTTCGTTGACCGTTTCATGTCTACCGCCATGTTCTATCCGTGCAACTACGGCTACATCAACCACACCCTGTCTCTGGACGGTGACCCGGTTGACGTGCTGGTTCCAACGCCATACCCACTGCAGCCAGGCTCCGTCATTCGCTGCCGTCCTGTTGGCGTGCTGAAGATGACTGACGAAGCGGGTGAAGATGCGAAGCTGGTTGCGGTACCGCACACCAAGCTGAGCAAAGAGTACGATCACATTAAAGATGTGAATGACCTGCCAGAGCTGCTGAAAGCGCAGATCGCCCACTTCTTCGAGCACTACAAAGACCTCGAAAAAGGTAAATGGGTTAAGGTTGACGGCTGGGACAACGCAGAAGCGGCGAAAGCAGAAATCATCGCCTCTTTCGAACGCGCTGCTAAGAAGTAATTCTTACTGTCGATTGATGAAAGCCCCGCATACTGGGGCTTTTTTTATCTTTGTTAAAAGCAGCATACATTAGCTTTTAAGATAAATCCCATTCCCTTTGGCTTTCATGTTAATACAACAAAGACACCCTCTCATTTATGGTGGGAGTGGTTGAATAGGCTGTCAATTAATCACATACTGTCATAATGAGCATTAATCCCCATTGATTACAGGATTCATATGTCATCCATTAACATTGACGTTGCCCGCCCAACTGGAATTTACTTTATTATTGAAAGGCTCTATTCCCGCGATGGACTTATGCCTTCCGTTGGGGAAATCAGCCCCTCTTTGACACAGGTACACCGCACTGTCATTCAGCTAAAACGCAAGCAAGATATGTTTATGGATGGTGTTAAGGTTACCCCAAAAGATATTACACTTTGGCAACAGATAAAATATCTTACGGGCTCGAAAGTAACGACCAAAGATACAGATACGTTAGTGTATACGACTGATTTTATCGGCTCTCTTGTTGCCACTACACCTTTAGGCAATATTGAGCATGAAAATATTCCTCGCTTCCTCACGACAGAGTCTATTCACTCCCTTCCTCAGGCGGTGAGCTATGGGCGTGATCCCATCCCACAGGTCCTTCTTTATGGTCGTAAGGATATTGTCTTCTTTATGGACAATGGTGGTAAAGGAACGCCAACCGCTATTGCAAAATATAATCACAACAATCGTGACCTTGCCATAATCAAAGATCAGCTGGAGGCCAGTAAAACGATGAAGGAACTGCTTTCTAAGGGAGCAAAATTATGAGTAAGAAAATCCATATCGTAAGTCTACTCGTCATTATTATTGCCTCCTTTATCTTTGGCAGAAGTACGTATACTCAATATCTGGCATGGTATTATGGAAGCGATAATTTAATATTCAGCGGAATAAACAGCTCCTTACTATCCAGTTTATTTAACGGGCTTTACTTCGCTCTTTCAGCAAGTATTATTTATACGTTACTCACGCTATTAAAAAGAATTCCAGCGAATATTGTCACTTCTTGTCTGCTTCAGTTCTGTATTAACATCGGGCTATATACGCTTTTTGTTGCAGTAGATAGAGGATATACTAAATTACATACTTTAAGCTCGGGTGCTACTGATATCACCCACAGCTATTTTTTAGGAGCGTTGCTGACGAGCACGCTTCTGACCGTCGCGATCGTGAGCGTTATACATGCTAAGTTTCTTTCTTCAAAGCATAAAGATGGGCTACATAAAGGCGTTTGACTGTTACGGCAAAGACAGCAAATGGCAGTATCTCTGCATCCTGACATTCCAACTTGCCTGGTTTTTGTTTTACTTATGGATCCCTTATCGAAGCGATTATGCGATTTTGCTGTTTTTACTGTTTTTCCTGCCCGTCATATCAAGCAATACGCGATGCATAAACTACTATGGCCGTTCACGCGCCTTGTGTTTTTTATGGCTTATTGCCCCATACATCATGCTGTTCGTTCCTCTTTTTTTAACCCGACGCAGGGATACAGAAGAGAATTGAAAGTGAAAAAAACAACGCCACCTCACGGTGGCGTTGTCGTTTTTCAGTACTGGTCTCTGTCTAACCAGTTACCGCTTACAATCCGCGTTAACCCGTCGACCGGACGCTGGTAGACATACATCCACGCGCTTCCGTACGGTGTCTGGATCAACTGGCGAGCGTATTCACCGCCCCTGGTGCGCAAGGCATCAAGTTCGGCAAGTGTAGCATTATCAATACGATAAACTTCACCCTGTACTGTTCCTTCGCCGGGAACCGCGCCTGGATAGTGGCCCAGGCTGTACAACTGGTAGTTCTCGATATTGTAATTCCCCAGTAGCTGGGCATTGGTCATCCAGTGACTGTTGCCTTGCCTGGTTCGTAAACTGCCGTAGACAAATATTCGCATTGCTAAAACTCAAACTGATAGAGCAGATCAAGTGCCTGGTCTACGCCGGACACTGCTTCCAGATATAGCTTAGGCATCAGGCGATAGCGTAACGTGAGTGTTGCCAGTGAGTCAAAGATCCCCACACCATATTTTACCTGCAGACCCGGCAGTACATAGCCGCTGACCACCACCTGCGAGGAGTCACCCACGCCCTGGGTGTCCAGCGCCAGATTGCTTACGCCGAACGTCTCGCCGATTTTACCCACAACCTGCCCACTTTGTGCAACCCCCAGACCGACCAACATTGAGGTCATCGCCGCACTGTCGCTTTGTCCGCTGTCCAGACCTTGTCCGCGCAGCAGATAAGAGAGGGCTTCCTGCTGCGACATCGCCGGGTCGGAGAAGATCTCCGCCTTCGGTTCGTCGGCAGAGCCGGTGACGCGTACGCCAGCAATGACGTCGTTTTCCGTCGCTTCCGGGTTACGAATCGCTTCGATGTTCAACAGAGGTTGATCCGGTGGGCCGGAGAACAGCAGCTCGCCTTTACGGACAATCAGATCCTGACCATAGGCATGAAAACGCCCTTCAGGGATATTGATCTGCCCGTTGAGGCCAAGCCCTTGTTTATCCTGCGCCACTTTCAGGTCGCCCGTGAGCCTCGCCTTCAGCCCAAACGCATCCAACCGCACGTTATTTCCCACGTGCACGATAAGGTTACTATTAATCGGTATGCCAGCGCTCTTCTCTTCGGCAGGTTTCAGATTTTCATTGAGCATAACTTCATCACTGGAGACGCCGACCGCGCTTTCCGGCACCTCGTGAACCACGATGCGCGCCCACGGCACGTCCACGCGGCCATCCAGGGTGAAGAGGCTTGGCGTCGCCTCAAAGACCACGTCCGGCGAGACGTCCAGGCGCACCATTGGCGGTACGGTGATGCGCACCTTACTGCCTTTCGCGGCAATACGGGCGCGCCAGTTGTCGAGCTGGCTCCAGTCCGCGTCGCCGCTCAGGTTGATTTGCCCCTGCTGAGTTAATACCGAGCCGTTCAACGTCGAGCTCATGCCGTTGAAGTTCATCGCAATCTGGCTGGGCTGCATATCGAACGGCATAAAGTTACCGTCGATATCCACACCGCTGAGCCGCAGCTGACCGAACAGCTGAGGGCTTTGCGCGTTGCCCGCCAGGCGCAGGTTGGCATTTACCATGCCCTCGGCTTTTTCCCCGCGGGCGAAGATCGGGTTGACCATCGCCAGGTTGAAGTTACGAATATTGACGTTGCCGCCCAGATTGCGCCGCCCCTGCGGATCGGTAATCTGTATCTGCCCGTCCATCTGGCCGTTGTTGGTCAGACGGATAAGCCACCCCAGCTCCGCACGGTTGTTATGCAGGTCTGCACTCACGTTCAGGGTGTCGAAGGCCACCGGCAGCGTCGCATCGTTCACCTCCTGCGTTACCTTCACGTTGCGCCCGGAAAGCGTGACGCTGCCCTGCGGCAGCCCCTCTTTGGTTGTATCCCAGGCGACATCGGCTTTCCCGCTGAAGACGCCGCTGGCCTGCGTGGTGTCCGGCATAAACGGTTTCAGCATCGCCAGATCGAAGCGGTTCAGGTTGATCTGCGCGCGCCCTTCCGCCCCCGCATCAATGGTCTGCGGCACGCACAGCTCCGCGTTCGGGTTGGTCCAGCAGTGAGGCCCGATGCTGATCTTCTGCTCGGCGTTGCGGTAGTCCAGCGCAATGGAGCGCGACAGCGCCAGCGGCCCCACCGGGGTGTTGAAGCGGGTGTTGTCCAGCGTTCCTTTCCAGCGCGTTTCCTTCCGGTCGAAGCTGCCGGTCAGGTGAAGCTGGCCGGAGACGGGCTCGCCCTGCACGCGCAGCTGGAGGTCGTGCTGCTTCTCGTTCCCTTTGGCGTCCAGAGTTACCAGGCTAATGTTCACGTCCGGCTGGGAAATGCGCTCCACGCGCAGGTTCAGGTTGCCGCCGATCTGATCGGTGGATTTCACATCCCCTTCCACGCGGACGCGGGCAACGCTCAGCTCCTGCCAGCGCAGATTGTTGGCGGTAATATCTGCCAGCAGCTGCGGCGCGTCCACGGTGCCGCGCACTTTCACGAGTCCTTTCGCCGTACCGCCCAGACCCGGCAGGGCGTTATCCAGATTCGGCGCGTCGATGGTGGCGTCAAGATTGAGATCTTTTACCCCCAGCTCGCCTTTGATATCCGCCGTGTTGCGGCCCAGCGCCACGTGCAGCCCCGGGATAATCCACTGCAGGTAGCTGTTGCCCTTCACCGAGCCTTCAACGTTCACCTTGTTCTGCTTCACGTTCCCGGTGAGCTTGATTTCCGGCACGTCCATCTGCCACGTGCCGCCGTAGAGGCTGCCGCGGGTTTTGATCAGCCCGTCCAGCTTCGACGGCCAGTCCGGCACCTCTTTGGCGGTGTTAATTCCCGTCAGCTTCAGCTCGCCGCGCCAGCTGATCGCCTGCTGCCAGTCGAGCAGCGCGGTCAGTACTGTTTTGCCTTCCAGCGCCGCGACGGTCAGCTTGTCGAGGTTAACCTGCTGTTCGTTGCCTTTTGCATCCAGCGTGATGGTCGCGGGCGGCACGCCCTGCCCCTTCACCGCAGTGCGGAACGAGAGCGTGTAGTCGGTCATCTTGCCGCTCAGCTTCAGCTTCAGATCGTCGGCCTGATACTGTTTTTCGCCGGTAAACGGCCAGTAAAGCTGCTTGCTGACAACCTCCAGATTGAGCGGCAGCCCGGCTTCCGCCAGCTGGGTTTGCGCGCGCAGGGCCATGTCTACCGGGCCGGAGAGATTCACCCCGATATCCAGCTTCTCGCGCAGCGCCCCGCCCACTTTAACCTTCACTTTTTCGCCCTTCAGCGGGTCGATATTCAGGGCGCTATTGAGGGTGATATCCACCGGCCAGCTGTCGCGCAGCAGGGCGTTGCCTGACGCGTTCACCGAGCCCTGGTTGGTATCGATATCCAGCGCGTCGAGCTTCATGTTGCCGTCAATGCTGCTGACTTTCAGCAGCATGTTAAAGACCGTCAGATCGGTGTCGCCGGTCAGGCGCAGCTGCTCGCCTTTGAACTCCTCAATGTTGAGGTTCAGCGGCAGATGCACGTCGGTCATTTCAGGCAGGACAGGCTTCGAGAAGAGTTCTTTCAGCGTTTCGCCCAGCGGCTTCTCTTCCGGCTGCGGGTTCTGGATCTTCGGTTCGACGATCTCTTCCTGCGCCACGTCCGCCACTTTCGGCAGCGCGATCAGCAACCCTTGCAGCGAGGTTGGCGTCAGGGTGAGGTTTTTCTCCTGCCAGCGCAGGCCGGAGGTGAAATCCATCACCGAAACGGTGGTGTCGTCGATTTTGATATTGACGTTATCGAGCGCCACCCGATAGAGCGCAATCGGGTACGGCGTGGAGAGATTCAGCGGGCCGCTGTCCTCTTCCTCAACCGGCGCAGACTTCGGCATTTTCTTTGAGTCTATCGCCACGTTGACGTCTTTTAGCGACAGATCGTTCACGCAGAGCTTGCTGTCCCGCAGGCAGCCCAGCTTCACCGCGAGATGGAATTCCCCGGCGTTGACCGCCACGCCCGGCTGCTCGTAGCGGATGTTCTTCAGACGCAGGTCTCGCCAGCCGCCCGTTACCTGACCAATTTCCAGCCCCGGCACCCAACGGTTCGCGGCGTTAAACAGCAGATGCAGCCCGGTCGTCGTTCCCACCAGAAACGCCACCGTTCCGAGCAGCAGCACGATAAAAATCAGCACCCCGAGGCTTATTTTCTTCCATAAACTCATAATTCAGGCCCCAGACCGATGTAAAACTGTAATCCGTGTTCATCTTTGTCGCCCACCGGCACGGCGAAGTCGAGCTTGATGGGCCCGACGGGTGACTGCCAGCGTACGCCCACGCCTGCACCGGTTTTGAAATCGCTGCGGCGGATATCGTTCACCGCTTCACCACCGTCAACAAACATTGCGCCCCACCACTTGCCGCTGACGTTGTACTGATACTCCAGCGATCCGGTCGCCAGTTTGGATGCCCCGGTCAGCTGGCCTTTTTCGTTTTCAGGTGAGATCGATTTGTACTTATACCCGCGAATGCTGCGGTCGCCCCCGGCGAAGAAGCGCAGGTCCGGCGGAACGCGCTCGAAATCACCCGTCTCAATCCAGCCGAGATTGCCGCGCATCACAAAGCGGTGTTTGTCATACAGCGTGCGGATCCAGACGTTTTGCGCCTGCACCACCGTGAAGTCGACGTCAGAGCCCCACATCGTATTGGAGTAGTCGATAGAGTAACGCTGTGAATCACCCCAGGTTGGCATCAGGCCGCCGCGCGAGCGGGTGCGGCTGATCATCACGCCCGGATAAAGCAGCATAGTGGTGTTGGTGACGTTTGCCTGGGTAAAGTGATCAAGGCTCCAGCGCAGGTTAATGGCGCGCTGCCAGCCGCTGGAGAGATCCCAGAAGCGTGAAACCGCAAGCGTTGTCGAGTCCTGCTCGGTATCGTTCAAATCGGTACGCTTAAAGCCGCCCTGCACCAGGTAATATTGCTCAAGCGGGTTTTTCAGCAGCGGAATTTTATAGCTGAAATCAAGCTGCTGTTCCGGTGCGGAAATGCTGGCGCTGGTGGTCAGGCTGTGGCCGTAGGAGTTCATCCACGGCTTTTTCCAGGAGGCCTTCACGCGCGGACCGACGTCTGTCGAGTAGCCAACACCGGTCTCAATGGTGTTCTCGGTGCGCGGCGAGACAACGCCATGCAGCGGCAACACCTTGGTTTTGCGAGACTTATCAAATTCCGGTGCGACAACCACGGAGTTAAACCAGCCGGTAGCGGAGAGGCGACGGTTCAGCTCCGCCAGATCGCTCGACTGGTAGTAATCGCCTTTTTTAAACGGCACGAGGTTTTGCAGATACTCTTCACGAATTTGCGAACCTTCAAACGTTACATCGCCAAAGCGGTAGCGTTCGCCGCTGTCGTAGTCAATATCCCAGAAGGCCTGACGTCGCTCCAGCGCGATGCCCAACTGGCTTTTATTGAACTGGCTGTCGAAGTAGCCCTTGCGCAGAGAGACGCTCGTCAGCTCTTTTTTGAAGTGGTCGTAGTCACCGTGGTTGAGCACGGTGCCGATTTTCGGTCGCGTGCTGAGCAGGTCCAGGTAGTCGCGGTCGGTACGCGCGCCGCCGCGCAGGATGACGTTCGTGCCGCCAATCAGCACCGGCTCGCCCGGCGAGACGCGGGCAATAAGCACCTGACGCCCCTTCTTTGGCGGCGGGCGGAGATCGAAATCAATGGTGGGTTCGTAATACCCCAGCGCTTTTAGCCCTTCACGGATCGCGTCATCCACGCGCGCGCGAAAACGCCGGTCCGGCGTCACCTCATCGCTCTGGATGGTCGACAGCTGCGCACGCACGTTTTTTTCCAGCGTCCCGGATAACCCCTCAACCTGCAAACGGACATTCGCCGCGCTGGCAACCCCGCTTGTCAGCAATACACTGACTAAACATAACTGGCGGATTTTTGTCACGTTTTCTCCTGAATATCCCTTTTCCACCCTGGAAGCAAATGAAGCGCCGCCGTGCGGCAAAATACGGCCCGGAAGCCAAAAACCCAAATCGTGGGTTGAAAACGGGTGTAACACCCAAATATTTCTTATGATTAAATCTAGTCTCATTCAGCGCATTTATTGTGTTCAATTAAACGCTTCGTGACAACCTTAACCGAAACATCGCACCCCGGGAGGCCCCATCGTGAGTTTATTCGACAAGAAGCATCTGGTTTCACAAGCTGATGCATTACCGGGACGCAACACCCCTATGCCTGTGGCGACCTTACACGCCGTCAATAACCATTCAATGACCAACGTTCCTGATGGAATGGAAATCGCCCTGTTCGCCATGGGCTGCTTCTGGGGCGTTGAGCGCCTCTTCTGGCAGCTGCCCGGCGTTTACAGCACCGCGGCCGGCTACACGGGCGGTTATACGCCGAATCCAACCTACCGCGAAGTCTGCTCCGGCGAAACCGGCCATGCGGAAGCGGTACGCGTGGTATATGACCCGACGGTCATCAGCTACGAACAGCTCCTGCAGGTCTTCTGGGAAAACCACGACCCGGCGCAGGGCATGCGTCAGGGCAACGACCACGGCACACAGTATCGCTCGGCCATTTATCCGCTCACGCCTGAGCAGGACGCCGCCGCGCGCGCCAGCCTTGAGCGTTTCCAGCAGGCCATGCGTGAAGCAGGCGATACGCGCGAGGTGACCACGGAAATCGCCACCGCGAAGCCGTTCTACTATGCCGAGGACGATCATCAGCAGTATCTGCACAAAAACCCGTACGGCTACTGCGGCATCGGGGGCATCGGCGTCTGCCTGCCGCCACAGCTGGCCTGATTATTAACCGTTAAATCGTCACCCGTACCGGACAGCGCACGCTGTCCGGTCTGTTTTATGCCAAAAATGTGACCTCTGGCAGATTTACATCTCTTTACGCTATACTACCGCTGAAATAATCGGCTCAACGCTACGAGCTGACGTTCTACGTGTTTTCACACAAATGGTATCAACTCCCCTTCTGAGGATCTGGCGAGAAGCCGGATAAACTATGTTAAACAGTATTTTAGTAATACTTTGTCTTATTGCCGTCAGTGCATTTTTCTCGATATCTGAGATCTCGCTGGCCGCGTCCCGTAAAATCAAACTGAAGCTGCTTGCCGACGAGGGCAACATCAATGCCACCCGCATCCTGAAAATGCAGGAAAACCCCGGCATGTTCTTCACCGTGGTGCAGATTGGCCTTAACGCGGTCGCCATTCTCGGCGGTATCGTGGGCGATGCGGCCTTTTCTCCAGCGTTTTATAGCCTCTTTGTCAAATACATGTCCGCTGAGCTTGCCGAACAGCTGAGCTTTATTCTCTCCTTCTCGCTGGTAACCGGCCTGTTCATCCTCTTTGCAGACCTGACCCCGAAACGCATCGGTATGATTGCGCCAGAAGCTGTAGCTTTGCGTATCATCAACCCGATGCGCTTCTGTCTGTACGTGTTTCGTCCGCTGGTGTGGTTCTTCAACGGCCTGGCGAACGTGATTTTCCGCATCTTTAAGCTGCCAATGGTGCGTAAAGACGACATCACCTCTGATGACATTTATGCGGTGGTGGAAGCCGGCGCGCTGGCCGGGGTGCTGCGTAAGCAGGAACACGAGCTGATTGAGAACGTATTTGAACTGGAATCCCGTACCGTGCCCTCTTCCATGACGGGCCGTGAAAACATTATCTGGTTCGATTTACATGAAGATGAGCAGAGCCTGAAGAACAAAGTGGCGCAGCATCCTCACTCCAAGTTCCTGGTCTGTAATGAAGATATCGACCACATCATCGGTTACGTCGACTCCAAAGACCTGCTGAACCGCGTGCTGGCAAACCAGAGCCTGGCGCTCAACAGCGGCGTGCAGATCCGCAATACCCTGATTGTGCCGGACACCCTGACGCTCTCCGAAGCGCTGGAAAGTTTCAAAACCGCCGGGGAAGACTTCGCGGTGATCATGAACGAATACGCGCTGGTGGTGGGTATCATCACGCTGAACGACGTGATGACCACGCTGATGGGAGACCTGGTTGGCCAGGGACTGGAAGAGCAGATTGTTCAGCGTGACGATAATTCATGGCTGATCGACGGCGGTACGCCGATTGAAGACGTCATGCGCGTGCTGGATATCGACGAGTTCCCGCAGTCCGGTAACTACGAAACCATCGGCGGCTTTATGATGTTTATGCTGCGTAAAATCCCGAAACGCACCGACTCGGTGAAGTTCTCCGGCTACAAGTTTGAGGTGGTGGATATTGATAACTATCGCATCGACCAGCTGCTGGTGACGCGTATTGACAACAAGCCGACCGTACTGGTGCCGAAGCTGCCGGACGCGGAAGAGAAGGTGTCGGCGTAACGTTCCTGCCCCCACAAACATCAACGGCTCCCATCGGGAGCCGTCTTTTTAACTACCTACTGCATAGCACGTTGGTTAAGCCATCTCAGTTTGCAGACGCATAACCTGACGGTTGACTTCGGACATCACAGACAGGTGCTGTTTGTCCTTCACTTTTGGGACAAGGATCTTGCCCTTATCAAACTCAAAAGCGCCAACATCCTTGATGTACAACCGTCCACGGAACAGGATCTTCACGTACTTCGCCACCTGAAGCGGGTTGTAGCGTTGGAAAATTTTCATTCTTGTATCTCCTGCGAATCATACGCTCTTGCGGTGCCACAATCGGCCCGACTGTCCTGAGCGCAAATTTTGATGCCCAATGACTATAGACCAGAACTACGGTGTTACCCAGTGTGCATAAGTTTATTTACCGTTTGATTACAATTATTCAGAATAATCTTTGCAAAGCGTGATAGAGAGCAGTATAAGCCGTCGTTTTTTAATGGATATGTGCGTTCACCCGCAAACTGGCACTCGGATTGCGGGAAAACCACATTGATCGCACTTATGATTAAAAGCGTATGACCAAGTGGTCGGATCACCTGCAAACAATAAGGAAACGCCATGACCCTACGTAACATCCTTGCGGCAGCCTGCCTGCTGCTGCCCCTGTGGGCTTCCGCTCACAGCATTGAAAAAGGACAACGTGTACCGCCAGTCGGCATTGCTGACCGGGGAGAATTGATTCTCGACAATGATAAGTTTAGCTATAAAGCATGGAATAGCGCGCAGCTCGCGGGCAAAGTGAGAGTTGTACAACATATTGCCGGTCGTACATCCGCAAAAGAGAAGAATGCCAGCCTGGTGGAGGCGATCAAGGCCGCAAAATTCCCTCATGACCGCTACCAGACCACCACGATTGTGAACACCGATGATGCCATTCCTGGCTCCGGGATGTTTGTGCGTTCAAGCCTTGAGAGCAATAAAAAGCTCTACCCGTGGTCGCAGTTTATCGTCGACAGCAACGGCGTGACGCGAAAGGCCTGGCAGCTTGAGGAAGAGAGCTCCGCGATTGTCGTGCTGGATAAGGACGGCCGCGTGCAGTGGGTGAAAGACGGGGCGCTGACCCAGGAAGAGGTGCAGCAGGTTGTCGCCCTGCTGCACAAACTGCTGGCTCAATAAATAGAGACGCGGAAGCCGGGGTTGAGGAATGATTCGCGCGGGGTATAGTCCAGCGGCTTGCCCTGCCAGTCATGGACATGCGCCCCGGCGGCCGCGGCAACGGCATGGCCTGCCGCGGTATCCCAGACGTTGGTTGGCCCAAAGCGCGGATAAAGCTGCGCCTGACCTTCCGCCACCAGGCAGAATTTCAGCGACGAGCCAATCGAGGTGGTCTGGTGTTCACCCAGCTGTTGCAGGTATTCCTCCAGCTCGCTGTCGCTGTGCGAGCGGCTAATCACCACCAGCGGGGGACGGGCATCGCGCACCTGGATCTGCTTGCGTACGCCGCACTCCTCCTTCCAGGCCTTCCCTTCTGCGGCGCTGTACATCACCTTCATTACCGGCGCGTAGACCACGCCGAGCACCGCTTTACCCTTCTCAATCAGGGCAATATTGACGGTGAACTCACCGTTGCGCTTGAGGAACTCTTTTGTCCCGTCCAGCGGATCGACCAGCCAGTAGCGCTGCCAGTGCTGGCGCTCGTCCCAGCTTTGCGGCGCTTCTTCAGACAGAACGGGGATATCCGGCGTTAAGGCCTGCAGACCTTGCAGGATCACCTTATGCGCCGCGATATCGGCCGCCGTGACCGGGGAGTCGTCCGCCTTGCTGACGACCTCCATCGGTTTAACACCGTCATACACCTGCATGATGGCATCTCCCGCATCCCGTGCGAGCTGACAAATCTTATCTAGCATTTTCCACCTCTTTGTTAACGCAGTGAGGTTAACTCTTTGTTTTAGTTATATCGTAATGTGAACAATTCCGCTATCTGTGAAGCAATTCCGGTTTCAGGTCGCTTTTTTCTGTCAGGATTCACATTTCTGTAAGCAACAAACGATAGATACATACTCTTTTGTGGAACGGATCGAAAAAAGGACTCCTCTGATGATTAAGTTTAGTGCAACGCTTCTGGCGACGCTGATTGCAGCGAGCGTGCAGGCGGCGACGGTAGATCTGCGTATTCTGGAAACGACCGATCTGCACAGCAATATGATGGACTTCGATTACTACAAAGATACCCCTACGGAAAAATTCGGACTGGTACGTACAGCAAGTTTGATCAACGCCGCGCGGGGTGAAGTCAAAAATAGCGTGCTGGTGGACAACGGCGATCTCATTCAGGGCAGCCCGCTTGGCGATTACATGGCGGCGAAAGGTCTGAAGAAAGGCGAGATCCATCCCGTTTATAAAGCGATGAACACGCTGGACTATGCCGTCGGCAACCTGGGCAACCATGAATTTAACTACGGCCTGAAATACCTGCACGATGCGCTGGCCGGCGCGAAGTTCCCGTACGTTAACGCCAATATCATCGACGTTAAGACGCAAAAGCCGCTCTTTACCCCTTACCTGATTAAAGAGAGTGAAGTTGTCGATCGGGACGGTAAAAAGCAGACGCTGAAAATCGGCTATATCGGCTTCGTACCGCCGCAGATCATGACCTGGGATAAAGCCAACCTCGACGGCAAAGTGACCGTTAATGACATTACCGAAACCGCGCGCAAGTACGTGCCGGAAATGCGCGCGAAAGGCGCAGATCTGGTGGTGGTTGTCGCCCACTCGGGTCTCTCCGCCGATCCGTATCAGGCCATGGCGGAGAACTCCGTTTATTATCTTAGCGAAGTCCCGGGCGTTGACGCGATCCTGTTCGGCCACGCTCACGCTGTTTTCCCGGGCAAAGATTTTGCCAGCATTAAAGGGGCGGATATCGAGAAAGGGACGCTCAACGGCGTGCCGTCAGTGATGCCGGGCATGTGGGGCGACCACCTTGGCGTGGTGGATCTGGTGCTAAATAACGACAGCGGCAGCTGGAAGGTGACGCAGTCAAAAGCCGAAGCGCGCCCGATTTACGACGCGGCGGCTAAAAAATCCCTGGCTGGTGAAGATAAAAAGCTGGTTGACGTGCTGAAGCACGACCACGACGCCACCCGCGAATTCGTCAGCAAGCCGATCGGCAAATCCGCCGACAACATGTACAGCTACCTGGCGCTGGTGCAGGATGACCCGACCGTTCAGGTGGTCAACATGGCCCAGAAAGCCTATGCCGAACACTTTGTTCAGGGCGATCCGGATCTGGCAAAGCTGCCGGTGCTGTCTGCCGCAGCGCCATTCAAAGTGGGCGGACGCAAGAACGACCCGGCAAGCTATGTTGAGGTCGAAAAAGGCCAGCTGACCTTCCGTAACGCCGCCGATCTCTATCTCTACCCGAATACCCTGGTGGTGGTTAAAGCCACGGGGAAAGAGGTGAAGGAGTGGCTGGAGTGCTCCGCCGGGCAGTTTAACCAGATCGACCCGAAGAGCAGTAAACCACAGCCGCTGATTAACTGGGACGGCTTCCGCACCTACAACTTCGACGTGATCGACGGCGTAAATTACCAGATTGACGTCACCCAGCCGGCGAAATATGACGGCGAGTGCCAGGCGATTAACCCGCAGGCCGAACGCATCAAAAACCTGACCTTCAACGGCAAGGCGATCGACCCGAATGCCACCTTCCTGGTGGTGACCAATAACTACCGCGCCTACGGCGGTAAGTTTGCCGGTACGGGCGATAGCCACATCGCTTTTGCGTCACCGGACGAAAACCGCTCGGTGCTGGCGGCGTGGATCGGCGCGGAGTCGAAGAAGGCGGGCGAAATTCACCCAGCGGTGGATAACAACTGGCGTCTTGCGCCAATCCACAGCGATGCGAAACTGGATATCCGCTTTGAAACGTCACCGTCCGATAAGGCAGCCGCGTTTATTAAGGATAAGGCGCAGTATCCGATGAAAAAGGTTGCGACGGATGATATCGGGTTCGCGATTTATCAGGTGGATTTAAGCAGGTAGCGGTGATTGTGCCGGGTAAGGCGAAACCGCCACCCGGCTTTTACGCCGCACGCTCATCCCGATTCGCCATCACCTTCGGCGTATTGACTTCAATCCAGTCCGCCAGCGCGGCGACTTTCTCGCTCACCTCGATGCCCATCGGTGTCAGGCTATACTCGACGTGCGGCGGCACGACCGGATACGACACGCGATCGACAAACCCGTCCTGCTCCAGCGCCTGAAGCGACTGGGACAGCATCTTTTCGCTCACCCCGCCCATTTTATGGCGCAGCTCGCTAAAACGGTGCGTTCCTCCGCGCAGAGCCAGCAGGATCAGCACGCCCCAGCGGCTGGTAACGTGTTTAAGCACCTCCCGTGAAGGGCACTGTTCCGCGAAGAGATTGCCATCGCGCATTTGCTCGCTGAGCGTTGGGATCGTTTTTTTCATACTTACCTTTTTGTACGTACTTACTAAAAGTTAGCTACGGTGATAGTGTGCCACAACACCAGACAAACACGAAGGAGATTTATCATGATCGCGATTACCGGCGCTACCGGCCAGCTTGGCCAGCACGTTATTGAAGAACTGCTGAAAACCGTTCCAGCAAACCAGATTGTTGCCATTGTTCGTAACCCGGCGAAAGCTGAAGCGTTAAGCAACCAGGGTATTGTGGTTCGTCAGGCGGATTACACCGATAAGGCCGCCTTTACTGCCGCGCTGAGCGGCGTGGAAAAGCTGCTGCTCATCTCCTCCAGCGAAGTGGGCCAGCGCGCGACCCAGCACCAGAACGTGATCAACGCCGCCAAAGCGGCAGGCGTGAAATTTATCGCCTACACCAGCCTGCTGCACGCGGATAAATCACCGTTGGGTCTGCACGTTGAACATGTCGCCACTGAAAAAGCGCTGGCGGCGTCCGGCATTCCTTATGCCCTCCTGCGCAACGGCTGGTACACCGAAAACTACCTGGCGAGCGCGCCGCCTGCGCTGGAACACGGCGTATTCATTGGTGCCGCAGGCGAAGGCAAAATTGCCTCTGCCATCCGCGCAGACTATGCCGCGGCGGCAGCCAAAGTGATCGCTGAAGAGGGTCATGCGGGCAAGGTATACGAACTGGCAGGCGACCACGGCTGGACATTGAGCGAGCTGGCGGCGGAACTGAGCAAGCAGAGCGGTAAACCTGTGGCGTATCAAAACCTGAGCGAAGCGGACTTTGCAGCCGCATTGAAGAGCGTGGGTTTACCCGCCGGGCTGGCGGATATGCTGGCGGACTCCGACGTGGGCGCGTCCAAAGGCGGCCTGTTTGACGACAGCCGTACCCTGAGCAAGCTGATTGGCCGCCCGACTACACCGCTGGCGGAGAGCGTCAAAACCATTCTGTAATTGTTACGGATTGGTTATTTTTTGTGGCATCCCCTCGGGTCATCTCTGATAATGTAGTGATGACCCATGAGGAGGCTCATCGTGCAAGGCGTACCGGAACAGTTTACTGACGAGAGAGACAGCGCGCGCTTTCGCCATCTGGCGCAGCTGCCGGGCCTTGAACTCTATCACGCGCATATCTCTGACTACGCCTTTGAGCCCCACACCCATGAAGCCTTCGGCATCGGCACCATCGAAACCGGTGCCGAACGCTTTCGCTATCGCGGCACCCAGCATCTCGCACCTGAAAAATCCGTTGTTACCATGAACCCGGACGAGATTCATACCGGGGAGTCCGCGACCGAAGACGGCTGGCGCTACCGGATGGTCTACATCGAACCCGATCTTCTGGAAGAGGTAACCGGCCTGCGCCACTGGTGGTTCAGCGACGTAACCCGTTACGACCCGCAGCGCTCTCAGCAGATCGGCAGGCTAATTTACGGCCTGTGGCATACGGACGATCCGCTGTCGCAAAAAGGCTTATTGCTGGATCTGATCGAGACCTTTCAGCCGCTAGCCCATCACGCGCCGGTGGTTCAGGAAGGCGCACACCGTTTCGAGCGCGTGCGCGAGTATTTGCACGACAACTATATGCACGCCCTGACGCTGGACGAACTGGCGAACGTTGTCTCGCTCAGCCCGTACCATTTCCAGCGCCAGTTCAAAGCCCATTTTCACGTTACGCCGCACCAGATGTTGATGGCCATCCGCCTGTGGCGCGCCAAGGCGTTTCTCACCCACGGTATGCCCGCCGCCGAAGTCGCCGCCGCAACGGGGCTGACCGACCAGTCGCATTTAACCCGCGCGTTTACCCGCCGCTACGGCATTACGCCCGTACGCTACCAGAAACAGGTCGCCCGGCGCTAATGCGCAATCTCATACAATACGCGCGCGTTTCCCCCTTCTAGACTGAGTGCAGAGTAAATCAATGTGGATGGAAAAATGATTAGCGGCGTGTTGTATGCCCTGCTTGCAGGTCTGATGTGGGGGCTGATCTTTGTCGGCCCTCTGATCGTGCCGGAATACCCGGCGATATTGCAGTCTACCGGACGTTATCTGGCGCTCGGGCTGATTGCCCTTCCTCTGGCATGGCTGGGGCGTACGCGCTTGCGACAGCTCAGCCGTCAGGACTGGGGCACCGCACTGGCGCTGACCATGATGGGCAATCTCATCTATTACGTCTGCCTGGCAAGCGCCATTCAGCGAACCGGAGCGCCGGTGTCGACCATGATTATCGGCACGCTGCCGGTGGTCATCCCCATCTTCGCGAATCTGCTTTATAGCCATCGGGACGGCAAGCTGGCGTGGTCGAAAATGATACCCGCCCTGGCCTGCACCGCCGTGGGGCTGGTGTGCGTCAATATCGCCGAGCTGCGCCACGGCCTGGCAGACTTCAGCTTATGGCGTTACGGTTCGGGGATCGTTTTAGCGTTCATCTCGGTCGCGTGCTGGGCCTGGTACGCCCTGCGCAATGCGCGCTGGCTGCGGGAGAACCCGGATAAACACCCGATGATGTGGGCAACGGCGCAGGCGCTGGTCACGCTCCCCGTCTCGTTAGTGGGGTATGCCGGCGCATGCCTCTGGCTGGGTCATCAGCAGCCGGAATTTGCCCAGCCCTTCGGGCCAAGACCCTGGGTCTTTATTGGCTTAATGGTTGCGATTGCGGTGCTGTGCTCCTGGGTGGGCGCGCTGTGCTGGAACATTGCCAGCCAGAAGCTGCCGACGGTGATCTTAGGGCCGCTGATTGTGTTCGAAACCCTGGCCGGACTGCTGTACACCTTCCTGATGCGCCAGAGCGTGCCGCCGCTGTTAACGGCCTGCGGGATCGCGCTGCTGGTGGTGGGGGTGGTGATGGCGGTAAGAGCGAAGCCGGAAAAACCGAGGGTCGTTCCGGCTTCGGAGATGTGAGTAATGCCCAGCGGCGCTACGCTTGCAGGGCCTACAAAACAGTAGGTCTGGTAAGGCGTAGCCGCCACCGGGCAAGCCCTTAAAACGTTTCCCAGTTCGCTTCAGACGCCGTCGCTGCTGGCTGCGCTTTTGGCACATAGGTTTTCACCGGTGCCGCTTTGACCGCCTGATTACGCGTTATTTTGAACACTGCTACCGCTTCGTTCAGGCGTGCGGCCTGATCTTCCAGCGCCGCCGCTGCCGCCGCAGACTCCTCCACCAGCGAGGCGTTCTGCTGGGTCACGCGGTCCATCTCGGCTACCGCCTGACCAACCTGGTCGATACCGCGGCTCTGCTCGTCAGAGGCAGAGGCAATTTCGCCCATGATGTCGGTCACGCGGGTAACCGCGTTAACGATTTCCGCCATCGTCGCGCCCGCTTCGTTCACCAGCTGGGAACCCGCGTTGACGCGTTCGCCGGAATCATCGATCAGCGCCTTAATCTCTTTCGCCGCCTGGGCGCTGCGCTGGGCAAGCGTGCGTACTTCTCCTGCAACCACCGCAAAGCCACGGCCCTGCTCGCCCGCACGCGCCGCTTCCACCGCCGCGTTCAGCGCCAGAATGTTGGTCTGGAAGGCAATGCCGTCGATAACGTTAGTAATTTGCGCGATTTTGCTGGAGCTGGTGGCGATCTCGTCCATGGTGCGCACCACGCCTTCCACCACGTTACCGCCCTTCTTCGCGGTTGAGGAGGCATCCAGCGCCAGACGAGACGCCTGACGCGCGTTATCCGCGTTCTGCTTCACGGTGGCGGTCAGCTGTTCCATGCTGGCTGCCGTCTCTTCCAGAGACGCGGCCTGCTGCTCGGTACGGGAAGAGAGGTCGTTGCTGCCCGCCGAGATTTCACCCGCACCGGTATAGATGGTGTCTGCGCCTTCACGCACCACGCCCACGGTGTTCGCCAGCGAGGTTTGCATCTCCTGCACGTTGCGCGCCAGGATAGCCATTTCGTTTTTGCCTTCAGCCTGAATCGGCTGGGTTAAATCCCCTGCCGCGATGGCGCGAATATGGTTGATCACCTCTTCCAGCGGCAGCAGCAGTACCCGGCGCATGGCGATCCAGCTGGAGATAATCACCGCAATGACGAGGATCATGACGGCAGAAAGGATCCACAGGATGCGCTTGTAGTCGCTTTCGTTATCCTGAATGCCTTTACTGGTGAGCGCAGCCTGCGCCTCGCGCCACTCGCGATAGACCTTTTGCATTGCCGTCTGCTTCTGTTCGGCATTCTGCTTGAACATATCTTCCAGGTTGCCCTGGCCCAGCAGAACGTTCATTTGCGTCAACGTGGCGGAGTAGATGCGGTACTGCTCTTCCAGCCGATCGGCCAGGTTCTCATCCAGACCCGGGGTATTCGGCAGGGCGTAGTATTTGTCGTAATGGACCTGTGCATTGGCCAGCAGATTTTTCGCGGTGTTAACCAGCTCGTTCAGCTGTCCGCCGTTAATCTGAGAGGCCATGCTGCTTTGCAGACGCAGCATCCCGCGGTTTAGCGTGACGCGCGCCTGGTTCAGGCTGATCCAGGCGTCGGTAAATTCCGCCACGTTCTGGCTGGAAAGCTGCGACACGGTGAAGTTGTCTTTATCGTTATTCAGCGCGTTGATAAAGATACCCGCGGAAATCACTTGCATGATGCCGAGCACAAGCAGCACCGAAATAAGAAGAGTAATGACTTTTATACGTTTAAACATGCGTTGCCTTTGTTATATGCAGGTTTGTCTGACGTGTATCTATCGGCACGCGCGGCGGGTTGTTTACTGTTTCTCCACCTTTAAAAACTTTCTAAACCACTTTCCTAAATCCATTCAGGGAGTTAAACGGGACATTTTTTTGTGATCCGTGTCGCACTTTCTCCCTTCCCTCTAAAGGGTTATAGCGCCGCCTTAAAGATGCATTTAAGATGCATTTAAGATGCATTTAATATGCATCTTATATTCTTGATGACGAGGTAACTGCTATGGCCTTTCGCGACCACCCCCTCGGCGAGCTGGCGCTCTCCATCCCTCGCGCTTCCGCGCTGTTCCGTAAATACGATATGGATTACTGCTGCGGCGGTAAGCAAACGCTGGCGCGAGCGGCCTCGCGCAAGGAACTGGACGTGGAGGCTATCGAAGCGGAGCTGGCGCTGCTGGCTGAACAGCCTGTTGAAAAAGACTGGCGCACCGCCCCGCTCACGGAAATCATCGACCATATCATCGTGCGTTACCACGACCGCCACCGTGAACAGCTGCCTGAGCTGATCCTGCAGGCAACGAAAGTTGAGCGCGTACATGCCGACAAACCTTCCGTGCCGCGCGGTCTGGCAAAATACCTGACCATGCTGCATGAAGAGCTTTCCAGCCACATGATGAAAGAAGAGCAGATCCTCTTCCCGATGATCAAACAGGGAATGGGAAGCCAGGCAATGGGGCCTATCAGCGTAATGGAAAGCGAGCACGATGACGCGGGCGAACTGCTGGACGTGATCAAACACACCACTAACAACGTCACGCCGCCGCCGGAAGCGTGCACCACCTGGAAAGCGATGTACAACGGCATTAACGAGATGATTGACGACCTGATGGAGCACATCAGTCTTGAGAATAACGTGCTGTTCCCGCGGGCATTGGCGGGGGAATAAAAAAGCCCGGTGGCGCTAGCGCTTACCGGGCCTACAACGTCCTCGAACATAGGCCGGGTAAGCGTCAGCGCCACCCGGCAATATGCTTAACGCATGCCTGCCATACGTTTCTTACCGATAAACAGCCAGCCCAGCCCCAGCGCGATAAACCACAGCGGCGTGACGACCAGCGCCTGACGGGTGTCATCTTCGAGCGTCAGCAGCACCAGCACGAACACGAAGAACGCCATGCACACCCAGCACATCAGCTTGCCCAGCGGCATCTTGTAGATCGACTTCTCATGCAGGTGCGGACGCTGTTTGCGGTACACGAGGTACGAACACAGGATAATGGTCCAGACGAACATGAACAGGATCGCCGACACGGTGGTGATCATGGTAAACGCGCCAATTACGCTTGGGTTCACGTAGAGCATCACCACACCACCCAGCAGGCACATGCAGGAGAAGGTCAGCCCTTTTGCCGGTACGGCACGCTTAGAGAGCTTGGCGAACGCGCTCGGCGCTACGCCCTCCTGCGCCAGACCAAACAGCATACGGCTGGTTGAGAACACGCCGCTGTTCGCAGAAGATGCCGCAGAAGTCAGCACCACGAAGTTAATCAGGCTCGCCGCAGCAGGCAGCCCTACCAGAACGAACAGCTCAACGAACGGGCTCTTGCTGGGCACCACGGAGCTCCACGGCGTCACGGACATAATGATGATCAGCGCGAAGACGTAGAACATGATGATACGCACCGGTATGGAGTTGATGGCGCGCGGCAGGGACTTCTCCGGATCTTTGGTTTCCGCAGCGGTCGTTCCGACAAGCTCAATCCCCACAAACGCGAACACCGCAATCTGGAAGCCCGCAAAGAAGCCGCTGATGCCTTTCGGGAACCAGCCGCCGTCGTTCCACAGATGGGTGAAGGACGCCTGAACGCCCGTTGGCGACTGGAAGTGCGTCAGAACCATCACCAGGCCCACTACAATCAGCCCCACGATAGCGACAATCTTGATCATCGCGAACCAGAACTCCATCTCACCGAACATTTTCACGGTGGCAAGGTTCAGGCTCAGCAGCAGAATAATTACCGCCAGCGAGGCGACCCAGTCCGACAGCCCCGGGAACCAGAACTGCGCGTAAGCGGTAATCGCCACGACGTCCGCCATGCCGGTGACCACCCAGCAGAACCAGTAGGTCCAGCCGGTAAAGTAGCCCGCCCACGGGCCGAGCAGGTCCGACGCGAAGTCGCTGAAGGATTTGTATTCGAGGTTCGAGAGCAGCAATTCACCCATTGCGCGCATCACGAAGAAGAGCATAAAACCGATGATCATATAAACGAAGATGATCGACGGCCCGGCAAGACTGATGGTTTTGCCCGACCCCATAAACAGCCCGGTGCCGATGGCACCGCCGATGGCGATAAGCTGTATATGACGGTTTGTGAGATTGCGCCGTAGCGACTGTTCAGACGTCGCCTCTTCTGCAGCGGCGACTTTGACCTGATCTACCATGTAATTTTTCCTGTTTATGCCTGTCTGTGTTGTTAAGGCTCTTCTGGCCTTTAAAAACGTCAAATAAATGACGGTCCCTTCGTAAGGGTTTATCGATATTAGGTAAGAATCGGCGGGATGAATACTATGATTTAGATATTATGTTAATAATATGTTGAAAGTGAGTGTCATATCACTCATACAGCGCGAAACAGCTCACAAAAATACACGCAACAGTTTCGTTTGCAAGATAAAATGTTGATTCCGTCGTAACTATGGGTTTTATCACTATTTTCCTCTCACCGGGCGGAGAGAGGAAATAAGTAAAGTCGATTACAGAATTTCCAGCAGCTCGACTTCAAATACCAGGGTGCTGAATGGCGGGATGGACGCGCCAGCGCCACGCTCGCCGTAAGCCAGGTTGTGCGGGATGGTCAGTTCCCATTTGGAACCCACTGGCATCAGGGTCAGGGCTTCGATCCAGCCCGCGATAACGCCGTTGACCGGGAACTCAGCCGGTTCGCCGCGCGCCACGGAGCTGTCGAACACGGTTCCGTCGATCAGCTTACCGGTATAGTGCACGCGAACGTGGTCGGTACGCGCCGGGATAGCGCCGTCGCCCTGGTTGATCACGCGGAACTGCAGGCCGGATTCGGTGCTGTTCACGCCTTCGCGCTCGCGGTTCTCTTCCAGATATTTCACGCCTTCGGCTGCCATCTCTTCGAAGCGCGCGCGACGCACAGCGTCAGCACGTTCGTGGATTTCACGCAGCGCACGATGCACAACGTCAACCGGAACGGCAGGCTGTTTGCCTTCCAGCGCATCAGCGATACCCGCCACCAGCGCTTCAGGTAACAGACCTTCCAGGCCGGATTCGCTCAGCTGCTGTCCTACCTGCAAGCCGATACCGTAACTTGCCTGCGCTTCGATAGTGTCAAAAGTCGGGGTGGTCATGGGTTTTCCTTCCATCACATTTAAAGTAGCGGGCAGCATATCAGCCATGCCCTTATGGGTAAAACTTTGTCTGAAGTTAAGGTGACAAACCGCGACGAAACAGAAACAATAGAGACAACCAGGATTAATCCCGAACTGATGTCACGGATGTCCGGTTTGCTACGTCGTTCAGGCAGTTAGCGAACTATACTTCGAAGCACAGGATATAAAAGACGCGGAGCAGGAGGAGAGCCATGCCCGGGCGATTTGAACTGAAACCTACCCTGGCGAAAATCTGGCAGGCGCCGGACAATTTTCGCATTATGGACCCGCTGCCTCCTCTGCACCGCAGGGGGATCATCATTGGTGCGCTGATGGTGATCGTGGGCTTCCTGCTTCCTTCCGGCGGTAATGATGTTGATACCGCGCCGGTCACCCGCAATGCGCAGCTGGATCTTCAGTCGCAAACGCGGCCGCAGCCTGACGCGCAGCCGATGCAGACGCAGCTGGTAACCCCGTCTAACGATCCGGGTCAGGTCGCACCTGTTGAACCCGAACCCGTTCAGGATGAACAGGAGCAGGCCGCAGCGCCGTCTGAGCCGCAAACCCAGCAGCCGACCGGCATCGAGCAACAGTGGCGTTCCTATCGCGTGGAGCCGGGCAAAACCCTGGCACAGCTTTTCCGCGACCACAACCTGCCGCCGACCGACGTGTATGCCATGGCAAAAGTGGAAGGCGCAGGTAAACCGCTGAGCAACTTACAGAACGGCCAGATGGTGCAGATTCGCCAGAACGCCAGCGGGGTGGTCACCGGGCTGACCATTGATACCGGAAATGGGCAGCAGGTGCTGTTTACCCGCCAGCCGGACGGCAGTTTCATCAGAGCACGTTAATGGCGTATGCCGGGTAAGGCGAAGCCGCCACCCGGCACTTTTGTTCTCAGGCACTCCGTTTATTCACCCACCAGATCCCCGAGCAGACCAGCACCAGCGCAATCGCGTATTTGATATCCAGAATGTTTTCGCCGAGGAAAATGGCGGAAAGCACCGTCCCTGCAACAGGAATGACAAAGTTGAACGGAGCAATCATGCTTACCCGGTTCACTTTCAGCAGCGCGCTCCACAGGGCGAACGCCACCGATGAGAGCAGCGTCAGATACCCCAGCACCGCAACGGCCTTCATGCTGTGCACTTCCAGCGTTCCGCCCGTGGCATAACCTCCCGCAACCAGCGCAGCCCCGCCTATCGCCAGCTGCCAGCCGGTCATCACCGTTGGGTCGACGGTCTGGGAAATACGTTTCCCGTAAAGCGTGGCGGCAGAGAGAATAAAAGCCGCCAGCACCACAAAACCGTCGCCTTTCCAGATAAACTGGAAATCGCTTAACCCACTGTGAAAGTTCACCAGCATCACCCCGGCAAACCCAAGAATACAGCCCAGCGTTTTGTTATAGCTGAGTTTGTCATTGTGGTAGATACAGTGCGCCAGCAGTACGCTGAAGAAAGTCCCGGTGGCGTTCATGATTGAGCCGTTTACCCCCGTCGTGTAGGCCAGTCCTATATAGAAGAATGTGTACTGAATGGTGGTCTGGGTCAGCCCGAGGATCGTGAGCTGGCCAAACTGCGCGGGCGTGAGCCTGCCAATCGGTTTGCGCTGGGCCAGCGCAAACAGCAGCAGCAAGGCACCGGCAAACAGAAAACGGTATCCGGCAAAAACGACTTTGGACGGAATATCATCGGTCGCGATCTGAAAGAGTTCGTAGCCATTTTTAATGGCCGGGTACGAGCTCCCCCAAAGCAGGCAGCAGAGCGTGGCGCAGGCGTAGGCCACATGTCGACGGGCAAAGACGGGCGTGGGCAGAGCGGTATCCATGACAAATCTCATAAATAAAATTGCGTTTCAATTTATTATCAGAGAATGCGTCAGGAATAGCTACCATACGAGATAAAAAGAGAATTTCCGGTAGCTTTAAATAGCAAAACGCCGGCACAAGGCCGGCGCTTCGACGCGAGCAGAGTAAAAAATTACTCAGCTACAACGTTAACAACCAGTTTAGCGAACACTTCGCTGTGAACCTGGAAGTCAACTTCGTGCTCACCAGTGGTACGCAGAACGCCGTTCGGCATGCGAACTTCGCTCTTAGCCACTTTAACGCCTGCTGCAGTAACTGCATCAGCGATATCGCGGGTACCGATGGAACCGAACAGTTTACCTTCGTCGCCAGCTTTGGAAGCGATGGTAACAGTGCCCAGTGCGTTGATTGCTTCAGCGCGAGCGTTAGCAGCCGCCAGAACGTCAGCCAGTTTGGCTTCCAGTTCAGCGCGACGTGCTTCGAAAAACTCTACGTTTTTCTTAGTAGCTGGAACAGCTTTACCCTGTGGAACCAGGAAGTTACGAGCGTAGCCCGCTTTAACGTTAACCTGATCACCCAGGCTGCCCAGGTTTGCTACTTTATCAAGCAGAATAACTTGCATTACCTTATCCTCTTAAAGTCGTATTAATGGACCGTGCCCGATTACTGATGACGATCAGTGTACGGCAGCAGGGACAGGTAGCGAGCGCGTTTGATAGCGCGAGCCAGCTGACGCTGATATTTTGCACGAGTACCGGTGATACGGCTTGGGACAATCTTACCGCTTTCGGTGATGTAGTTTTTCAGCGTTGCGATATCTTTATAGTCGATCTCTTGAACGCCTTCCGCGGTGAAACGGCAGAACTTGCGACGACGGAAATAACGTGCCATATGGCTAGTCTCCAGTATCTATCAAATCAATCTGCTCGGCATGCAGAACCATTTTGCTCAGGCCGTTCTTTGCCTTGTGGCAAGAGATGAACCCCTGAACGATTACTGCGCTACCGACCGTTAAACTGTGAGTAATGGCCTGGTTTTCGTGTCCGCTAATAATAACGGGCATTTGGCACCACGCCTGCCGGTGAAACCCGGCTTCCTCTTGCACAGAACGATGCTCAAGCACGAACTGGCAATGCGGAATTCCTGATGGACTGACCTTTCGAAGGGGAGCCCTGCATACGATGCCGGACAACGCCAGACGGTTGGTCATCAGAAATTACTCTTCAGAATCCCCAGCATCAGAATCATCTGCGGTTTCGTTTGCGAAATCATCGCGACGCTCACGGCGCTCGTCTTTCGCTTTAACCATCGGAGATGCTTCGGTAACTGCGTTTTTGGTACGCATAACCATGCTGCGGATAACGGCATCGTTGAAGCGGAAGGTAGTTTCCAGCTCATCGATCACTTCCTGCGGCGCTTCAACGTTCATCAGAACGTAGTGTGCTTTGTGCAGTTTGTTGATCGGGTAAGCCAGCTGACGGCGGCCCCAGTCTTCCAGACGGTGGATCGTACCTTCTGCACCAGTGATGGCAGCAGAGTAACGCTCGATCATACCCGGAACCTGTTCGCTCTGGTCAGGATGGACCATAAAAACGATTTCGTAATGACGCATCGAATTGCTCCTTACGGATTATTCAGCCTCCTGTCTGGGTCAGCCGAGGCCCGGGGAGGCAAGGAACGTGTTAAAGGTCGGCTGAAAAATTGACGCGTCATAATACTTGCCCCCCCCAGGAAACTCAAGCTGATTGCACAAATAATTCGCACAAAGCGTAAAGCTGGTCTAAGTGGGTGATTTAAAATTAATCGCATCAGGAAGCGTTGTTTTTTTGAACAACTGCATCAGAAATGGTCACGCATCCCCGCCGGAGGAATGATTACACTTTAATCAGAGATCAGCTGAATTAAAGAAGGAGTATTCCCCTCACACAGCACGCAGTCGTGGAGCGCATATCATGAAAAAAATCGCAGTAGCCATAATGGCGGCGCTTTTGCTCAGTGCAAACGCGATGGCAGCCATCAAAATAGACGGCCGGCAGGCCAGAAACATGGATGATGTGCACAGCTTGGGCGTAATCTATATCAATCATAATTTCGCCACTGAAAGCGAAGCAGATCGGGCACTAAATGAAGAGACCGATGCCCAGGGCGCAACCTATTACCACGTGATGTTAACCCGTGAGCCCGGCAGCAACGGCAACATGCACGCCAGTGCAGATATCTATCGGTAACCTTTAACGCTAGCACCAGGAAAGCCAACAACGAGAACATAGCCATAGTTGACGTTGCCCCCTGTCCGGGGGCTTTTTTTGTGAATGGCTCCGGAATACCACCGGTTACAACTGTTTTTCGGTATTCCAGAGCACTTATTCACTTCTGCCCGTAGTAGGCATTCGGGCCGTGCTTGCGCATGAAATGCTTGTTCATCAGGTAATCGTCAATGCCCTGAAGCTGTGGGTTGATGCCGCGGGCAATCCACGCCATGCGCGCCACTTCCTCCATGACAACCGAATTATGAACGGCGTCGTGGGCATCTTTTCCCCAGGCGAACGGGCCGTGCTGATAGACCACAATACCCGGCGTATGCAGCGGTTCGCTTTCACCCAATGTTTCGATGATGACCTTCCCGGTGTTGAGCTCGTATTCGCCTTCTACTTCAGCCTGCGATAATGCCCGCGTGCAGGGGATGTCGCCAAAGAAGTAGTCCGCATGCGTTGTTCCCAGCGCCGGAATCGCCAGCCCCGCCTGTGCCCAGGCGGTGGCGTGCGTGGAGTGGGTATGCACAACGCCACCCAGCGATGGATAACGCTGGTACAGCGCCAGATGGGTCGCCGTATCAGAAGAAGGACGCCATTTGCCCTCAACGACGTTTCCTTCGAGGTCGACCACAACCATATCGTCCGCTTTCATGGTTTCATACGCCACGCCGCTCGGCTTGATCACAACCAGACCTTGTTCACGGTCGATGGCGCTCACGTTGCCCCAGGTGAACGTTACCAGGCCATAGCGCGGCAGATCCATATTGGCCTCAAAGACCTGCTGTTTCAGCTTAAGCATGTTCAGCCTCCAGTAACCCCGCGCGCGCCATACGCTCGCGCACCCAGTCCCGCGCTTTTGCCACTTCCGCAGCCGGATCGTCTGACGTTTCGCTCCACATCTCAATCAGATAAGGCCCGCAATACCCTGTCTGTTTGAGCGTCTCGAAGCACCGTTCGAAATCCACCACCCCGGTGCCGAACGGTACGTTTTTAAACACGCCAGGGCGGGTATCTTTGACGTGCACCGCCACGATATGCCCGATGCCCGCCTGCAGCTCCATCTGCACGTCGTTATCCCAGGCCGACAGATTGCCGATATCCGGATAAAGCTGGAACCAGGGGTTATTCAGATAGTGCGCATAGCCCAGCGCCTTGCTGATGGAGTTCATCAACGGGTAGTCCATGATCTCCATCGCCAGCGTGACCTGCGCGCGGCTTGCCATCTCAACGCTCTCTTTCAGGCCGTCACGGAAACGACGGCGCGTTTCGTCGTTGGCTTCCTGATAGTAGACGTCGTAACCCGCCAGCTGGATCACGCGGATGCCGACATCCTGCGCAAAACGAATGGCTTTGCGCATGATCTCCAGCCCTTCAGCGCGTACGGCATCGTCTTCACTGCCGAGCGGAAAACGGCGGTGGGCGCTCAGACACATGGACGGCACGCGCACGCCGGTTTCGGCAATGGCGCCCACCAGCGCCAGGCGCTGCTCGCGACGCCAGTCCAGGCGAGAAAGGCGCACATCCGTCTCATCCACGGACATTTCGACAAAATCGAAACCCAGCTGTTTTGCCAGCCGTAACCGCTCCAGCCAGCACTCCCCTGCAGGGAGTGCCTTTTCATAGATGCCAAGCGGGACCTGTTTTGACAACATACCCGCTCCTTAACCCCAAAGCTGAGCGATTGAGCGTTTGAACTGACGCGCCGCTTCCACCGGAGATGCCGCGTCGCGAATGCTGCGGCCAGCGATAAAGACGTGAATAGGGATGCCCTGGAACAGCGGCAGATCTTCCAGCGCCAGGCCACCGGTGACGGTGACTTTGAAGCCCATATCCGCCAGACGCTTAATCGCGCTGATATCCGCTTCGCCCCACGCCACGCCTGCGGCTTGCGCATCGCGGCTGCGGTGATACACCACCTGCTGGATGCCCGCATCGCGCCACTCCTGCGCCTGCTCCCAGGTCCAGAAGCCGGTCAGTTCAATCTGCACGTCGCCGTTAAACTCTTTTGCCACGTCCAGCGCGCCTTTGGCGGTGTTGATATCCGCACAGCAGATCACGGTGACCCAGTCGGCGTTGGCTTCAAAGCACATGCGGGAAAGGATTTTGCCTGCGTCAGCAATCTTGGCATCCGCCAGCACGATTTTGTTCGGATAGAGCGCTTTCAGGTCACGAACGGCGCGCACGCCTTCGCCCACGCACAGAATGGTCCCCACTTCGATGATATCCACCTCTTCCGCAATCAGGCGGGTGGTTTCGTAAGCGTGAGACAGCGTCTGGTTATCCAGCGCAACTTGCAACATTGGTAATGACATGTTCAATTCCTCTTAAACGGCCGCCGCAGTGGCGTTATCAATTAAATCCAGCACTTCCTGCGCGGTGCGGCAGGCGCGTAAACGGTCAAAATTGGCTTCGTCATCAAACAGGTTGACGATCTGCATGATGCCCACCTCCTGGTGGGTGTTGGCATCAACGGCCGCCATGGTGATGAGAATGTCGACCGGGTCGTTATCTTCGTGGTTGAACATCAGCGGCGTTTTCAGGGTCACCAGCGCAAAACCGGTTTTCTTGACGCCCTCTTCCGGGCGGCCGTGCGGCATGGCCAGGCCCGGCGCAATCACGAAATAGGGGCCGTGCTGCGCCACGCCATCCAGAATGGCCTGGTAATAGCGCGGCTCGACAACGTCCGCTTTAACCAGCAGATCCACACTCAGCTTCACCGCTTCCTGCCAGGTGCTGGCGTCGGCCTGTAAAAGGATGGCGTTATTCTCTGCCAGCGAATCACGTAGTTTCATGTGGTGTCCTTACTTCACGTCTTGTGGGAAGTGTTCTTTGATCACTTCCAGCAGTTTTGGCCCGAAATCCGCAGGCGACAGCATGTTGCGCACGCCTACCACATATTTGTTGCCCGACACGCTAATCTCACCGGCAATATGAGTTGAAGCGATGATGATGTCCGCGCCGTTCAGTTCACTTTTGTATTCACCCACTGCGCAGCTGTTCACCGTGTGGTCGATGTTTGACTGGGTCAAAAACTGGTCCACTTTCATCTTCATGATCATGGAGCTACCTTGCCCATTGCCACACACAGCCAGGATACGTACGGTCATAATCGAAACTCCTTAATGAGCAGACACTTCTGCTGTTTGTTTTTCCGCATCTTCTTCAGCTCGCAGCGAACGGCCAGCGAAGAACATATAAGCCAGAGCAATCAGGATGATGACGGCCATAAAGGCCAGACCGACGGAGGCAAAGCCCTGCATCATCGGCGGTGCCAGAATTGACCAGTCCGCCATGCCCATCCAGGCGCTCATACCGGTGAGCTTGACCGCCCACACGCAACCGAAGATTTCCACCATGCCCATCACCAGGCAGATCTTGAGCGCCGCGCGCCAGCCGCCGAAGTGGTTCGCAAACACGCCAATGGTGGCGTTGGAGAAGAACATCGGGATAAAGCCAGGAATGATCAGGATTGAGGAGCCGCAGCCCACCAGGATGCCCACCGCAATCAACTGGCCGATGGTGCCCCACATAAAGCCCCAGACGACGGCGTTTGGCGCAAAGCTATAGATAGCCGCACAGTCAATCGCCAGTACCGCACCAGGGATCAGGCGCTGAGAGATGCCGTTAAAGGCTTCCGACAGCTCGGCGACGAACATACGCACGCCCTGAGTGATGATGAAAATCGCTACCGCGAAGGAGAAACCGGTCTGCAGGATATAGACCGTCCAGTGGGTTTTACCCGCCATCGCCTGCACGACGTCAATGCCGAAAGAGAGCAGAATGGCGCCGAAAAAGAGGGTCATCACAATCGCCGTTGAGACGATGTTGTCGTGGAAGATATTCAACCAGCCAGGCAGTTTGAGGTCTTCGACACTCTCCTCTTTTTTGCCCAGGTACGGCGCAACTTTATAGGCAATCCAGGCGGCAAACTGCTGCTGGTGACCGATAGAGAAGCCACAGCCGTCGGTCACGATCTGCGTTGGCTTGTACATCATGTTGGAGGTGATACCCCAGTAGAGCGAGACCAGCACCGCGGTGCAGATAATCGTGGTCCACATTGGGTAGCCGAAGATATAGAGAGAAACCGCGATCAGCCCCGCCTGCTGGAACATGATGTGCCCGGTGAGCATGATGGTGCGAATGCCGGTAATGCGGCGCAGGAGAACGTAAATGATGTTCAGCGCCAGCGCGAGCAGCACCGCATACCCCACCCAGCTATAGGCATCACCCATGCGATCGATGGTCGCCATCATTGAGGCGTAGGTATCAGAGATAGCGCCGTTGATGCCATACACTTCCGACATTTTGGCGACGACCGGCTTAAACGTGCTGGTCAGAATGCCTGACCCCGCCTGCAACAGCATGAAACCGATAATGGTTTTGATGGTGCCTTTAATAATCACGCTGACGCTTTTGCGCAGCAGGATGTACCCCAGGCACGTCACGATACCCAGCAACAGCGGGGCGTTGGTCATTACCTGATTAAAGAAAACGGTAAAGACGTTGTAGAGGATCTCCATAACTCTCTCCAGAAATGAGAACACGAGGGGCAATCCCTGTGCGGTTGGTGCCATCACTCTATTAATCACAAATAATCACCACAAGATTGCATTTGATTATTTGTGACGCATCACGCAATTTATTTCCATGCTGTTAGTAATGATTTTCACTACCGCACCACAAAAATAAATTAATCCTTATAATTCATCAAATTAATGTTTAATGCAGGATAATCTAACAAGTAAAGAGTGGAGAGTCCGTGAAGTCGCGCAGATAAAATTCCGCATTTTGACCATTGCAAAGCACGTCAAATAGTGCCAGCATTAATCATAACGAATCACTATGTGATTACTTTTGATTAAACCAGGAGTCGAAACGATGAGTAAAGTGAAAACCATTACCCGTGAATCATGGATTCTGAGCACCTTTCCGGAGTGGGGTAGCTGGCTGAACGAAGAGATCGAGCAGGAACAGGTTGCTCCTGGCACGTTTGCAATGTGGTGGCTGGGCTGCACCGGTATCTGGCTGAAATCTGAAGGCGGCGCCAATATCTGCGTCGATTTCTGGTGCGGCACCGGCAAACAGAGCCACGGTAACCCGCTGATGAAAAAAGGCCACCAGATGCAGCGTATGGCAGGCGTGGAAAAGCTCCAGCCGAACCTGCGCACCACGCCGTTTGTGCTTGATCCTTTTGCCATTCGCCAGATCGATGCCGTGCTTTCTACTCACGATCACAACGACCATATCGACGTGAACGTGGCGGCAGCGGTGATGCAAAACTGCGCGGACGACGTACCGTTTATCGGGCCGCAAACCTGCGTAGATCTCTGGATTGGCTGGGGCGTGCCTAAAGAGCGCTGCATCGTGATGAAGCCTGGCGACGTGGTGAAAATTAAAGACATTGAAATCCACGCGCTGGATGCCTTTGACCGTACCGCGCTGATTACCCTGCCGGCCGACCAGAAGGCTGCTGGGGTACTGCCAGACGGCATGGACGAGCGTGCGGTGAATTACCTGTTCAAGACGCCGGGCGGCTCCTTGTATCACAGCGGTGATTCCCACTACTCTAACTATTACGCGAAGCACGGCAACGAACATCAGATTGACGTGGCGCTGGGCTCGTACGGGGAAAACCCGCGCGGTATTACGGACAAAATGACCAGCGCCGATATGCTGCGCATGGCGGAAGCGCTCAACACCAAAGTAGTGATCCCGTTCCACCACGATATCTGGTCAAACTTCCAGGCCGATCCGCAAGAGATCCGCGTGCTGTGGGAGATGAAAAAAGACCGCCTGAAGTACGGCTTCAAGCCCTTTATCTGGCAGGTAGGCGGCAAGTTCACCTGGCCGCTGGACAAAGACAATCTCGAGTATCACTACCCGCGCGGCTTCGATGATTGCTTCACCATGGAGCCAGATCTCCCGTTCAAATCCTTCCTCTGATTGTGAGGCCACATCGCCAGACCCTGTGTCTGGCGATTTCATATTTATTTTAGTAATTTCACGCTATTTCAAATATCATCTTTTCAAATCAATTCTTATCGGAATAGCTCATGACGGAAGCGCAACGGCATCAAATTTTACTGGAACTCCTGGCGCAAACAGGGTTTATCACCGTCGAGAAAGTGATCGAACGTTTAGGGATCTCCCCCGCCACCGCGCGGCGAGACATCAACAAGCTGGATGAGAGCGGCAAGCTGAAAAAAGTCCGCAACGGCGCAGAAGCCATCAGCCAGCAGCGTCCACGCTGGTCGCCGATGAATATTCATCAGGCGCAGAATCACGATGAAAAGGTACGGATTGCCAGAGCAGCATCACAGCTGGTGAACCCCGGTGAGAGCGTCGTCATCAACTGCGGCTCCACGGCGTTTTTGCTGGGCCGTGAAATGTGCGGCAAGCCGGTGCAAATCATTACCAACTATTTGCCGCTGGCTAACTACCTGATCGATCAGGAACATGAGAGCGTGGTGATCATGGGCGGCCAGTACAACAAAAGCCAGTCCATCACGCTCAGCCCGCAGGACAGCGAAAACAGTCTCTACGCCGGGCACTGGATGTTTACCAGCGGCAAAGGTCTGACCGCTGACGGCCTGTATAAAACCGATATGCTGACCGCGATGGCGGAACAAAACATGCTCAACGTGGTGGGTAAGCTCGTTGTGCTGGTCGACAGCAGCAAAGTCGGTGAACGCGCAGGCATGCTGTTCAGCCGCGCAGAACAGATCGACATGGTGATCACCGGCAAAGGGGCGAACCCCGAGATCCTCCAGAAGCTGGAAGATCAAGGGGTGAAAGTCCTGCGCGTTTAAAGATGCTTGCGGAAAAACGCCACCGTGGCGTCCAGCGCCGCTGGCGTGATGCGGTGGCGGACGCCTGTTTCCCACAAACAGGTCAGATTAGCGTCCAGTCCTTCATTCTTTAACGCCTGCTGCAGGCGGAAGGTTCCATCGGGCGGGACAACATCGTCCGCATCACCATGCCATAGCAGCAGCGGGCGATCGGCCAGACGCGGCAATGCCCGGGTCACTTCCCACTCTGCCAGCATCGGCGTAATTTCCGTTAAATCCTGAGGGGGGAAAAGCGTCTTCGCCAGCGAGGTAAAATAGCCCGAGCCCATCAGACAGGCGACAGACCGCACGTCAGGATGATGCGTCATAATCCCCAGCGCCGTCATGCCGCCCATCGACGCCCCGGCCACCGCCAGCCGATTATCGGCCACCAGCCCTGCCTCATAGAGCGCATCGCGCAACCCGGCAAACTCGGTCAGGCTGCCGTGCAGAATGTGCCAGAACTGCCCCAGTCGCGCCCGCTCATTGCCCGTAAAGCGCGCGCCGTGGTCAGGCGCATCCGGCATTACCACGCGAAAACCCGCCTGAGCCAGCGCCACTGCAAAATAACTGTAAACCAGTTTCGATGAGGTAAACCCATGATAAAAAACCACAACAGGCAGCGATTTATCACGTTTCCCTGCCGGCACAGCGTGTAAAATTTCATGGTCGCCGAGATGGCGTATTTCAATTTCAATCATTGTCGACCCTGTACGAATGAATGATTCATAATGTTGAGAACTGGATTACGGTTTGACGCTATTTTCATTCGAAAATTACGTTCCAGATAACACTTCGGGAACATTCCCCCAAAACTAAATTCGCAGACAACTACACTATGGCTAACAGGAAACGAGATATGGTTATGCACAGGTTTGCTGCTTTATTGCTGGTGTTTCTGCTCAGCGGCTGTAGCGCACTGCAGGGTACACCGCAACCCGCTCCCCCGGTTGCCGATCATCCGCAGGAGATTCGTCGTAATCAGACGGAAGGATTACAGCGAATGGGCACCGTCTCCGCGCTCGTTCGCGGTTCGCCGGATGACGCAGAAGACGCAATAAAGGCACAAGCCGTCGCTGCCAAAGCAGATTATTACGTCATTATTATGATCGACGAAACCATCATAACGGGACAGTGGTATTCACAAGCCATTTTGTACCGGAAATAATGGTTTACCTTTGAACGACATTTACACTGCTTTGCGTCCATAGACATTTTCCTGTCCACAATAAACTCCATGCCAGCGACAAGGAATGGGAGTTTATTCGCGAAGGATTGCCCGGCGGATACCGGAAATATGTGAAATGGAGCTGACGATGAAACGAACTCTTGCTTTGACCTCTCTGTTGCTCTCTGCAGGCCTGGTGAGCACCACCGCGCAGTCAGCAGAATTCGCCAGTGCGGATTGCGTAACAGGTCTGAATGAAATAGGCCAGATCTCCGTCAATAACATTCCGGGGAGCCCGCAAGACGTTGAACGTATCGTGGCATTAAAGGCCGATGAACAGGGCGCATCATGGTATCGCATCATCCAGATGCAGGAAGATAACCATATCGACCAGTGGCGGGTACAGGCCATTCTCTACGTATAAATCCTTCCTGATAAAAGCCACTTATTTTTAGTGGCTTTTCGTTTTTGCAAATTTTTTATCTAATTTAAAACCACTATAAAACAATAAAATAACATTTTGTTACATTAATTCAGTAAACGTAATCTCCGCTCTGCCGTTGAAGAACCATACCTTTTCAATGATGAGCAATTTATGATCAATGTTTTCCGCCGTGCGGGCCTTGGAACAAAGCTGTCGCTGCTGACGGGCGTCAGTGTCGCCACGCTGTTTCTGCTTTTCACTTTCCTGCTCAGCCAAAAAGCCAGCCAGCAGCTTGAAGCCCTCGCGGTCGAAGATCTGCATAATCAGTCCACCGGTATGGTCGACATGGTGCAGATGTTTAATACCAGCCTGAGCGAAGAAGTCGAAAGCTACACCAGACTGTTTACAACATTTCTGCCCCAGCCGTTTAGCGTCGATACTCAGCAGACCCGGACCATAAACGGGCTCGCCGTTCCCCTGCTGAAAGGGGGCGACGCTGAACTCCATGAAAATACAACGTTTTCTGATGATTTTCTGAGCCGTACGGGAGCGATCTCAACGCTGTTTGTTCGCAGTGGTAACGACTTCATTCGCGTTGCCACCTCCCTGCGCAAAGAGAATGGCGATCGCGCTATGGGGACGGTTCTGGACACGAGCAGCCCGGCGTTTGCCTCCGTCACGAAAGGCGAGGTGTACCGCGGCCTGGCGCTCCTGTTTGGCAAGCGCTACATAACCCAGTACCAGCCCGTGAAGAACAGTGAAGGTCAGGTTATCGGGATCATCTTCGTTGGGGTGGATATCACTCACTCCTGGAATGTCATGCGCGAGAAAATCCTCAACCGCCGCCTGGGCGAGAGCGGGCACTTCTTCGTGCTGGACCGCAGCAACGGCAAAACGCGCGGTCAGTATCTGTTCCACGCCAGCGAAGAGAGAAAACAGCCGAAGTGGGATAGCGCCACCCAACAGCAGCTGTTGAGCGATTCCTCAGGCACGCTGGAACGCGTAAGCGACGACGGTCGCACGCTGAAAATGGCCTATACGCCGCTGCCCGGCTGGAACTGGACCATCGTCGGTGAAGTGGATAAATCAGTCCTGCTCTCAAGCGTTAACGCCATGCGCGACCGTTTCCTGCTGGCCGGCGTAGCGTTGTCCGTCCTCTTCGCGGGCCTGTTCGTGGTGCTTATTCGCCGGATGCTGACCCGTCCGCTGCGTAACGTGATTGACCTTGCCCGCCAGTATGCCGCGGGCGATTTACGCTCCAGCCTGCCCGTGACCCGCCAGGATGAGGTTGGCCAGCTGGTTGAAGCCATTAACGGTATCGGTGATGGGCTACAAAAAATTGTCCTGCAGGTCCGCGAGGCCGCGGGCGAGATCCATCTGGGCACCAATGCGCTGGCCTCCGATACCGGAGACATCTCCGAGCAGATTAACAAGCAGGCCAGCAGCGTTGAAGAGACCTCCGCCAGCATGGAGCAACTGGCCGCGACCGTGCAGCAAAATGCCGCCAACATGGAGCAAACGCAGCAGCTGGTAGGTGAAACCTCGCGCGCGGTTCATCAGGGTGGTGAAACGGTGACCCATGCGGTTGCCACCATGGACGACATTCGCGAAGCGTCAAAACGTATCGAAGACATCACCCGCGTGATCGAGTCCATCGCGTTCCAGACTAATATTCTGGCGCTGAATGCGGCGGTAGAAGCGGCACGCGCAGGCGAGCATGGAAAAGGTTTTGCTGTGGTCGCGCAGGAAGTTCGCGCCCTGGCAGGTCGAAGCGCCAACGCGGTGAAGGAGATTGAACATCTGATTGGCGATACCCTGCGAAAAGTGGGCGAAGGCCATGCGCTGTCTGAACAGACGCGTCTGGCGATGGATTCCATCATCGTTCATATCGACAACATCAGCCAGCTGGTCACGGAGATTAACCACGCGTCACGCGAGCAGTCCGCGGGGATCGGCCAGGTCAATCTTGCCATGACCCACATTGGCGAAGCGTCGCATATCAATGCCGATCGCATCTCACGCAGCGAGCAAACCGCACGCACGCTGCGCGAGAAAGGGTCACACCTTACCCAACTGGTCAGCCTGTTCCAGCTTAAACGCTAGCCAACCCTGCCCGTGGCGCGCAGCAGCAGATCGCTTTGCACCTGCTCATTCATGAGCGTACCGCCACGGGTATCCAGCATCATGCGGCACCACGCCTGCGCCACGGGCGGCGATGCGTGCCGCAGCATCTGGCTGCCGGCCCCCAGCAAAAAGAGCTGCTGAGCGATCTCCCTCCCCTGCGCCTCCTGCGGTTTACGCAGCTTTTGCTGAAGCTGCCGCCAGCTGCGGTCAAAGTGTCTGTCCTGTCCTTTGACCTGGGCAAACTCGTCGGCAAGCAGGTCGTGGATACCTGACTGCTTCGCCAGCACCCGCAGCACGTCCAGGCACATGATATTGCCCGCTCCTTCCCAGATGCTATTCACCGGCATCTCGCGATACAGGCGTGGAAGTTCATTCTCCTCGCAGTACCCGCCCCCGCCGAGTGCCTCCATCGCCTCCGCCACGAACGGAATGCCCGCTTTGCACACGCTGAATTTTGCGGCCGGGGTAAAAAGCCGCGCCCAGGCGGCCTCCTGCGGGTCGGTGCGGTTATCCCACGCCCGGGCCAGACGGAACAGCAGCGCCGTGTGCCCCTCCAGCACCAGCGCCATACGGCTTAGCACTTCACGCATTAGCGGCTGATCGATAAGATTTTTGCCGAAGGTCTGACGCTGATGGGCGTGGTACAGCGCCACGGAAAGCGCCCGGCGCATTAGCCCGTGGCTGCCCAGCGCGCAGTCGAAGCGCGTCAGCCCGCCCATCTTCAGGATTTGCCGCACGCCTTCTCCCTCTTCACCCAGCAGCCAGCCGGAGGCATCGAGGAACTCCGCCTCGCTGCTGGCGTTCGAGCGGTTGCCGAGCTTGTCTTTCAGACGTTCCAGCCGTACGGCGTTGCGCTGTCCGTCGGGTAAGAAACGCGGGACAAAGAAGCATGACAAACCGCCTTTCGCCTGCGCCAGCACCAGATGCGCATCGCTCTGCGGCACGGAGAAAAACCACTTGTGGCCCACCAGTCGGTAGCTGCCGTCGCTGCATTTTTCCGCTCTGGTGGTGTTGCTGAGCACGTCCGAGCCGCCCTGCTTTTCCGTCATTCCCATGCCGATCAGCAGGCCGCGCTTTTGCCCACCCGGCGCGAGATGGGGATCGTAACGGTCGCTCATCAGCGGCGTTAACCATTCATGAAACGGTTTGGGCAGCGACTGCTGCAACAGCGGCGTGGCGGCGAAGGTCATGGTCACCGGGCATAACGTCCCCGCTTCTACCTGAGCATGGAGCACGAAGCGCGCGGCCCTGGCGACGAAAGAACCTTTTCGTGCCTCTTCCTCCCATGCCAGATTATGTACCCGGTTAGCGCAGAGCCCCTGCATCAGCAGGTGCCATGCCGGATGAAAGCGGACGTCATCCAGCCGCTCACCCGTGGGGTCGTAGCGTAATAGCTCCGGCGGATTCACGTTCGCCAGCCTGCCCAGCTCCAGCGACTCCGCCGTGCCTAACTGCTGTCCGATGCTGGCAAGAAGATCCATATCCCACTCGGCACCCTCGCGCGCAACCGCGTCGCGCAGGGCGCAGTCAGAGAGGAAAAGGTTGCTGTTAGAGAGTGGGGCTGGTTGATTAAAAACGGTATGGGTCTGCCAGTGCATGCTGTCTCCCTCCTTCAGTGGCAATGAAGGTAAGTATGGACAGACCGTATGAACGCTGCATGGGAGTGAGGTCACACGATGGCGATCCCGCTGATATCATTCGTGAAAGAGCTCACAGAACATAAGAATAAACTATTTCATTACTCCGCTTATGTTGAATAATTTATTCTTAACCCGTCTTTGTGAGGATCGTTATGCAACAGGATGCGCACAAGCGAGCATTAATTGCAGGCTCCATTGGTAACTTTATCGAGTGGTATGAATTTGCGGTCTACGGTTTTCTGGCGACCGTGATTGCGAAGAACTTCTTCCAGCTTGAGGGAGAGGCGGGACTGACCAGTCTGATCCTCACCTGGGCCTCGTTTGCCATTGCCTTCTTCTTCCGTCCGCTGGGTGCGGTGGTATTTGGCCGCATTGGTGACAGGATAGGCCGAAAACCGACGCTGATTATTGTGCTGGTGCTAATGACGCTCGCCACCACGGCCATCGGCATCGTGCCCGTCTACGCCAGCATCGGCATTGCGGCACCGCTGATCGTTACGCTGCTGCGCATCCTGCAGGGTCTGTTCGCGGGCGGCGAGTACGGCGGTGCGGTCTCACTGATGACGGAGTTCGCCCCGCGCGGCAAGCGCGGTCTGTACGGCGCGTGGCAGTCCTTTACCGTGGCGCTCGGGCTGTTAGCGGGCGCAGGTATTGTCGCGCTGCTCTCTACCCTCCTCACGCCTGAAGCCCTGCACGACTGGGGCTGGCGCATTCCATTCTTCCTTGCCCTGCCGATGGGCGCGGTCGCGCTATGGCTGCGGGTGAGCATGGAAGAGACGCCGAGCTTTGTGCAGCAGAAGGAAAAAGCGTTCATTGCTCAGGCCAGTACTTCCGCCACGCTCAAAACCATCCTGATGGGCATTGGCCGCGTGATGGTCTGGTCCGCGGCGGGGTATACCTACCTCGTGATCATGCCGACCTATCTGCAGTCTGCGCTGCACACCGGGTTTAATCAGGCGCTGCTGATAGCGGTGATTTCTAACATTGGGTTTGCGCTCACCATCATTCCGTCGGGAATGCTGAGCGACAGGATCGGGCGGCGAACGGTGATGATTATCGCCACCGTGCTACTGCTGATCCTCGCCCTGCCGCTGCTGAAAATTTTGCAGGCGGAGTCCAGTACGATGGCGGTCAAAGCGATTGTGGTGCTGATTGCGGGCAGTCTGGTGGGGATGCTGGCAGGGCCGGGGCCGGCGATGCTGTCTGAGATGTTTCCGACGCGCGTGCGCTATACGGGACTGGGGCTGGCCTATTCGTTATCGAACGCGATTTTTTCGGGCTGTGCGGGATTAATCATTACCGGGCTGATTAAGCAGACGGGTAACCTGGACATTCCGGCCTATTACGTGATGGCAACGGCGGTGGTGAGTATTTTCGCGCTGATGACGCTCAGGAAGGATGACCATTTACGGTCGTTAGAGGAGTGAACCTCAGAGCTGGGGTTTTCACCCCAGCTAAAATTAACCCGCTATGTAGTGGGGAATAAAACGCGAGGTGTCTTTCGTTATCAACGATCCGTCTTCACGAATACCGATTCCGGCAGGTTCATCATCGACCACCCAACTTCCTATCAATGTATAGCTGTTGCCAAAACGCGGTAATGCCTGGAAGCCCTGATAAATCATAGGTTCGTTTGCATAATCACCAGCTTCACTCTCAACAATATTGCGCTGCGCGTCAAAAATAGTCACATTTCCTCCTTCTCGTGAAAAAAGGGGCTTACGGACTAACGGAACGCCATTTGGAATCGACGTTAATTCATCTTCAAACCACGCAGGAAGAAGGTTGGGATGCCCTTCAAAAAAGCGCCACAAAAGGGGTAAAATACCCTTATTGCTGATGACGCTTTTCCAGAGTGGTTCCAGCCATTGCTCTCTTCTGGCACACAGCAGCGGACCATTTTCATCACGCATCATCCATTCCAGAGGGTAGAGCTTAAACGCACGCCGGATAACATTATCGTCAATGTCCGTTAAAAAACCGCCAGTGCCCAGGCCAATATCGTCCATATAGATAAAGCGGGTGTTAAGTCCGGCCTGGACGGCGCAATCTTCCAGATAGAGAAGCGTGCCGCGATCCTCCTCACTCTCTTTGCAGCAGCAGAAGTAGAGTGGAATGTCGGTGGCTAGTTCTGCAAATCGAGCGACAAGCTTATCCTGAATGGAATTAAACTGATCGGCGTCTCGAGGAATGATCCCAGCGCGACGTGCGTCCTCCATCCATTGCCACTGAAAGTAGGCTGATTCATATAGGGACGTCGGTGTGTCGGCATTGTATTCCAGCAGTTTGACACTACCTTCATTAGTCCATACGAAGTCCATACGGCCATACAGTGAAGGATCCTGGCTCTGCCAGCTTTCCGCAATGGCATCCCAGTAAAGCGGCGGAATGGCAAGTTGCGTCATCAATTCTTCACTTTTTACCGCACGATCCACCACATCCAGACACATTTGATGCAGTTCAGCCGTGGGTTTTTCAATTCTTTCTTCAATCTGCTGTAACGTAAAACGGTAGGCACGGCTCTCATCCCAGTAAATTTCATCGTCGATAATATGAAAATGAAAACCATGGTCGCGGGCAATTTTGTCCAGCCCCGAACGAATAGGAACGTCATGACGTAACATAATTACCCTCCCCAGCTTCCACGGGCACTGGATGAGCGCCCATATCCACCCCGAGAGATTGTTGATACGCGCTTTGTTGTATAGCCCATTTGACTGCCGGCCTGCTTACCGGAGTGCCAGACATAGGATGAAGAATTTCGCCACACGGGACGGGAAGAGTAAAATGAACCTCCACTTGTATACCTGTACCCTTCATCAGCGTCTTCTCTGACTTTTTTATTAAGTAAAAATCCTGACAGAACCGGTATCCAGCTATTTTCGATATTGTCGTAATAGCAGTTCTCGAATTGACGTATGCAGTCTTCCCTTGACATATTTTTCGGCATATCTGCTTCAAATTTAGCTTTCGCATTGTTCCATGCATCGCTGCAAACCTGAGCGCTATTGCCATCGTCAACGCACGCTTGCGGCGATGCGTAAAACACGCCATCACCGTCATTATCATCAGCCGAACTATCGCACCCCTTCAGGGCGATAAATGCTGCACCGCCCATAATTGCCAGCGTCAAATACTTCCCGCTTTTGCGCTTTGAGGGTGAAGAGCGGAACGCTGCATCTTGGCTTCCTGATGCAGATCGAATCGGACTAGACTTCCGTGTTTTTTTCTTTTTAGCCATGTTCATTTATTACCATGTCATGCAGGCAGCATTTAAGATCCCGCCAGCCAGTGCTGCCATCCCCATAAATAATCCTGCGGCGTAGTGGCGGTTAACGATTTTTTCACTAATGTTCGGCATATAAATGCGTACGCAGCCATACACCAGTAATTGTACGACTAGCGCAACGCATCCCCATATCAGGTAATCCGGCATGCTAACCGAGTTTACGGCAGCGCTGGACAGAGGAATCACATACCCCAATAGCGTGCCACTGAATGCCGCCGCCGCCGCCAGGTTATTTTCTTTAATCAGTTTCCATTCATCATGTGACGTTATTCTTGAGTAGATGAATAAGAATATGACGGTCATCGCCAGACCGGTTAAGAAGTAAGAGAGAAAAGCAAATAATGAACCCAGCATGGTTTACATCCCCAGAAAGTTATCCAACAATGTTTAGCGAAGTGAGTGGAATATCCACACCTACGGCATACGAAAAGATCCACTCTGGCTCGCTATTATCACAAAATGTCTCTTCGCCAGTTAGCAAAAGGTACTCATACAGATCGGCAGTCGCCTCCCTCTGATATGCCATCATGAAATTATGCACATCCCATTTTTCGTTCTGGTTATTTTCAACGTGTTCCAGCAGGTAAACCGGTTCAACGTTCCCCTCCTCATTCTCGTTAAATATTCTTGTCCAGTCTCGTTCATTCCATTGCAGACTGGGTCTGCCAATTAAAGCTGCACCAATCTCTTTTTGCCATTGTTTCTCCGAAGCAATACCAAAGCTATCCTGATAAATAAAAAGCTTAATATCATCAATACTTTCCCTTTCCATACCACCAGTAGTATTTATCTGCAAAAACTCATCACCAGACGTGTAATAACGATAAATACGACAACCCGCGCCAGCTTCAATCACGCTGCTAGCTGCAATGGTATATTCCTCTTCTGGTAGTTGAGTCAAAAAACGGGCGGACAGTCGAAATGTCAGCGTATCAAGTGTAAACGCCGCACGTTGATGTAATCCCAATGGGCCACGCATCACTGGCTGAGGTGTTTTATTAAATAAATTAAAAAATAAGTTCCGCATGACTTTTCCCTATGTTCTGCCAGCACACCTCATTCGACGAAATGCGACTATTGCCGATTAAATGCAACCACATCCCTCCTCTAACCTCTGTGGAGATCTCAGGGTTAAGCTCCATACCACGACCATTTTTAAAGTGGCTAATCCCCAGCACCGTCGCATCATGTTGCAGTTTCATGTAATGCATTAACGCACCATAAGGTATACAGGAAACCGATGTGGGTACCATCAGCGTGTAACCCGTATCACCCAGCATCGGGTTCATGATTGACGCTACGGATTGAGAAGAGCCAGGATCCTGGATCGAACGGGAAAGCTGTTCGGCTGAAAGATTGCGAACAATCTCTATTGTCGGGCAATGGGTCTCCAGTAAGCCTGCGTAGCGTTCATCCTCAAGATAAGCAACGATATGGCAATGCGCTGGCGCATCGTTTACCAGTGAGAGTGTGGCTGTAAAGGTTTGTTCATCGGTGCTGGCAAAAATGACCACACATGAACAATTTACTAACCCCATCCGTTTTTGCTCTTTCGGATCGCTGTAATTACTTACTTTGAGAAAATCGACATATAAATTATCGGATAAAGGATGCGCTATATCCTGCTGCTCACACAACACTACGCGACTAAATACCCGCTGCTCATCATAAAGCAGCAATGAGATCATTTTCTCTGTCTGATGACCGCGCCAGCCAATCACCAAAACATGGTTATGTAGTGAACTAAAATTGCCCATTCCTGCTATTCCTTTAGCTAATAATCCCTGTACTAACGCGATGATTTTGCCCATCAATGCGCCGAAAAGCCCAACGCCGATAGGGATTTGCCAGAGAGCTGTGAACAACTTCCCTGCTTCGCTCTGTGGACTCAAATCCCCAAAGCCAATCGTCGCCCCAACCACTGAGCTGTAATAAACAAAATCACTTATCCGGCCAACGAGGGTCGTCTCTCCCAACCAACGAAAGACAATAAAGCAAAGCAAATAATGCCCGGCAAACAAGCACAGCAGCGCTGTCCAGGTAAGCCGGAATAAATGTTGCCTGCAAACATTCACGACCCAGGAGAGAAACATTACAGAGCCTGCGTAAGTTTTAACCGTTCAAGAACCGCCTGTGCGGAGCTTGTTCCTGTGGTACCCACGCCTGCCTGCGCGAGTTTCTCTTCAAGCTCACGTCCATCCGCCACTTTTTCCAGTTGCGCTACCGCATCCAGTTTGGCCTGACGTTCAGCCTGACGCGTCTGAAGTCTTTTTAAAGACTCTGCGGCCGTCGTTACGTTCGATGTTGCTCCAACCGTTGACGTCGTCACGGCCTGTTGCGCCCGCTGCATGGCTTCCGTGGCTTTAACAACCTCCAGCTGCTGTTCAAACTGATTAATACGTTGTGAAGTAATAGCTACGGCTTTTTCAATATTATTTCTTGAGGTTTCAAGAGAGTCCAAAACCTGTGCTTCACGAGTAATGGTATTCTCAAGTCGGGCGATTTCTTCTGCAACCTCGTTTAGCAACGCAGCATCAATATTCTTGCTCATTCCTTCTATCGCTCGTGACTCAAGATATTGCTTCCGCTCCCGCAACTCGGAAAGCTTGTCATTACTGAGCTTCACCCGGGCAAGCAGATCTACCCGGGATTTGCCTGCTTTATCAAGCTCAGCTTTTGCATCCCGGATGTGCTGCTCCAGCATCCGAACGCCCTGCGCTTCTTCTATTGCTTCATCGGCCTGATTGAGTAGTGATTTACCCAGTGTAAAAAGATTCTTCAAGATGCCCATACCTTTCCCTTACCTGTTACTTTATAAATTCTTGTGTAAGCTCAGCCAAATCCAGCGCATTCGCCGCAAGGGTTGTAATTTCCAGAATAATATCCTCAAGAGAAGAACTTACGGATAAGGCACCAAAAGCGACATAATATTCATCATGCTGAATTTGCGAAATTCCAACAGAAGATAAGGGAAGCATTTTTTGATTACGTAATAAGAAGAGGTTGAAGTCAGCCTGGCGCTTAATGTCATTAACAGGACATATATAGGTTTCAATGATAATTTGCTGGGATGTAATAAAAATACTTAATGGCAAATCGCCATATTCATTCATTTTTATAATAAGTACATCATTGTTATTTTTTAAATCAATATAAATATCGCGCCGGCGCGACAATTCATCGGCAAGCGATGAGAGAGACCATCTCATAATTTCATCCATGTGTTAGTTTTAAATATATTTATAAAAGCCGAAATCACTTCGGTCGTTATATTACCAGCCAGGGCATAAAAAAAGCCACCCGAATTGGGTGGCTTTTTTACAGATTAATAATCAGCTACGCTGGCGCACCGCTTCAAACAGGCAGATACCCGTTGCAACGGAAACGTTCAGAGACGACACGCTGCCCGCCATCGGGATGCTGATCAGCTCGTCGCAGTGCTCGCGCGTCAGACGACGCATGCCTTCACCTTCCGCCCCCATCACCAGCGCCAGACGGCCGGTCATTTTGCTCTGATACAGAGTATGATCCGCTTCGCCCGCGGTACCGACGATCCAGATATTCTCTTCCTGCAGCAGACGCATGGTGCGCGCAAGGTTGGTCACGCGGATCAGCGGAACGTTTTCCGCCGCGCCGCAGGCTACTTTCTTCGCCGTCGCGTTCAGTTGGGCAGAGCGATCTTTCGGTACGATCACCGCGTGCACGCCCGCCGCATCCGCGCTGCGCAGGCACGCGCCGAGGTTATGTGGATCGGTGACGCCATCGAGGATCAGGAAGAACGGATTCTCCAGCTCAGCAATCAGATCCGGCAGATCGTTTTCCTGATACTGACGGCCCGGCTTCACGCGGGCAATGATCCCCTGGTGCACCGCGCCTTCGCTTTTCTCATCCAGGAACTGGCGGTTCGCCAGCTGGATCACCACGCCCTGCGCTTCCAGCGCGTGGATCAGCGGCATCAGACGTTTGTCTTCACGCCCTTTCAGAATAAACACTTCCTGAAAACGCTCCGGTGCGCGCTCGAGAAGGGCCTGCACCGCATGGATGCCGTAAATCATTTCACTCATTGATGGTTCTCGTAATAAGTATTTCCCCTCTCCCGGTTGGGGAGAGGGTCAGGGTGAGGGGAGAATTATTCCGCCTGCTTTTTCTTGGCTGCGCGCTTCGCTTTTGTCGCGGCAGCGATTTTCTGCGTCTTCGCGGAAGGCTTTTTCGCTGAGCGAGCCTCTTTCTTCGCCGCCTTTGGCTTCTGTTTCTTCTCGCCGCGGAACGCGCTGTCCGGCTCGAAGTTTACCTTTTTGCCCGCCTGGCGACGTTTACCGCTCGCTTTGCCGTTTCCGCCTTTTTTCGCCCTTTCACGCTCGGTTTTACCGACGTTACGCGGCGCGCGCTCGCTGGAGATCAGGCTGAAGTCGATTTTACGGTCGTCCATATTCACGGCTTCGACCTTCACTTCCACGCGATCGCCCAGACGGTAGGTCTGGCCGCCTGATTCGCCAATCAGACGCTGGCCGACCTGGTCGAAGCGGTAGTAGTCGTTATCCAGGCTGGAGACGTGCACCAGACCGTCGATAAACAGCTCATCCAGACGAACGAAGAAACCAAAGCCGGTCACGCTGGCAATCACGCCCTTAAAGACGTTGCCCACCTGATCCAGCATAAAGTCACACTTCAGCCAGTCCGCCACGTCGCGCGTCGCTTCATCCGCACGGCGCTCGGTCATGGAACAGTGCTGACCCAGTTGCAGCACTTCGTCCATGGAGTAGTGATAGCCGCCGGTTTCGGTCGTGTTGCCTTTATGGCCCTGCTCGTGCGCCAGCAGATACTTGATCGCACGGTGCAGTGACAGATCCGGATAGCGACGGATCGGCGAGGTAAAGTGCGCGTAAGACTGCAGCGCCAGGCCGAAGTGCCCCCGGTTTTCCGGATCGTAAATCGCCTGCTTCATGGAGCGCAGCAGCATCGTCTGCAGCATTTCTGCGTCAGGACGGTCGCTAATGGATTCCAGCAGTTCAGCGTAATCGCGTGGCTCAGGCTTATTACCGCCAGGCAGCTCCAGGCCGAGCTCAGCCAGCACGGAGCGGAACGACGTAATGGCTTCCGTGGTCGGCTTATCGTGAATACGGAACAGCGCAGGCTCTTTGGCTTTCTCAACGAAGCGTGCCGCCGAGATATTCGCCAGAATCATACACTCTTCGATCAGCTTGTGCGCATCGTTACGCTGGGTCTGTTCGATACGCTCAATGCGGCGCTCGGCGTTGAAGATAAACTTCGCTTCTTCGCTCTCAAAGGAGATCCCGCCGCGCTCTTCGCGCGCCTGCTCCAGCGTTTTGTAGAGGTTATGCAGCTCTTCAATGTGTTTAACCAGCGGTGCGTACTGCTCGCGAAGGTCCTGGTCGCCCTGCAGCATATGCCAGACCTTGGTATAGGTCAGACGCGCGTGCGAGCTCATTACCGCTTCGTAGAATTTGTAGCCCGTTAAGCGCCCTTTGGTGGAGATGGTCATCTCACATACCATACAGAGACGGTCAACCTGCGGGTTCAGGGAGCACAGGCCGTTGGAGAGCACTTCCGGCAGCATCGGTACCACCTGCGACGGGAAGTAGACCGACGTACCACGGCTGCGCGCTTCGTTATCCAGCGGCGTGTGCGGACGCACGTAATAGCTTACGTCAGCAATGGCCACCCACAGACGCCATCCGCCGCCGCGTTTTTTCTCGCAGTACACGGCATCATCGAAGTCGCGGGCGTCTTCACCATCAATGGTGACCAGCGGCAGGGAGCGGAGATCCACACGGCCCGCTTTGGACTCTTCCGGTACTTCTTCGCGCAGGTTTTCGATCTGCTCTTCGACCGCTTTCGGCCAGACGTACGGAATTTCATGGGTACGCAGCGCCATATCGACGGCCATGCCGGTGCCCATGTTATCGCCCAGCACTTCGACGATTTTACCGACCGCTTTGGTGCGACGGGTCGGACGCTGGGTGAGTTCAACCACCACCACAAAGCCCATACGCGCGCCCATCACCTCTTCAGGTGGGATCAGAATATCGAAGCTCAGACGGCTGTCGTCAGGCACCACGAAGCCTACGCCCGCATCGGTAAAGTAGCGGCCCACAATCTGGCTGGTTTTTGGCACCAGCACGCGAACCACGCGTGCTTCGCGGCGGCCTTTACGGTCTGCACCCAGCGGCTGCGCCAGGATCTGGTCGCCGTGGATGCACATTTTCATCTGTTCGGATGAGAGGTAAAGGTCGTCCTTACGGCCTTCCACGCGCAGGAAGCCAAAGCCATCGCGGTGACCAATGACGGTCCCTTTCAGCAGATCGAGGCGTTCCGGCAGCGCGTAGCACTGGCGGCGGGTAAAGACCAGTTGCCCGTCACGCTCCATCGCGCGCAGGCGGCGGCGAAGGGCTTCAATTTGCTCTTCACCTTCAATATTTAATTCAACGGCAAGTTCTTCACGATTGGCGGGTTTTTCGCGTTTTGTTAAGTGTTCAATGATGAACTCGCGGCTGGGGATAGGATTCGCGTATTTTTCGGCTTCGCGTTCCTGGAAAGGATCTTGTGACATGTCGGTTCCTCCGTTGTCAGCTCCGGTGGAAATTTTCTTCATTCCACCAGCAATAATTTATAAAGCGGTTGATTCTCTTCAACCAAATCGGCCAGCGTGTAGTTATCCAGTTCCTTGAGAAAACTTTGCACGGCCTTTGAAAGCGCCTGTTTCAGGCGGCAAGCGGGCGTAATGTGGCAGAACGCGCTGCTGCAGTTCACCAGAGACAAGGGCTCCAGCTCGCGTACCACATCCCCGATACGAATACTCTGTGCCGGTTTACCAAGACGGATCCCTCCATTCTTCCCGCGGACGGCAGCAACGTATCCGGCACGGCTAAGTTGATTGATTATTTTGACCATATGATTACGGGATACACCGTATACCTCTGTGACTTCAGAGATACTGGTCATCTTCCCTTCGGGTAACGACGCCATGTAAATCAGCGCGCGTAAGCCGTAATCGGTGAAACTTGTTAACTGCACATCAACCTCAGGAAAAAGGGAAAACGCGGTCAAACCGCAGAGATATTCATTAATGATGATAAACCAGCCAGATAGTTAGCAGCTAATTTATTTGACAGACGGGGCGAAAAAGCGGAGATCCAGGAGCGGTCGCCGGTTGGCGCTACGCTTATCTGGCCTACGGGTCTCCCCGCAGGCCAGCAGTCACGAAGATTATGCGTCGAACGGGTCGCGCAGGATCATCGTTTCAGTACGATCCGGGCCGGTAGAAATAATATCGATCGGCACTTCGGTCAGTTCTTCAATGCGCTTGATGTAATCCAGCGCCGCCTGCGGCAGGCCGCTACGCTCTTTCACACCGAAAGTGGTCTCAGACCAGCCTGGCATGGTTTCGTAGATTGGCTCAATGCCTTCCCAGTCGTCAGCAGCCAGCGGAGTGGTGGTCACTTCGCGGCCATCTGGCATACGGTAACCTACGCAGATTTTCACTTCTTTCAGGCCGTCCAGCACGTCCAGCTTGGTCAGGCAGAAGCCAGACAGGGAGTTGATCTGCACTGCGCGACGCACGGCAACCGCATCCAGCCAGCCGGTACGACGACGACGACCGGTGGTCGCGCCAAACTCGTTACCCTGCTTGCACAGGAACTCGCCGGTTTCATCAAACAGTTCGGTCGGGAATGGACCCGCACCCACGCGAGTGGAGTACGCTTTGATGATGCCCAGAACGTAATCCACATAACGTGGACCCAGGCCAGAGCCGGTCGCCACGCCACCCGCGGTGGTGTTAGAAGAAGTAACGTACGGATAGGTACCGTGGTCGATGTCCAGCAGCGTACCCTGCGCACCTTCGAACATGACGAAATCGCCACGCTTGCGCGCCTGGTCCAGCAGATCGGACACATCAACAACCATACCGGTCAGAATGTCTGCAATCGCCATGACGTCATCCAGCACTTTCTGGTAGTCAACAGCGTCAGCTTTGTAGAAGTTCACCAGCTGGAAGTTGTGATATTCCATCACTTCTTTCAGTTTTTCAGCGAAGGTCGCTTTGTCGAAGAGGTCACCGACGCGCAGACCGCGACGTGCAACTTTATCTTCGTAAGCCGGGCCGATACCACGACCGGTGGTGCCGATCGCTTTCGCGCCACGCGCTTTTTCACGCGCCACGTCCAGCGCCACGTGATAGTCCAGGATCAGCGGGCAGGCTTCGGAGAGCAGCAGACGCTCACGAACAGGGATACCACGGTCTTCCAGACCTTTCATCTCTTTCATCAGCGCAGCAGGAGACAGCACAACGCCGTTACCGATGATGCTGGTGACGTTTTCGCGAAGAATGCCTGATGGAATAAGATGGAGGACGGTTTTTTCACCGTTGATTACGAGAGTATGGCCTGCGTTGTGACCGCCCTGGTAGCGTACAACATATTTAGCCCGTTCAGTCAGAAGATCGACAATCTTCCCTTTACCTTCGTCACCCCATTGGGTGCCCAGTACGACGACGTTGTTACCCATTTTTTTCAAAATCACCGTTTGCTTAAAAATGGATTCTACCATCGCTTTTTCAGATATACAGCACTTTTTGACCTGAAAATACGCCAATTGCGGCTAGTTTTTGATCAGCCAATCGTTTTCCTCAACATGTAGTAGATAACGATACCGGCAACCACAAGACCACCGCCGAAACGACGCAAAATATTATCCGGTAGCTGGCTCATGGTAGCGATCATACGACGCCACGCGCGCGGATAGAGCATCGGGCCGAGACCTTCCAGCACCAGAACCAGGGCCAGCGCGAGCCAGATCGTTGAATTCATTTTTCATCCTTATAAAAGAAAACCACCGCTCCGTTGGGAGCGGTGGTTTGAATACTCAAACGAGCCTGAGTTTATCGCGTTGCGTTGGTCGGCGTCTTCATATAACGGAAGAAATCGCTGTCCGGGCTGAGCACCATCACGTCCTGGTTGCTCTTAAAGCTATTCTCGTAAGCGCGCAGGCTACGGATAAAGGCGTAGAAGTCTGGATCCTGGCTGAATGCATCGGCAAACAGCTTCGCCGCTTCCGCATCGCCTTCACCGCGCAGGATACGGCCCTGACGTTCAGATTCCGCCAGCGTCTTGGTCACTTCATAGTCCGCTGCCGCACGCAGTTTTTCAGCCTCTTCCTGACCCTGTGAACGGTGACGACGGGCTACCGCTTCACGCTCGGCGCGCATACGGTTGTAGATCGCCTCGGACACTTCCGCTGGCAGGTTGATCTGCTTGATACGCACGTCAACCACTTCGATACCCAGCGCTGCCATACTGTTCGGGTTGATCACCGGCACTTTACCGTTGGTTTCAGCCTGAACGCGTTCGGCCGCTTTAGCAATCGCGTCATCCGCTGCTGGCGTTGCCACTTCGTCTTCGGTGCCCGCTGTACCGGAGTTCAGCGCATCGCGCACTTCCAGGGTCAGACGACCGCGGGAGTCGGTCACGATGTCTTTCACATCAAGACGACCAATCTCGGAGCGCAGACGGTCAGAGAACTTACGTTTCAGCAGCACTTCTGCCTGAGACACGTCACCGCCGCCCGTTGCCAGGAAGTAACGGCTGAAATCGCTGATGCGCCATTTGATGTAAGAATCAACGATCAGGTCTTTCTTCTCTTTAGTCACGAAACGGTCGGCCTGGTTATCCATGGTCTGGATACGTGCATCGAGCGTTTTCACAGACTGAATGAACGGCACCTTGAAGTGCAGGCCCGGCTCGTAAATCACCGGACGTTTGTCGCCATCACGCACGACGCTGCTGAACTGGAACTTGATCCCACGCTCGCCCTCTTTCACCACAAAGATCGAGGTATACAGCACGACCAGTACGATGACGATGATCGCAATAACTGACTTACGCATCCTTATTCCCCCTGACGCTGGTAGTCGTTACGCTGCGCGTTAGCACGGCGTTGGTCCATAATGTCACCATCGTTCGAAGAAGGCGTTGTGTTCGCGCTGGAGCTGCCTGATGAGGCTGGCGGCAGACGCAGCAGGTTGTTCGCTCCGCTGGTGTCTTTCGCTGCCGGTGCAGAACCGCCTTTCAGCATCTGATCCAGCGGCAGAACCATCAGGTTTCCGCCTTTGCTGTCGTTAACCAGCACTTTGCGGGTGTGGCTCAGCACTTTTTCCATAGTCTCGATATACAGACGCTCGCGGGTAATTTCCGGGGCGGCTTTGTATTCCGGCAGGATGCGCGCGAAGCGAGCCACTTCACCCTGAGCTTCCAGGATGGTCTGGGTCTTATACGCACGCGCCTCTTCCAGAATACGCTGCGCCTGACCGTTAGCACGCGGCTGAACTTCGTTGGTGTACGCTTCTGCTTCGCGGATGTACTGCTGTTCGTTTTCACGGGCAGCAATCGCATCGTCAAACGCGGCCTTCACCTCTTCCGGCGGACGTGCAGCCTGGAAGTTGACGTCCAGCAGGGTGATACCCATGTTGTACGGACGAATCGTCTCTTCCAGCTCGCGCTGGGTATCGCTACGAATAACGGTACGACCTTCGGTCAGGATGCGGTCCATGGTGTATTTGCCGATCACACCACGCAGGGCGCTGTCGGTCGCCTGACGCAGGCTGTCATCGGCGCTGGTCACGCTAAACAGATAACGCTCAGGGTCGGTCACGCGGTACTGCACGTTCATCTCGACGCGCACCACGTTCTCGTCAGACGTCAGCATCACGCCGGAAGCGGCCAGTTCACGGACGGATTCCACGTTTACCGCAGTCACGTCGTCAATGAAGGTCGGCTTCCAGTTCAGGCCCGGCTCAACCAGGTGGCTGAACTTACCGAAACGGGTGACCACGCCGCGTTCTGCTTCTTTAATGGTGTAGAACCCGCTGGCAGCCCAGACGATCACCAGCCCGGCAGCAACGATGCCCACCAGACGGCCACCTAATTGCGGGCGCGGCCCCTGGCTGGAACTGCCACCCGAGCCAGAACCTTTTCCTCCGCCAAGGCCACCAAGCTTTTTGCTCAGCTTGCGGAAGATATCATCCAGATCCGGCGGCCCCTGCTCGCGACCACCTTTGTTGCCATTTCCCCCAGAGTTGCCGCCTTGATTATTGCTGCTTCCCCACGGGTCGCGGTCTTGTCCGTTATTACCGGGCTGATTCCACGCCATGTATATGCTCCATATTTGTTATGCAAGGGCGAATTTTTCAGGCTTCCCCTTTCTGATCAGACGATATAGTCCGCCAGCGCAGGTTCTTGTTTACAGAGGCGACGCCAGTCAACGATCGGCATACGCACCTGCATCCCCACGCTGCCGTCATCCTCCATCCACTCTTTTTCTATCGCCTGAAGCTGATAAAACCGGCTGCGCAGCCTGCCTTCCTGTGGCGGCAGTCGCAGCGTGTGCTGAGCTACCTCACCGGAAAGACGTTCTGTCAAAGCCTGGAAAAGCAGTGGCACACCGATTCCGGCCTGAGCAGAAAGCCAGACCCGAATCGGTTTGTTCTCTTCATCACGGTCGATACGCGGTTCGAAATCCTCCAGCATATCGATCTTATTCATCACCAACAGGGTGGGAATTTCGTGGGCGTCAATTTCTTCCAGCACCACGTTCACCGCATCGATGTTCTCCTGCACGCGTACGTCAGCCGCATCAATCACGTGCAGCAGCAGGGTCGCCTGACGCGTCTCCTGCAACGTCGCCTTAAACGCCGCCACCAGATCGTGCGGCAGATGGCGGATAAACCCTACGGTATCCGCCAGCACTGTTTCACCCACGTCTGCAACGTCAATGCGGCGCAGCGTCGGGTCCAGGGTCGCAAACAGCTGGTCTGCGGCATACACCTGGGCCTCGGTTATCTGGTTAAACAGGGTGGATTTACCGGCGTTGGTATAGCCCACCAGCGACACCGTGGGGATGTCGGCTTTGGTTCGCGCCCGACGCCCCTGTTCACGCTGTTTCTCGACACGTTCCAGACGTGAGAGGATCTGGGTAATACGGCCACGCAGCAAACGGCGGTCGGTTTCGAGCTGGGTTTCACCCGGACCGCGCAAACCAATCCCGCCTTTTTGTCTTTCAAGGTGGGTCCAGCCACGCACCAGACGCGTCGCCAGATGGCGCAACTGCGCCAGCTCAACCTGCAGTTTCCCCTCGTGGGTACGGGCACGCTGAGCAAAAATGTCTAAAATCAATCCCGTGCGATCGATAACACGGCATTCGCAGAGAGCTTCCAGGTTGCGCTCCTGGGCTGGAGACAGCGCATGATCAAACAACACGACTGACGCGCCGGTTGCTTTTACGGCATCCGCAATTTCTACTGCTTTACCTTCACCAACAAAATACTTTGGGTGCGGCGCTTTACGGCTACCGGTAATCACCTGCATTGCTTCGACACCGGCGGAAGAGACCAGAGATTCAAACTCCTGGAGGTCTTCCATATCTTTGTCTTGCGAAAAATAGATGTGTACCAGCACCGCCTGCTCACCGGCATCATAACGGTCAAACAAGCGTAAACCTCTCTAAAAAGATCAGCGGGGAACGCAGGATCCCTGGCTCCCCGTGTGGATAACAGCTAAAACCTTATTCGGTCTCGTCGCTGTCCTGCGCAGGAGCAGAAGAACCCTGCGCGTTGCTGCCATGATGGTAGTTACTGCCTGTGCCGCCGCCAGCGTTATTGCTGTGATGAGAGACCGGACGGGACGGAACAACAGTAGAGATAGCGTGCTTGTAGACCATCTGGCTGACCGTGTTTTTCAACAGGATCACGAACTGATCGAAAGACTCAATCTGACCTTGCAGCTTAATACCATTCACCAAATAAATAGAAACTGGAACACGTTCCCGACGCAATGCGTTCAGGAACGGATCTTGTAAAGATTGCCCCTTAGCCATTCTATCTTTTCCTTATATGCTTGTTTTGTACTTAGAACCTTGCGATTCTGAAAAATTGCGCACGATACGTCTCAATTGTACACATTCAGTGGGCGATATCACCAACAACCTCAATCACATCGTTTAACGCCTGTTGCGGTTTTTCACTGTCTAACCAGTGAACCCCCTCCCAACCGCGCAACCAAGTGATCTGGCGCTTCGCTAACTGTCTCGTGGCGCAAACACCTCGATAAACCATTTCATCGTATGAAATCTCACCTTCAAGATACGACCACATCTGGCGGTATCCCACACAACGAACGGAAGGCATATCCGTATGCAAATCTCCACGGGCAAATAGCGCCCGCACTTCTGCTTCAAAATCTGAAGCCAACATCTGATGAAAACGCTGCTCAATTCGTTGATGGAGCAGTTCACGGCTCGCCGGGGCGATGGCGAACTGATGCACCTGATACGGCAGAGCGTCTCCTGACGTTTGCGTCAGTTCCGTTAAAGTTTTACCCGAAATGAAAAAAACTTCCAGTGCCCGGGAAAGCCTTTGCGGATCGTTTGGATGGATTCGCGCCGCCGCAACCGGGTCAATCTCTGCCAGTTGCTTATGCAATGCGTCCCACCCCTGCTCTGCCGCCTGCTGCTCAATCTTTGCTCTGATTTCAGGATCTGCAGAAGGTAAGGGTGATAAACCTTCGAGCAGCGCCTTGAAGTAGAGCATGGTTCCGCCAACCAACAGCGGTATACGCCCCGCCGCCGTTATCTCGGCCATCTCAGCTAAGGCATCCCGGCGGAAATCCGCTGCGGAGTAAGCCTCTGCCGGGTCGAGAATATCCAGCAAACGGTGCGGTGCCGCACGCAGTTCGTCTGCGTCGGGCTTCGCCGTGCCGATGTCCATCCCCCGATAAATGAGGGCGGAGTCAACGCTAATCAACTCTACAGGCAAAACTTTACGTAACTCAATGGCTAACGCTGTTTTGCCAGAGGCCGTTGGGCCCATTAAAAAAATTGCCTTTGGCAGGCTCGCCTTGCTTACGTCAGTCATGTTTCAGGGCGGTCATCGCCGTTTTTAAATCAACAGGTTGTAATAACCCACCCGGCGGCGCTTTCACCAGCTGTGGGCAGAGGCGTTCCACCTCCGCCAGCACGGTAATCGCCTGCGCCATACTCCACGGTGAATGTTCGCTGGCCAGATGGCGGGCGATCCACTGCGCGGTGTTGGCAGCCTCCAACGATGTTTGCTGCGCCAGGTAGCCTATCAGTTCAGGAATCAAGTTTTGTAAATTTTGTTGGCGTAAGGGTAAAGGCACTGCGCGAATTGTCACATGTTGTGGTTCGAGCACAATTTCAATGCCCATTTGCGTCAGCTGGGCCTCTGCACGCTGCAATACCCTTGTTTCTTCAGCGGATATTTTCAGGCGAACCGGGATCAATAACGGCTGCGCACAGGCCGCATTTTCCCCCGGCGTCAGTTGCGCCTGCTTGAGCCAGCGTTCGGCAACCGGCAGCGCCAGAAGCAGCAGTTTGCCGTCGCGCTCAAGCAGGGCCATATCCGGTGCGATAATCGTCAGCACCCGGCCAAAACTCTGGCTATGGCCTTCAAGGGAAGGTGTCGCCACCGAAACGTGCTCTTTGCGCTCGACTGCGGGCGTTTCCAGCAGTTTACGGTACAGCGCCCCCTGCTGCTTCTGATAACCGGGCTGAGCGTTCGGGTAGTTCACGCCCGTCGGACGCGGCGCGGCTCCTGCAGAGGAAAAACGCGGGGCGTCTGGTTCACGCGCGACGGCAGGCTCCGCAAAATGGTTGCGGCCTGCCGCGACACGGTTTTCCGGAATGGGGCGCGGTGCGGAGTCTTCTTTTTCCAGCGGCAGCGTGGGTTCAAGCTGCTGTTGCAGCACGCTCAGCACGCCCTGGTAGATAAAATCATGCACCAGACGCGACTGATGGAACCGTACTTCATGCTTGGCAGGATGGACGTTGACATCCACCTGATGCGGGTCGATCTCCAGATAAAGCACAAAGGCCGGTTGCTGATCGGCCCCGAGCTTGTCTTCGCAGGCCTGGCGAATGGCGTGGTTAATGAGGCGGTCGCGCATCATGCGGCCGTTCACGTAGCAATACTGAATTTCAGAATACGCCGCGCTACTGGCGTTCGGATCGGCCACCCAGCCGCGTAAAGCCAGATCGCCGTGCTGCCACTCGATAGCCAACGCCTGCTCCAGGAACGGCGTCCCGCAGATAGCGCCTAACCGTCGCTCTTTCTGACCACCTTCAGCCACCGCGCGGTACTGGCGCATCACCTTGCCGTTATGGCTGAGGTTGATGGTGACGTCGAAACGGGCGAGCGCAATTCGGCGGATGATCTCGTCGATATGGCCGAACTCGGTTTTTTCGGTACGCATAAACTTGCGGCGGGCGGGAGTATTGTAGAACAGGTCCAGAACTTCCAGCGTAGTACCGACAGGGTGCGCCGCGGGTTTGACCGTGACGTCCATATCCCGACCTTCAGCGTAGGCCTGCCAGGCTTCCTGCTGTTCAGCGGTGCGGGAGGTCAGCGTTAAACGAGAAACCGAGCTGATACTGGCCAGCGCTTCGCCGCGAAAACCGAGGCTGATAATCGCTTCCAGGTCATCCAGAGAGGCAATTTTACTGGTGGCATGACGCGCCAGCGCCAGCGCCAGCTCCTCTTTTTTGATGCCGCAGCCGTTGTCGCGAATGCGGATAAGCTTTGCGCCGCCGCGTTCGATATCAATATCAATGCGGGTGGCGCCCGCATCGAGGCTATTTTCAACCAGCTCCTTCACCACCGACGCAGGGCGTTCCACCACCTCACCGGCGGCGATTTGGTTCGCGAGCTGCGGCGGCAGAACCTGAATCGGCATGAATTCTCCTTAATTTGTGGCGGTCAACCCACCCGGCTGCGCGGCGCTGGCCGTCTGGGCTGCTCCGCCCTGCGGCGCGGACTGCAGAGGATGCGCCTCAAAATATTTACGTAAACCGTTATAAATCGCTTCGGCAATTTGCTGCTGATAGCTGTCGCTGCCCAGCAGGCGCTCTTCACTGTTATTGCTGATAAAGCCCGTCTCTACCAGAATTGACGGAATATCCGGCGAGCGCAGAACGCCCAGGCTCGCATGTTCAGGGCGGCGCTTATGCAATGCCCCGATGCCCTGCAACTGGTTCAATACGTTAGTGGCGACATCATACCCGACGCGCTGAGAATGACCGAATTGTAAATCCAGCACCGCCTGGCTGAGGTATGGGTCAGACTGGCTGTTTGCCAGCACATCACCCGCGCCGCCTAACAGTTCAGACTGTTTCTCATGCTCTTCCAGCCAGTTGGCCATTTCGCTGTTTGCCCGGCGGTTCGACAGGACCCATACCGAGGCGCCCGTCGCGTTACGGTTCGGTGCGGCATCCGCGTGAATGGAGACCAGGAAATTGGCGTTTTGCTTACGCGCCACGTCTGAGCGGCCCATCACAGAGATAAAATAGTCGCCGTCGCGGGTTAGTACGCCTTTAAACATCGGATCATCGTTTAACAGCGTCCGCAGCTTGCGGGCCACCGCAATAGTGACATTTTTCTCTCGCGTGCCGCCCGGGCCAATCGCTCCAGGATCCTGTCCACCGTGCCCGGCATCAATGGCGATAATCACTTTGTCACCGCTGACCGTACGCCGTGCGCTGACCGCCGGACGCGTTACCGTGTTACTGCTGGTTGCCGCGGTGATGCGATCGTTCTGCGATTTAAACGGATTACGCGCAGGTTCCGATGGGCGAGGCGTATACACCGGCTCTTCCACGCGTTTCGCGACAACCGGTGGCGGCGGAGGCGGCGGAACATCGGCATTGATGGTGAAGACCACCGTATAGTTCGCCCCGTTTTGCTGCTTCACCGCCTTCGTTTTGCCCTTTTCGGTCAGATCGACCACCAGGCGCAGTGACTGGCTGTCCTGAGGGGTACCCGAGCGGATACTTTTCACCAGGTTGTTACCGCTGAACCGCAGCGGTAGCCCCTGGATCACGCCTGTCTGTTTGATATCCAGCGCCACGCTGTGGCTGTCTGGCTGTGAAAACGCGTATTCAGGGTCGCCCATAAAGCTGAACGTAATCCGCGCCTGGCTTTCGCCGTTTGACACCTGAATATCCGAAAGGCTTGCCGCCCCGGCGTGCGCGCACAGCAGCACCGTCGCAGCCAACACCCAACCTTTAACGCGACTAATCATCCCGTCATCCCTACTCTTAACCGGCGAGACGCGCCAGTAAGGAACACCCTGATGAGGAAACCGCACTGATGCGAGCCTCACGCCCTTGAGCCTGGTAATCTAAGTGAATTTCGACATCCGGGTCAGGCAGCACACCCGCACCTTGTTGCGGCCACTCCACCAGGCAGATGGCGTCGTTGGCAAAATAATCACGGATCCCCATAAATTCCAGCTCCTCAGGATCCGCAAGGCGGTATAAATCAAAGTGGTACACCATAAGATTGTCGAGGGTGTACGGCTCGACCAGCGTGTAGGTAGGGCTTTTCACGTTCCCGTTATGCCCTAACGCCTGCAAAAAACCCCGGCTGAAGGTGGTTTTACCCGCACCTAAATCGCCATACAGATAAATGACGGTTGCCCCCTGACAGGCCTGCGCCACGCGCTTGCCGAGATCTAAAGTGGCTTGTTCATCAGGTAAAGGAATCGCTCGATTAGTCATTTTCTACGTCAATCACATCCGGGTTAACAACACGCCGCAGCGTGCAAAAGAGATCGGTGGCCAGCATACCGCGTGTCCCCTCCCGCGCAGCAAGCCTGTCAGCTGCCGCGCCGTGGGCCACGCAGCCCGCACAGGCTGCATCATAAAGGGGAAGTTTCTGTCCAAGCAATGCGCCGATGATGCCTGAAAGCACATCGCCCATACCGCCGCTCGCCATGCCCGCATTTCCGGCATCAATAATGCCCTGCGTCTCGTCACTGGCGACAACGGTGCCTGCCCCTTTCAAAACGGCAACACCTCCGTAACGTTTTACCAGACGCTGAGCAGAAAGTAAGCGATCGCTTTCAATTTCTGCCACGCTGCAGTTAAGCAGGCGCGCGGCTTCGCCGGGGTGTGGCGTCAGAATGCGATTGTGACGCTTATCCGGATTTATTGCCAGAAGGTTAAGCGCGTCGGCATCCCACAACATCGGTTTACGAAAATTCTCGACCTTTTGCAGGGCCTGTTTACCCCATGTCTGTTGCCCAAGCCCGGGACCAATAACCACCACATCCGCCCATTCGAGGCTTTCTTCCAGCGTCTGGGGCGTAAGCTCATGGACCATCAGTTCCGGTCGGGCTGTGATGATTGGCGCAATATTTTCAATGCGAGTGAGTACTCGCACTAACCCGGCACCGCTGCGAAGTGCCGCCTCACCGGTCATGCGAACCGCGCCTGCCGTACCGCGATCGCCACCAATAATCACCAGTCTGCCGTTGTCGCCCTTGTGAGACGTTGGGCGGCGCGGCGGAAGCCACTCTTTTAGCTGCGAGGAATCAAAGCGCGACAGGAGCGTTTCCTGTCCAACGAGCCAGCTCTCCAGCCCCAGCGCGTTATGGTGCAATACGCCGACCACATCCCGCGCTTTTCCGGTTAACAGGCCCGGCTTCAGGGCGATAAAGGTCACGGTGTGCGCAGCCTGAATAACGGCGCCAGGCGTCGCGCCGGTCTGTGCGATGAGGCCCGACGGAATATCCAGCGCGACGACCGGCGCAGAGTACCCGTTAGCGTGTTCAATAAGCGCGGCAATGTTTTCGCGAGGCGCGCTGCGTAGCCCGGTCCCCAGCAGACCATCAACAATCAGATCAACATCTTCCGGCCAGACGAGATCAGGAGCATGAATCACGCCGCCTGCGTTCAGCCATGCCTCCCGCGCCGCGCAGGCCTCTTCCGGCAGGGGCTTATCACTCTCCAGCGCCAGCAGGGTAACGCGGAGACCGGCCGCAACGGCAAGACGCGCAACGACGTAGCCGTCGCCGCCGTTATTGCCGTGCCCGCACAAAATCAGCCAGTGAGTGGACTGCGGGTACGCGCTGCGGGCAACGTTAAACGCCGCCTCTCCCGCGCGCTGCATCAGTTCATAAAGGGTAATGCCGAGACTGTCTGCGGCCTCTTTTTCGGCGCGCCGGAGGTCGTCCGCATGCCAGATGGAATGTGGTATACTTGCGGGGTTTTTCTTCACCGTATGGTCCGTCATGTCACAGCCCCTCGATCTCAATGAATTAGCGCAAAAAATAAAACAGTGGGGTGCTGAGCTTGGCTTCCAGAAGGTAGGCATTACCGATACCGACCTCTCTGCCAGCGAGCCAAAACTGCAGGCCTGGCTGGACAAACAATACCACGGAGAAATGGAGTGGATGGCGCGTCACGGCATGATGCGCGCCCGTCCACATGAACTTTTACCGGGTACACTACGCGTCATCAGCGTGCGCATGAACTACCTGCCTGCCAACGCGGCCTTTGCGCGCACGCTAAAAAATCCCTCCCTGGGTTACGTCAGCCGGTACGCTCTGGGACGTGATTACCATAAGCTTCTGCGTAACCGCTTAAAAAAACTCGGGGAAACCATTCAGCAGCACTGTGATTCGCTGAATTTTAGACCCTTTGTCGATTCCGCGCCTGTTCTTGAGCGCCCGATCGCCGAAAAAGCCGGACTTGGCTGGACAGGTAAACACTCACTTATCCTGAGCCGCGACGCCGGATCGTTCTTCTTCCTCGGTGAGCTGCTGATAGATTTACCCCTGCCGGTAGATGGCCCGGTGGAGGAAGGCTGTGGCCGCTGCGTGGCCTGCATGACCATCTGCCCGACGGGCGCCATCGTTGAGCCGTACACCGTCGATGCGCGCCGCTGTATTTCATATCTCACCATCGAACTCGAAGGGGCGATCCCGGAAGAATTCCGACCGCTTATCGGCAACCGGATCTACGGCTGCGACGACTGCCAGCTGATTTGCCCGTGGAACCGCTATTCACAGCTGACGGACGAAGAGGACTTCAGCCCGCGTAAAGCGCTGCATGCGCCACAGCTTCTTGAGCTGTTCGCCTGGACCGAAGCCTGGTTCCTGAAGGTGACGGAAGGTTCCGCTATTCGGCGTATCGGCCACCTGCGCTGGCTGCGAAACGTGGCCGTCGCGCTGGGCAATGCCCCGTGGGATGAAGCGAATATTCAGGCGCTCGAAAGCCGTAGAGGTGAGCACCCACTTCTTGATGAACACATAGAATGGGCGATTGCGCAGCAAATCGAGAAGCGAAATGCCTGCGTGGTCGAGGTGCAGCTTCCTAAGAAACAGCGGCTGGTTAGGGTGATTGAAAAAGGGCTTACGCGGGATGCGTGATATATTCACAGCCTGTGTATAAAAATAAAAACTCAAGCGCCATCTGGACTTGAGAAGAGGTCAAGTGATCTCAATAACATTTTGAAATGAAATTTTATCCAATTAATACAGTAAGTTGGGAAGATATTATTCACCCTGCTAACTTTCTGTACGGTTTGGGTAAAGCGAGAATTCTGTGGATAACTCTGTTTACAAGAGTATTTCAGATGCAATAGAAAACGTCCCCAGCGCGTCTTTTCGCTGTGGATATTTTAGAGATGAAGAAGAATTTGGAGCGGGAAACGAGAC